>NZ_LR962863.1:315280-630560 GCF_900458895.1 Staphylococcus schleiferi
CCTTCTTGTTCAACATGTAAGCCTTGATTCGACACACTCAGTTGACCCCTAGCAACTAATGTGCCAGAGAAAACAATTTTTTGGACAGACTGACTAATGTCAATGAAACCGCCACAGCCATTCATTCGATGACCAAAATATGAGACATTGACATGACCGTATTGATCAACTTCTGCAAAACTCATAAATGCGATTGAAATCCCACCGTTATAAATGAAATCCCAAGTTAAATCGTGGCGCATACGGGCATCAACGTTAAAATTCATACCGTAGTAGTCACGACTTCCGATAAAACCACCAAATATGCCAATATCCATAATCGGTTGGACCAGATGTTCCACACGCTCCTCATGCAGGAGGTTCGTGAGTTCGTTATTGATTCCAAAGCCAATGCTAATCGTATCGCCTTTTGTTAAAAATTGAGCCGCCCGACGTAAAATTAATTTTCGTATACTGAATGGCAAGGGTGGCTCCGGCAATGACGCCACACGCATTTGCCCGGATAGCGCAGGGCTATATTGTGTTTGAATCAATTGTCGGTGATAGGCGATATCTTCGACAACATAAACGTAATCAACGAGAGAACCTGGTATAAAAACATGATTTGGATTTTGTTGACGACTATCAACAATATCTTTCACTTGAACAACGACTGTTCCGTGATGGGCTTTGGCATTTAATGCAACACTGTAACTTTCGCCAAGGTGCGCTTCTTCATCCATATAAATATTGCCTTTTTCATCAGCATAAGTGCCTCTTAAGAGTGCAATATTAATGGCTGGTAAATGATAATGAAGAAATTCCTCCCCCTCCATATTAATTAAAGAGACTAAAGATTCTTGTGTTTTTTCATTGGCTTTACCGCCTTTATATCGCGGGTCAATATGTGTATGAAGACCGATTTTAGTGATGATACCTGGTGTGAGGTGATTGGTTTGACGATAATGTGTAGCAATCACACCTTGTGGTAAGAAATACGCCTCAACTTGATTCGATTGAATCGCTTGCGCTGTCAAAGGGGAAGCCGTCATTATACTCATGATGATGCGATCGACCATATTGCGTTGAATGAAATGGTCTAAATCAATCGTATGGCCTCCTGTACTAATGTCATTTGCTAACATAAAAGTGAGATGCGCAGGTGAAGCTGTATCGTCATACTGCTCTGCTAATCCATAGAGTAAAGCTGTAGGAAGGTTAGAAACAGTGAGTGCAGCTAAACCAATCACATCGCCATCATGTATCAATGTTTTGAACGTTTCCCATGTGCATTGTTTCATTTGCGACAGCTCCTTACACATAATGTAAACCCTTACATGAAATATAACATAGTTCACAAAATTGTAAAGAGAAAAAAACTTTATTTTCAGATATTGGTCACAGTATAGACATAAATATAGCTATTGCACCTTAGTCTACGTTGGAATTCAGGAATAGGGTGCGTGATAAAAATGTTTCTTAATCTAGATGGATTTTGGGGAGAAAGATAGTGGAAGTGAATTAAAAAGAATAACTCGGTTTACGTAAAGTGGATTATTAACCCATACGCAAACCGGTCAGTGATGGCCATTGATCCATAGAGGAAGAAGCCGTTGATTTCAAATTGTTGAAGATGCGGTATTATCGTGCTTGTAGCGTGGCCTCGAGTTTGCCTAAATGTCTTAATGTAGGCGTCAGTGCGGCAAAGAAAAAGCCTTCTTTGAGTTTACGCGCTTGTGGTGCTTTGGGTGAATAAGCACGAGAGCCGCCATTGACCATGGAAGCTTGATTGACTTCTAATAAAAGGTAGCCGAGCGCTTTTTTTAGTTGAACGAGCTCTAAAAGTTTTGTTTGTAACGTGTCTTGATGACTTTCAAGTAAGGTATAAAATTGTTGATGTAACTGATGATACCTTTGTTCATAAGCTTCAACGTCATACTCTAAATAAGCGTTGATGCCGTTTTGTGCATTTGAAAATTGACGGATTAAGTCTAATGAACTTTTAATCGCGCCAAGTGCAATTGGAATTTGAAGTGCAATAAATTGTGGGCGTATGGCTGAAGCAAATTGTTCGGCCTTTTTAGTAATAATTTGGTCTTTAGTCACGTTGACTTCATCAAAAGTAATGCGATATGTAGCAGAACCATTGACGCCCAAGAAATTTGATTTTTCTTCTAACGTGAGCCCTGATGTATTGGCACGTATAATAAACATAACCAGTTCTCCATTATTTTGATGTTGAGAAATCGCACCAAAATAGTGGTCAGATCCAATATTACTTACGGCAGGTAGTTGTCCATTGACTACGATTGTATCGGCATGATCAACATGTGTTAAGTTAAAACTTTCAAGATCATTGAAAGATTTCATCGGGTTAGATAAACCCGTAGCCCCCAATACTTCGCCTGATAAAATTTTCTGTTGCAAATCGCGATAGAGTGCGGGTTGTTTTGCTTGTTTTAAATAAGTAGAGAAGGCCAGTTGGCACCATAAACAAAAGCCCGTAGTCAGACAAGCTTCTGAGACTTTTTCGATAGACTGTGCATTTTTTATGAGATTGTTTTCTGAAAAATGGCCTTCTGTGAAAAGTTGTTGGATAAATGATTTAGCATAGTAATTACCATAATCAATATCAATTAAATAAGGTTCTAATTCATTTTCAATCAGTGTGTCGATAGACATGCGTGACGCCTCCTATAAATTAAGATTCCCCGAAGTGCTTGAGCATTAATTTTTCTAAATAACTAATGAGCCGATCGATTAAAAATCCAAAAAGCCCGATAAAAAAGATAGCCGATAAGACATCTTCTAAATTCAACATATTTCGTGAGTCTACAATCAAGAAGCCTAAACCAGACTGTGCCCCAATCATTTCTCCAGAGACCAAGAAAATCCAACTTGTTCCAACGGCGATATGTATCCCTGTCATCATGTACTTAAATGCGCCTGGAAAAATAATATTTTGATAGAGCTTCCATACGGTTAAGTTCAAATTGCTAGCTATTTTTAAATAATGCGGGTCAATCGTGCGCACGCCTTTAATCGTATTAAAGACAATTGGAAAGAACGCCGCAATAAAAATAATTACAATCGCTGGCAAATTTCCAATGCCAAACCATAGGACGATAAAAGGGGACCACGCAATGGGCGATATGGGTCTTACTAATTGGAGTAAAGGCTCAATCGCGTGAAAAAATGCATCATTTCGGCCTAATAAAATACCAATAGGGATTGCCAATATAATCGCAAAGATAAAGCCAATGACGAAGCGGTAGAGACTAATACCGAGATGGATGCCGATTTCCCCGGTTATAATAAATTTCCAAATGCTTGCCCCAACTTGTAGGGGACTTGGTAAGAGGATAGGGGGATAGTGACCTATCCAGATGACGAGTTGCCAAATAAAAAGAAAAAGTACAAAAGTAATTAAAGGGAGTATAAAGCGTTGAGATAATCGACTATTGCTCATAGGAACTAACCCTCCTTGTATAATGATGGATCTACAAAACTGTCAAAAGAAGGGGGCTCGAATAGATGATGTTCAGAGACGCTTTTAGCGATGTCACGATACCCCTTTTCCTTAATTGTTAAGTCGCCATAAGATGTCCATTGCGCCGATTGTTCAAGTATTTTACGATTTTGTTTATAATTTTTTTCCATCACGTCGACACTTTTTTTAGTGTCCGTCATGTCGTAGCCTGCTTGTTTGTAATCACGCATAAATTGGTGCACAGCTTTTTGATTATGTTGAATCAAATCTTCTTGAAGCACGAGTACACAACAGTAAGCATCTGGAATAATATCACTGCCATGCTGTAAGAGTTGGCCTTTTCCTAACTTTTCACCTATTGCGCCAAAAGGTTCAGCAACGGAATAGCCAGAAATACGTTTTTCACTTAAAGCGGCAGGCATTTCAGCAGGTGCCATTTCATGATAATGAAAGTGACCCGGTTGTATATTAAGTTTTTCTCTCATCCGTTCTAATAATAAATAATGTGTCGAATACCGATGCGGAATCGCAAAGGAATAATCCTGATTGAGTTTAAAATCATGTAAATGATGTCCTTTTTGACCGAGAACGACATTCCCTTCATGATGACCGAGTGCGACAGCTTTAATCGGCGCCCCTTTCGACTTTGATTTCATTGCTAATTCGATTAATGTAGAAGCGCCATCAATACGTCCGCTGTTCAAAGCATCCATTAAGTCTGGCCAGTTATTAAAGCGGACGAGCTTAATTTTATAAGTGCGCTGTTGATTTTTATCGTTAATTACTTTGGTCATCATTAAATTAGCTGCATGGGTAATTGGTAAATAGCCAATTTTTATTGTTTTTTGAGTATGTGTCGATGTCTGACTCTGCTGTTGAGGCGCACAAGCACTGACTAAGAGGGTACAAATGAGTAAAAATAATATCATCTTTTTCATGGAAATCCCTCGCTATAAGTAATATTCAGGTTCAGCCATCTGATGGTTGATCGCAAAGTCTTCCATGATTTGATTGCGTAATGCAAGCAGTTGATCATCATTGCGGTTTCTTGGATGTGACTGTTGAATAGGATATTGTTTGATGATTTGACAACCCTCACCTAACAAGATGACTTCGTCCGAAAGATAAAGGGCCTCATCAATGTCATGTGTGACCAAAAGTAGCGTAGCATGGGTATGTGTGCGTAAGGTAATCAATTCGTCTTGCAATTTATAACGTGTAAATGCATCTAATGCGCCAAGAGGTTCATCTAATAAAATCACTTGCGGTTGATGCACAAGGGCACGACAGATGGCAACCCGTTGTTGCATACCTCCAGATAATGCATCCGGGAATTGAGCCCCTGTGCCTTCTAAACCTACCGTCGCAAGATACGTATTCATTTCAACGGTTGGAATTTTATGTGCTAAACCTAATTGAATGTTGTCCTGAATGGTTTTCCAAGGTAATAAATTATGATGTTGGAATAACATTAAACAGTCTGAAGAAGGGGATGTTTTATGTATACCATCAATCGTAACTTGACCGGTGTGAGGGGTTAAAAAACCACCAATAAGGTTTAACAGTGTTGATTTTCCGCAACCACTTTTACCGATAAAACTGATAATTTTTCCTTTTGGGATCGTTAAATTAAAATCTCGAATCACATGATGTGCGCCAAAATAATGATTGAGTCCTTGAATTTGAATCATGAACACCCTCCTTAAATCATATAAGAATACTATGTTTTATAGTTAGAGTAGAGGGAGTGGACTTGAATATGAAAACCATTGTCACACTCCCTGAGAATGATATGTCTATGAAGTTGAATTGTATAAAGAGATTTTAAGCGCACAAAATGAGAAAAATAAGTCATGCGCAGTGTTGTCGTGTTCGGCTGTCATGAAGCGCAATTTTAAATTTTTTCAATATCATCGATAGGGGTATCGACTGCTTCGCGTGCACGACGAACCGCATCTTCATTTGGTGCGTTATATAAGCAGACGCATTTGGTCATATCTTCACAGACGTAAGTTCTTTGAAATTGTACTTCAGGAACTTCTTCATAGTGAACAGAGTTTTTCTTTTTACGTTCTAAATATTGGTCCATTGTGATCCCTTCTGGAATATTCCAAGTCACGAGGTAATCTATAGAAACGTCTCCTTTTTTTATTTCATCTAAGTCTTTGCCTACAAGGCGCACTTCTTTAACAAGACTCACTTGTATGGACGCATCTTCTAGAAATTGTTTTGCTTCTGCTTCGCTGTCACTTTCCACAATAAAATAACCATGTGACAGGTCTTCAGTCACTTGTACTTCAATCAGTTCTGGTCCGGGTTTTTCAGAAAGCAGTTTGACCTTTTCATCTAATTCGACTGATGATTTTGCAAAAGATAAATTTTGTGTTTCTAATAAAAATAGTGCCATAAATAGAACCTCCATCAATTAAGATACAGCTATACTATAATAATTCCTATCAGAAAACAAGGGATTTTAGAAAGATAAATCTGAATTTTTTGATAATAAAAAAGTTACGAAAATAATTGTACGGTTGTTAATTAAAACTTAAAATTTTTTTGTTTTTTGAATTAGGACGATCAACCTATAAAGTCACTTTGTAACTGTGTGTTTTCAACATGGCTTTGAC
Source organism: Staphylococcus schleiferi (assembly GCF_900458895.1). Lineage (NCBI taxonomy): Bacteria > Bacillati > Bacillota > Bacilli > Caryophanales > Staphylococcaceae > Staphylococcus > Staphylococcus schleiferi. The sequence goes on from NZ_LR962863.1 coordinate 321,377, forward strand.
TCGAATTTTCACCACGAGTTATAATGATATGCACATGTAAGACAGGATGTGGAATACCAAGGCATTTATTCATATTGAAGACAGGAGTGGGAGAGATGTATCAAAGGATTGTCATTGTGGGGACACCAGGGTCTGGGAAGTCAACACTTGCTGAAAGAATAGGGGAACGATTACATATTCCTGTAACGCATTTAGACCAATTTGCCTGGGAAGATGGGGAATTGATGGCACCGCATATTTTAGAACAGCGCATCGTTAATTTAGTTAAAAATGAAAAGTGGATTTGTGACGGTACTTATTCGGAGACGCTTGAACTTCGAATCAAAAATGCGGATTTATTGATTTGGCTTACAGATTCAAGATGGAAATGTATTTTGCGCGTGCTTTATCGTTACGTCAAAAGTAAATTTAGTCCTCAAATTGGTCATAACCCAGACATTATCAGCTTAGATTTTCTAATCTATATATGGAACTACAATAAAAAGTTTGAAGCATTAATCAATGAATGCTATGCACCTTATCGCTCAAACTGTCAATTATGGATACGGTGATTTTTTCAAATATGTTAATTGAGATTGTAAGCAAGTTATAGTAAAAATTGAAAATAATATAAAAAACCGGGGCTGGGATTTCGTTTCCAGCCTCGGTTCAATTGTTGTAGTGCAAATTTAAAATGAACGCAACTGCATACTTCAGCGATACTTTATGATTGGCTTTGGTATGTTTTTTTAATATATTGGATTGTTTTACGAAGTTCAGTCATTGTTGGGCGTCCGAATGGATTCGTTTGTTTTTGTTGATATAACAAACGATTGTCTTCAGATATTAAGAAATAAGCTGGCTCGTTATGTGCGCCGTGATCATCATAAATAGAGTCATCTGGGTGTTTGAAAACACCGTAAGTATCTGCAAATTTTGAGTCTTTATCTACTAAAACTGGATAAGGGACGTTTTTTTCTTCTACCATTTTTTGTAAGTTTTCAGCGCTATCATCTGAAGTTAAGATAATTTTGATATCTTTTCCTTCAAAATAACCTTTATTTTTAATTAATTGATCCAACTCTTCCATACATACTGGACACCAAGAACCACGGAAATTAATCACGAAATACCATTGGTTTGGGTAGTCTTGTTGAAATTGATGGAAATTAAAAGTTGAATCATCTGTTGCTTTAAGTTCAAAGTTAGGCATTTGTGCGCCAAGTTTAAATTCAGTCATACATGAAAACTCCTTTCAAGTAGTCGTAATATATATTCAATATATCATTATTGAATATAATATAAAAACGGAAAGCTTGAGTGCTGTAAATCTAAATGACGTTATGAATTTGTTTTTGGAAGCATGATGAAGGAAAAAACATACTAGAATAGCTTAAATGTAGATAATAATAAGATAGCGCTTTCTAAAAAGTGATATCGATATTCGTAGTGGGAAAAACAAAACACTAGAATATATTTGAAATTTAAATTTATAGGTATCATTATATTAGCAAAATGACGGGCAAATGGATAAGATGGAATAGAAGAGAAACATCAAGGAGGAATCGTTATGCAACACATATATGTAATTGGAAGCGCTTCAATGGATTTGGTTGTGTCTTCAGAAATTGTACCTGAACAAGGAGAGACGGTTTTGGGTGAGCATTTTTTCACAACTCCAGGCGGTAAAGGCGCAAATCAAGCCGTTGCAGCAGCTAGGTTAGGTGATCATGTTCACATGATCGGATGTGTAGGTAATGATACATTCGGAACACAACTTAAAGAGAATTTCGAACGAAATGGCGTACAGATGGACGGCATTCAAGTGATTGATTCCGTACCAACGGGAACAGCACATATCACACTTTCTCAAAACGATAACCGTATTATTGTTGTGCCTTCTGCGAACTATGAAGTGACACCACAGCGAATTCAACCTTTTTTAGAACGTTTAAAACCGAAAGATATCGTCTTAATCCAACAAGAAATACCTGAAGAAACAGTGAAACATGTCATTGCGTATTGTTATGAACATGAAGTGATTTCTATTCTAAATCCAGCACCTTATCGTGAGATTCCACAACAGATGATTGAACAAGCAACATACTTAACACCTAATGAAACTGAAAGTGCCAAAATGTTCGATGGCGTGTCTATCGAAACTGCACTTGAAAAGTACCCGAATCAATTGATTGTGACATTAGGTTCAGCAGGGGCAATTTATCATAATGGAGATTCACTCGTGAAAGTGCCAAGTTTTAAAAGAACAGTCAAAGATACGACAGGTGCAGGCGATACTTTTAATGGTGCGCTAGCAGTCGGTTTACAAAAAGGATATACACTGACAAAAGCCATTGAATTTGCTAATTTAGCGGCAAGTCATTCAGTGACTGGTATGGGTGCACAAGGTGGTATGCCTTATCTTGATGATTTAAAAAAAGAATTTGAAATATAAATTGACGTTATATTAAAGAAGTGGGACATATCGTTTTAATAACTTCCAAAAACGAGGTTACGATCATGTGTCACTTCTTTTGGTTCTTCATTTTTTATGGTGGGATGACATAAGTCATCCTGCTTTTTTGTACAAAAATAGCGCAAATGCCTCTATAATTTTAAGTGACTAAACCAAAAATAAAGGAGACATATTGCGACTATGTGTAATGATATATTAAAGTTACTAAAAATTAAAGATAATAATATTAAAATCACTAAAGTTGAAGAAGATGTAGTTATTAGAGGTAAGAAATCTAACGTCATCTTTGGTACCCTTTCATACAAGCCTATGACTTGTCCTCACTGTTATCATACGAATCCAAACCGAATACACAAACACGGAAAACGTTTATCGCGAATTACTTTTTTAAGATTCCAAGAGATAGCAGTGTATTTAAATCTGTTAAAACAACGTTTTAAATGTAGGGTTTGTGGTCGGACTTTTACTTCTAAAACAAATGTTGTTGAGGATAACTGTTTTATCTCAAACCATGTTCAGAAAGCCATTATAGATAAAGCAACACAAGTTCGCTCAGAAACTGATATCGCAAGTGATTGTAACGTTTCTGCATCTTCTGTAAAACGTGTGATTCATAAAGTAAGCAATGCCACTTTTCAATAGTGAAATTGCTTAAATAGATTGCGTACCGAGTCGAGACTCCCGAGGCATAGAGCCGAAACCGAAAATCCATTTTGGCTTCTTATGAGCTACAATAAAAGCCAAAATTAGTTGAGGTAAGGCGCCTGGGAAAGCGAGACTCGAAGAAGCAATCGGAAGTTTGCGACTTAATTATTATAGACACATAACCACCATATAAAGTGTACAGCCCTTCTTTTTTATACATAGACCATATATAGCATTGGTTGAGATATATTCAAAGGTCTTCGGTAGTATCGAGTTGCTACTCAAAGTGAAGTGTCTGTCATTAACATGTGTAAGGTGGAAAGTCGGAATATCAAGAAGGAGACTCAATCAAAAGGCAAATAAAATAAGGGACCCCAGATGTGAGATGAAGCACATCTGGGGTATAAAGGTTTTAAGATTTTAAGATGATTTTTAATTATCTAGAGTTGTAAAAATGATACTAGATGTTTCGAGACTATTGATATATACGAAAGGGAGTGTATCGATATACCAACAATCCGCGCTACTATAGAATCAAGTTGTAATTATTTGGAGGTGTTACGCTTATAGGGGTATGGCGTAACGACCATCGTGTATCACTATGCTAAGGGCTATTTGACATAATGATACATGTGCTCTTAGTGACATTATCATATTGTCGGTAGAATCACATGTACTAGAGGGATGACATGCGATTTTGTTATGACAATTCACTAGGAGTTCATACCTGTTGTTTAATCTTACTTTAGCTATGGAGGATAAACATTTCTGTTGTAACAATCCGCCATCTGTTAATGGCCTAAAATTGTTCAACTTGGCTTTTACTTGTTAAGGGAATATTAATTCTTGCCTACTGTTGTCCTTTAAGGAATGACTGATATGTGTATGATTTTGACCCTTTGCTGAAGTGACCTATACGATAGAAAAATAAATCATGTCGAATTTGTAAGTCATGTTTAAAAATGGCTTCAAATTGAATTGTGTGCACACAATCATTGTCATTACGACGACAAATTTAGATTTCTATAGCAATCGAGATAACTACCAACATAAAATATGAAAGTATGAATATCTCAATTGTCATGTTCAAAAGATGCACGTGACTTCATTAATTTATTCAAAACGTTCATACGGTCATCACAGAGTACGCATGAGACCATGCCTTTGAGACCAGATGAATCATTGTAAAAAAATGATAAGTGGACATTCACTTGTTATTCACGTATATCAATTTGAACACTTTTAAGATAGCATATAATTTTAGCTTTGTAAATCAAAAAGTTAGGCAAACCTAAAAATATTTATGAATGATGCTATTTTATAGGGTTTATTAGTATTTTAGAGAAATAAAATAGTGCCATTTTTAGCAATAAATTTATATGAAATTCGAAGCGTATTATTGTGAGAAAGTAATCTATTAATATAAGAAGTAAAATATTTAAAAGCCTGATCGTGACGTGTAATGACTGATAGAGTGTTCTTTTGAAAAAGTCTTTGATCATTACATTTAACGGTGAGGTTTATTTTTTCTGTCGTATAAAATATTTTGTCATAAGATAAACTCAATCGATAAGATAAATCAAAAATAAAAGAGTTAAACATGATTGAGTAGATGTATTTGCCTGGCAAGTAAAGGGGAAAATGCGGTATTTACGCCACTTATAACCTTCATCATCTTATATTTTGTTTCATTCTTATATATATAAATAATTGGAAAATATATAAGAAATGACTGTTAATAATTATTTAAGAATTATTAATACCTAGTTTATGTCAATCAACAATCACGTTATTTACAATGATACATGTAATATCAATTTAGAAAGAAGGAATTATTTATGAATATAAAAATGGCTTTAGTTTCAGGTGCATTAGCGACAACATTTTTATTAGGTGCTTGTGGCAATGACAACATGGACAAAAAAGAAGACAACAAAGCTGAGACATCTATGCAAGATAAAAATGTAGATAACTCAAAAGTAATGAAATCAGGTACTTTTAAAGGTGAAAACAACGAAACAGTTAAAGGTAAAGCTGAAATCAAAGACGGTAAGTTAATGTTAACAGACTACGAATCATCAAAAGGTCCAGACTTACACGTTTACTTAACTAAAGGTAACGACATCAAAAAAGGTGAAAAATTAGACGAAGTTAAGTATGACGAGTCTACACAAACTTTTGACCTTAAAGGTGTTAAAGCAGAAGACTACGATACAGTGACTATCTACTGTGACAAAGCACACGTTATCTTCGGTTCTGCAAAACTTAAATAATCATCAAGACAAACATCAAGTAATCAACAAGAAACAACATCAATAAGAAAGGAGTGAAGATATGTCGATAGCTTATAAAGTCTTAATTCTCCTTATTCGTTTAGGCTCAGGTTTTTATATACTGATGCAAGGCTTTGAAAAGTTAACAGGTGGATTTGCAATTGACGGGCTTGTGTCAGTCATTCGTGACAACCAAGATTCCCCCCAATGGTTTAAGACATTTTTCGAGTTCGGTGTTGCAAATCATTTAGAACTTTTCAAGTGGATGGTACAACTTGGTGAGATTGCCATTGGTTTAGGTCTCATTTTAGGTGTGTTATCTTACACTGCGAGTTTCTTTGGCGTGTTCATTATGTTAAATTATATTTTAGCTGATATGATTTTTACTTACCCAGTGCAACTTTTATTCTTTGTCATTTTATTAATGAATAAAGAAACATTAGCGGCAATTAGTTTAAATCATTTCATCAAACGTAAAAATATAAGGAATGATGAAAATGGCGCACATACTCATAGTTGATGACGAGCAAGACATCAGAGAAATCTGTAAAACTTATTTCGAATATGAAGGCTATCACGTTTCAACCGCATCTAATGGCGTAGAAGCAATGGAATTGTTGGATACCCATGTGGATGTCATGGTAATTGATATCATGATGCCCGAGATGAATGGTTACGAAGTTGTACGTGAAATGAAGAATAAAGGACTCGACATCCCATATATTTATCTAACTGCTAAAACGAGCGAACATGACACCATCTTCGGTTTAATGTTGGGGGCTGATGACTATGTCAAAAAACCATTCAGTCCACGTGAATTAGTCATACGTGTTAAAAATCTTCTGCACCGTGTCAACGTCACAAGTCCTTCCACACAAGACACGATTCGCTGTGGAAAACTCGTATTAAATAATTTAACTAAAACCGTAGAATTAGAGGGAGAACTTATCCCATTCCGCATCAAAGAGTTCGAATTGTTATGGCATTTTGCAAATAATGAATCAGTCGCATTGTCCAAGACAGATTTGTTAGAACAAGTTTGGGGTTATGAGTATTATGAAGATATGAACACGCTTAATGTTCATGTCCATCGTATTCGCGAAAAACTAGAAAAATATGGCTATGACGACTATATTATCGCAACGGTATGGGGTCTAGGCTATAAGTTTCAGAGGCAGATTTAAATGACGATACGTAAACAATTAATCTATTCGTTTATCGTTACGATTATTACAACGACATTTTTATTTTATACATTATACAAACTGATGTGGTTTGACGGACCACTTACAATTCTTTTGACATTGTGTTCATTCCTTTCCGGTATGATGACACTAATTATCGGTATCTTTTTTACAGTTCCCATGATAAAAAAGATTGAAAAGTTGAATGAAAAAACACAGAAAATCGCAAAAGGCCAATTTGAAACGGAGAAACTCAAAATTAATGCCCCTAAAGAAATAAAAGAATTGAGTGAATCCTTTGATCAAATGGTCGATAAAATTCAAGAGCAAATGAATTTAATTAAAGAAGAGCAAGAAGAAAAAATGAATATGGTGCAAAATCTCGCACACGACTTAAAAACGCCCTTAGCGAGTATTAAATCCTATTCAGAGGGATTACGAGATGGCATTATTCATAGTGAATCAGATACACAAAAGGCCTACAGTATCTTAATTAATCAGTCAGATCGACTATCAAGAATGTTCGATGATATCACAGACGTCATCACCGTTAACTACCAAGAAAATGAACTGACGCAAATTCACATTGATCAACTATTAATCCCTATTTTTGAAGTCTACTCACAACGATTACAACATGAACAAAGAGAACTAGACATAAAAATAGCAGAAAATATCAAACCTTTCACACAAGATCAGCGCGCAATAGAACGCATCATCATGAATTTCATCGACAACGCGCTTAAATTTTCAGAACACGGTTCGCCCTTAGCCGTAGAGGTCTTTGAAGTAGATGATGAAATCGCAATTTCGATTTCTGACTCAGGTATTGGTATTCCAGAATCAGATATTAAAAATATATTTGAAAGAACTTTCAGAGTCGAAAGTTCAAGACACAAAGATACAGGTGGTTCCGGACTTGGCTTGTACATCGCTCAAACATTGGCGCATCAAATCGGTGGTCATATAGAAGTTGAGAGTACGTATGGTCAAGGAACGACAATCACTTTACGCTTCCCTCCACAAGATAGATTATAATTTCTCAATAACAATATTTCTCTAACCTTCCATAAATTTATAAATAGATAAAACGCTAGGATCCTCCACAAGTCCTAGCGTTTTTTATGATGTTCAACACTTTAAGCACTTTCCCCAATCAAAAAGAAAAGATGAAACGTGATATAAACGTGCAGCCTTACAAAGAATTTAGGCATTTACTTCAAATTTCCAATCCAATCTAACGCAATATTTTGTTCACATAATGTTTGAAAAGAAATGACAAATTCGTAAATCTGTCAGTTATCATTTGAAAAACACTATATATGGTGTTTATGATTATTTATAGATACTATATATAGAAAAGAGTGATATCTTGACACAACTGGAAAAAGAACTTACTGGTTTAATGACAAAAGATCCTACAATAGTAAATGAAAATGCAAACAAGGATAGTGAAACGTTTTCAACAATGCGTGATTTGACTGCAGGGGTAGTCTCAAAATCGTACGCTTTAGATTATTTACTGCCAAAACACGTGGCAGAGGCACATCGAAAAGGGGAAATACACTTTCATGATTTAGATTATCACCCATTTCAGCCGTTAACAAATTGTTGTTTAATCGATGCTAAAGGGATGTTGGCGCAAGGCTTTCAAATTGGCAATGCTCAAGTCACATCTCCTAAATCGATACAAACAGCAGCGGCACAACTCGTTCAAATTATTGCGAATGTATCGAGCAGCCAATACGGGGGTTGCACAATTGATCGAGTAGATGAATTATTAAGTACATATGCGAAATATAACGAACAAAAACATCGTGATATTGCGCAACAATTTGTAGACGAAGCGCATATTGAAACTTATGTCGATCAACGTGTGACACAAGATATTAGTGATGCGATTGAAAGTCTAGAATATGAAATCAATACATTATATACATCTAACGGACAGACCCCTTTTGTGACTTTAGGCTTTGGCCTTGGTACGGACGAACTCAGTCGCAAAGTCCAAACAGCAATTTTAAAAACACGGATTAAAGGGTTAGGTAAAGATCGAATCACAGCCATCTTCCCAAAACTCGTCTTTTCAATAAAAAAAGGAACGAATTTGGCACCATCAGATCCAAACTATGATATTAAGCAACTAGCTTTAAAATGCTCTATGAAACGCATGTATCCAGATATTTTAAATTACGATAAAACGGTAGAGTTGCTTGGTGATTTTAAAGCACCTATGGGTTGTCGCTCATTTTTACCGGCTTGGCAAAATGAAAATGGTGAATATGAAAATAGTGGCCGCTGTAATTTAGGTGTCGTCACTTTAAATGTGCCACGTATTGCGATTGAATCAGAAGGCGATATTGAACGTTTTTGGATTTTATTTGATGAACGGATGCAAGTGCTACATGATGCATTGGCTTATCGTATTGAACGTGTGAAAGAAGCCGTGCCAAATAATGCGCCAATTTTATACAAACGCGGTGCTTTTAAATATCGTCTTGATGAAAACGATTCAGTGGATGCTTTGTTTAATAAGCAACGTGCGACTGTCTCTATGGGATACATTGGACTTTATGAAGCAGCAACAGTGTTCTTTGGACCTAACTGGGAAACTAACGCAAATGCGAAAGCTTTTACACTTGAAATTTTAAAACGGATGCAAGCATATCAATATAGTTGGACTGAAATGCATGACATTTGGTTTAGTATTTATAGCACACCAAGTGAGTCTTTGACAGATCGCTTTTGCCGTTTAGACTACGAGGCGTTTGGTTCGATTCCTGATATTACAGATAAAGGTTATTATCAAAACTCATTTCATTATGATGTGCGGAAAGACGTGACACCGTTCGAAAAATTAGATTTTGAAAAAGATTATCCGCATTTTGCAAGCGGTGGCTATATTCATTATTGTGAATATCCTAAATTAGACCATAATGTGAAAGCGCTTGAAGCGGTGTGGGATTATTCATATGATCGCGTGAGCTATTTAGGTACAAATATCCCAATCGATCGTTGTTATGACTGTGGTTTCGAGGGAGACTTTGAAACAACTGAAAAAGGTTATAGTTGCCCACATTGCGGAAACCATAACCCTGAAACGGTTGATGTTGTTAAACGGACATGCGGTTATTTAGGTAACCCTGTACAACGACCAATGATTGAAGGGCGTCATAAAGAAATGTGCGCGCGCGTGAAACATATGAAAGCGAATCCCTCATGATTGCACAAAAAATAAAAAAAGGTGCAGGTTATATTGCTAAAATCGAATACCAAAGCTTCGTCGATGGAGAAGGTGTACGTTGTAGTGTCTATGTTTCAGGTTGCCCGTTTTTATGCGAAGGTTGTTACAATGTGGCAGCCCAAAATTTTCGATATGGTGAACGGGCAACGGAAACATTGATATCGGAAGTGTTAGATGCGTGTGCGCCGGAATATATTTCAGGATTAAGCATTTTAGGGGGCGAACCTTTTTGTAATTTAGATATCGTTATCCCATTAGTACGTGCTTTTCGAAAACGCTACGGTAGCCGGAAATCAATTTGGGTTTGGACAGGCTTTTTATTTGAGTACTTATGGTTTGCACATGATGAACGGACTGCGTTATTAAAACAGATTGATGTCATTGTAGACGGGATGTTCATTCAAAAATTATATCAACCTAATTTGCCCTATAAAGGGTCATTAAATCAACGTGTCATTGACGTCCATCAATTTATTAAAACCGAGATGATTAGTCAGTCGATTTACATCGAATAAACGGACTGCGTGTTGATACTCACAAATGTGATTTTTTCAAATTTTTGCAATTTGTAAGAAAATTCGGATTTGTATATTGACATCGTTAAGGATGTTAGATAGACTTGTTGTATCATTAAAAGCCAATAAAACACCCGCACGGTTATTGTATTGGCCGTTCTATTTGCGCGATACATCTTGCATTTTAACAATTGAATCATACTTATCAAGATTGGTGGAGGGACAGGCCCTTTGAAACCAGGCAACCTATTCAGTTAGGTGCTAATTCCTGCAGGTGATTTAACCTGAGAGATAAGTCTTCTAGTAAAAGTCTATCTTTATCAGGTAGGCTTTTATTTTTTTATTAATAGGGGGAATGTCAAATGACAAGTGATTTTAAATTTGAAACGTTGCAATTGCACTCAGGACAAGAAGTCGATGAAAGTAGCCATTCACGTGCTTTACCGATCTATCAAACAACATCTTTTACTTTTGATGATACGGCACATGCGGCGAATTTATTCGGCTTAGATGAACTTGGGAATATTTATACACGCCTGATGAATCCTACGACGAACGTACTTGAAACACGTGTGGCTGAACTTGAAGGGGGTGTCGCTGGTGTAGCGGTTGCTTCAGGTATGGCAGCTATCACATATGCGATTCAAGCTGTTGCACAGAAAGGCGATCATATCGTAGCCAGTTCTACATTATATGGTGGGACACATACACTTTTCACACATACGTTACCTAAATATGGGATTGATGTCACAATAGTAGATACGAAAGATGTCAGCAATATAGAAAATGCGCTTCAAGAGAATACGAAGGCATTATTTGTAGAAACGATTGGGAATCCAGAAGGTAATGTCGAGGATTTCGATGCACTTGCAGCAATTACAAAAGCGCAAGGTATACCACTTATTGTTGATAATACATTTGCGACACCTTATCTTTTACGTCCGATTGAATATGGCGCGAATATTGTTGTTCACTCTGCGACCAAATTTATTGGTGGGCACGGAACATCGATGGGTGGTGTCATTGTTGATGCAGGTAACTTTAACTGGGATAATGGCAAGTTTCCAGGATTAAGTGAACCCGATCCATCTTATCACGGTTTAGTGTTCAGTGAAAAATTTGGAGAAGCCGCACTTGCTTTTAAAATTCGTACAACAATTTTAAGAGATACAGGGGCAGCGATTTCACCATTCAATGCATTTTTACTAACGCAAGGCTTAGAGACACTTTCATTACGATTAGAACGACATGTCGAAAATGCTGAAAAAGTTGCACAATGTCTTGAAAAGCATGATAAAGTCGCATGGGTTAAATATGCGGGTTTACCGACGAGTGAATATTACGCGTTAAAAGAGAAGTATTTACCAAAAGGTGCAAGTTCCATCTTTACCTTTGGTGTCAAAGGCGGATACGAAGCAGGTAAAAAGTTTATTGAAGGCTTAGAATTATTTTCTTTATTAGCGAATGTAGGAGATGCAAAGTCACTTGTCATTCACCCTGCATCAACGACACATCAACAATTGACAGAAGCAGAGCAAAAAGCAGCAGGTATTGCCCCTGAGACGATTCGTCTTTCGATAGGCCTTGAGCATATTGATGATATTATTGCAGATTTGGAAAAAGGCTTTGCCAAAATTTAATTTTTAAGCGTCACACAAAATGAAAATAAAGGGAAATTCATGATCCGGTAGATTGACATGAACGCTTTTAAAGCGTAAGCCACCATGTGAAGGAAGTGATTATTCTACCGGTCATTGTTTTACCTTTCACTTATTAAAAAGTACCCCATGAATATACATCATCGTCTTATCAAGAGAGATGGAGGGACTGGCCCGATGAAATCTCGGCAACAGGATGCATTCACTGTGCCAATTCCAGTAGCGCAATTGCTAGAAGATAAGTCAACTACAGCTATGCCTTATCTTCCTATTTTTTAGGAGGTAATGTTCATGACACGAAAACAAATTCATTTTAACGGATTCGTCCAAAACTCTCCCTCTCCCCATGCTTCAGGTTTATGGAAACATCCAAAAGATAAAGGAGCGACACACCACAATTTAAAATATTGGACGGATATTGCTCAAACTTTAGAACGTGGTTTATTTGATGGTATCTTTATTGCTGATGTTTTGGGCACTTATAGTGTTTACAACCAATCCCATGACGCCGCAGTGAAACATGCAGTTCAACTCCCCGCACACGATCCTATTCCGCTCGTTTCCGCCATTGCAGCAGTAACTGAGCATATTGGTATTGCACCTACTGTCTCAACTACTTATGCACAGCCATATAAGTTGGCACGTCAATTATCTACACTCGATCATCTAACAAATGGTCGATTAGGTTGGAATGTTGTGACGTCTTATTTAGAAAGTGAAGCAGTAAACTTAGGTTTAAAAGAGCGCTTACCTAAAGCGTTACGTTACAACCGTGCAGACGAATTTTTGCAAGTGAGCTATCAGCTGTGGGAAGACAGTTGGGAGGATGATGCAGTGGTTAAAGCGCGAGAGACAGATACGTATGCGGATCCTTCTAAAGTTCATGCGATTCACCATAAAGGTACATTTTTCGATATACCCGGACCGCATCTTGTAGAGCCTTCCCCTCAAAGAACACCTGTTTTATTTCAAGCAGGTGCTTCCGAAAAAGGTAAAACATTTGCTGCAAAGCATGCTGAGGCTGTGTTTACAAAACATACCTCTATTGAATCGTTGCGAACATATGTCACAGACATTCGGACAAGGGCACAACAATTTGGCCGTAATGGAGAAGATATACTTGTTTTTCCAATGGTTTTGCCTATTATCGGTAAAACTGAAGCAGAGGCTTATGAAAAATATGAAGCGCTTCAAAATGAAGTCAGCTATGAAGGTTCAGTCGCGTTGTTAAGCGGACATACAGGTATTGATTTTTCTCAATATGATCCAGATGAATATATCGAAAATATCGAGACCGAAGCGATGCAAGGCAATCTCAATTTATATACAAAAGATCCACATCGAAAATGGACATTGCGAGAAGCGGTGAAAAATCACGGGCTAGGTAATGGGACGGCTAAATTCATCGGCACACCCTCACAAATTGCTGATCAATTGGAATTATGGGCGAATGAAGGTGGTGCGGACGGTTTTAATATTGCACAAGCTTATTCTCCAGGTACATTTGAAGAATTTGTGGACTTAATCATTCCTGAATTACAAAAAAGAGGCATATATCGTACAGAATATGAAGGTAAAACTTTACGTGAAAATATGTTTGGCAAAGGCCATACGAAAGTGAAACCAACACATCCAGCACGAAATAAAAAAGCCAATTTAGTAGAGATATAGGGGGATGATTATGAATGACGTTAAAGTGTATACATGGATAGGCTTTATTGTTTTTATGGCGCTTATGATTACGGTAGGTTTTGTCAGTTCTAGAAAGATGAACACTATTTCAGATTTTGCGACTGGCTTCGGAAGGATTGGCCCCCGTACGCTAGGGTTGTCTTTTGCGGCAACGTATTTAAGTGCTGCAACCTTTCTAGGTTATCCAGGATGGTCGTATGCGTGGGGACTCAATAATTTATGGTTGTTTTTAGCGATGTTTATCGGTGGCCCTACAGGTGTTTTAATGGTCGCTAAAAGAGTCAGATCATTAAACACAAAGCAGCAATCCCTCTCACTACCAGATTGGTTGGGCGATTTTTATGACAGTCCTATTTTACGCGTTGGTACGGCTTTGATTTTATTATTTAATATTTTCTATATCGCAAGTCAGCTTGTAGCAGGTGCTTTGATTTTCAAACATTTACTCGGTATGAGTTACTTTTCAAGTTTGATTGTGATCACAGTCATTGTTGTCCTTTATGTTTACGTAGGTGGTGCACTTGCAGATATTTATACCGATGCCCTACAAGTCATCATTATGGCAGTCGCTGGACTCGCCATTTTTATCTCTGGCATTGTGCTGTTTTGGAAAGGGAGCATTCATGAGACGTTTTCAGGAATTGCGCAAAACTTAGATCATCAAAATCATCACTTAGTCCAAGTTTTTAATCCTGAATCCATTCACTTTCATTCTTTTACAATGATTATCGGTGCGATTATTATTCAATGGGCTTTTGCGTCAGCGCCGCACTTATTTAATAAAATTTTAGGTCTAAAAAGTGAAAAAGATTTAGGACGCATGATACGTACTTATATCATTGTGATGGCTTTATGTTTGCTTGTTCTTTTTGGCGGCATTTATAGTCGCGTAGCATTAGGTGGGCAAGTCGCCAGTTCAGACTTAGCCTTACTACAATATATAGAATGGGCGTTTCCTGCTGCCATAGTTGCTTTATTCGGTGTCGTTATACTGGCAGCAGCTATGTCAACGACAGATGGCTTATTTGTGTCCATTTCTACAGTGTTTGCGAATGATTTATTTTTAAAACTGATTGTCAAACAGAAGTGGGTAAATATTGAAGGAGAGAAAGCCAATCGAATTGCTTTTCGTATTAGTCGTGTTTCTGTACCGATTGTGGGGCTTTTATCATTTTTGTTAGTTTTGAAACCACCGCTCTATATGAGTGACCTCATGTGGATTGGGATTTCCGGTATTGCAGCCGGTACAATGGGTCCTATTTTACATGCGGTATATGCGAAACGAAAAGCACCTGCCCGCGCAGCAGAACTTTCGATGGTTGTAGGTTTAGTGTCCTATCTTATCGTTTATTTTGGCGGTTTGATTCCAAGTACAATGTCTGCCGGTGCTGTTGCTACTGTTTTGGGCATACTGACGATTACTGTCACTTCCTCTATCATGCATTATCGAGCGCGCCAAATCTCTGTAGATAAGGGGGAAGCATAATGTTTGTAAATGAAATGTTATCCATTTGGCTTTATGGTTTTATAGGAACATTTGTAGGACTACTTCTCGCATTAAAATGGGGTTACTCAAATCATGATGAAAAGGAGAATGATAATGCCAATCATTAAAATAGATCTCATCAAAGGAAAAGACGAAGCTTATATTAAGGAAGTTTTAGATATCTCATATGAAGTGATGCTAGAAGCCTTTCATGCCCCAGTGGGTGATCGCTATCAAATTGTGACGCAACATGAAGCGTATGAGATGCAAATTTTAGATACAGGCTTAGGCGTAGAACGGACGACAGATGTGTTAGTTTTTACGCTTATCACGCGTCCAAGAACGGAAGAACAAAAAACGATTTTTTATCGCAAGTTGGTAGAATCATTACATCAAAAATTAGGTATTCGAAAAGAAGATGTACTCATCAGCCTTGTAGAAAATACAGATGCGAATTGGAGCTTTTTCAATGGGGAGGCGCAATTCTTGAATGGAGATTTATAATATGACAACAAAAATATCACCTGAAATTTCTCTGCTCTCTTTAGCTGTATTGATTGAAAAAAGAGCGGAGTGGGAAGCATATGAACCGGTCAATACTGCAGCTTATATGATTAAGCAAGAAAAATTAGCAGCTTACAACCAAGCGATCGCTAAATGTCAAAAAACACATCCAGACAACACATAGTGATAAACGGTAAAATCTGATGATGAGAAAAAGATTTTGCCGTTCTTTTTTTGTGCTTATCACTGCCAGAAGGCGTTCTAATATCAAACAGCGCAATTGTTAAGCAACTCATTAAGTGTATCGAGAAATGTTCGTTATAATGGTGAAAAAAGACGAAAGATGTGTTCAAAATGAAAAAGATAATGATAGTGAATACGAGTTATGATCAATTTGACGGCTTTGATTTACCAACAGGTTTATGGTTGAGCGAGCTGGTGCATTTTTATGATGTATTCCATAATAATCCGAATTATCAATTGGATATATACAATATCAATGGAGGCGAAACGCCACTAGATCCTGTGAGTATGAATAAAGTGACGTTAGATCGTTTGACTAAAAAATATTATGAAGATGAAAGTTTTATGCAGAAATTACATCATTCGCCATCCATCGATGAAGCTGATGTTACACAGTATGATGCGATTTATTTTACCGGTGGCCATGGTGTCATGTATGACTTCCGAGGACATGATACGATTGCTCATGCGGTAAACGACATTTACGATCGTGGGGGTATTATTTCTTCAGTTTGTCACGGTGCGAGTGCTTTACTTGAAGTTAAGCGTCCGAACAATCATTTTCTTATCGAAGGGCAACAGTTGACAGGTTTCTCAAATCGAGAAGAAGGTTTAGCACGCCGTAAAAAACAAGTACCATATCAGTTAGAAACTGCATTAAAAGAAAAAGGCGCACTTTATCAAAAAAGCTTAATCCCATTAAAAAGTTTTGTCGTTGAAGCGGAACAATTAATTACAGGACAAAATCCAGCTTCAGCACGAGCTGTAGGGGAAGCGGTCAAACTTAGACTTGATGCAAAATGAAAGCAAGATAGAGAGAATCAGACATAAAGTGTAAGGTGAATAGAGTAGAGACGGTACAGGAGATCAAAATGATTTCTGTTCCATCTCTTTTTTATGATTTTGTCAAAAAGCAATGTCATCCTATACAGTAATGATCAAAGTGAAGCATTTCGGCGCATGAAAAGTAACAGATTTTGCAATTTGTCATTTTTAGAAAATAATGATTTTAAAAATGCATATTGCGCTTATGAAATGTTTAGCGTATAATTTTAAATCGAAATCATTACTATTTTTAGGAGGAGACCACATCATGAAAAAAAGTTTCAAGTTATTAGCGACAGTGGTATTGTCGGGTTCTGTGTTAGCGGCTTGTGGTCAAGGTGACGATAAAGCATCATCAAACGACCAATTAAAAGTAACAACAACGGTTTTCCCATTGCAATCGTTTGTTAAGCAAATTGGTGGTAAACATGTTCAAGTAGATTCTATTTATCCGAAAGGGACGGATTTACATAGCTTTGAACCATCACAAAAAGATATTATAGATGCAAGTAAATCGGATCTATTTATTTATACGGGCGATGATTTAGATCCAGTATCTAAAAAAATAGCTGGGGCAATTAAAAAAGATGATCACAAACTTTCATTAGAGGATCATTTAGATAGAGCAACTTTATTAACGGATCAACATGAACACGGGGGAACATGATGAGCATGAGCATGGTGATCACGATGAACATGGTGAAGAAGGACACGACCATGATCATGGCGAAGAAGCACATGAACATGAAGGACATGACCATGAACATGGTGAAGAACATCATCATCATGGTGGCTATGACCCACACGTATGGTTAGATCCACAATTAGATAAAAAATTCGTATCTGCAATTCGTGATGATTTAGTAAAACGCGACCCAGATCATAAAGACGAATATAAGAAAAATGCGGATAAATTATTAAAAGATTTAGATGGCATTGATCAAGATATGAAAGACATTACAAAAGACCGTCAAGGTAATGCGGTATTCATTTCACATGAATCTTTAGGTTATTTAGCGGATCGTTACGGTTTTGTACAAAAAGGGGTTGAAGGTTTAAATGCTGAAGACTCATCACAAAAAGAATTAACTGAAATCGTTGATGAAATTAATGATACAGGTGCGAAATACATTCTTTATGAAGAAAATATTTCACATAAAGTGACAGATACAATTCGCAAAGAAACAAATGCGAAAACGTTGAAATTCAACAACATGGAATCTGTGACAGATGATCAATCGAAAGATGCGACATATCAATCATTAATGAAAGAAAACGTGAAAAACCTTGAAAAAGCGTTGAATGAAAAAATTAAAGTTAAAGATGATAAAGCAGCAAATAAACATACAAAAGCAATCCAAGATGGTTACTTCAAAGACAGCCAAGTGAAAGACCGTGAACTTTCTGATTATGAAGGTAACTGGCAATCTGTTTATCCTTTATTAAAAGATGGTACTTTAGATGAAGTCTTCAAACATAAAGCTGAAGATAAAGGCGATAAATCTGCGAAAGAATACAAATCATATTATGAAAAAGGTTACAAAACAGATATAGAAAAAATTAAAATCTCAGGTGATCAAATCACTTTCACTAAAAACGGTAAGTCAATGACTGGCACATACCGTTATGATGGTAAAGACATTTTAGATTACAAAGGTGGTAACCGTGGCGTACGTTATACTTTCAAACTTGAAGGTGAAGCGTCTAAAGATTTACCAAAATATGTACAATTTAGTGACCACAATATTGCACCTAAAAAATCTGAACACTTCCATATTTTCATGGGCAATGATCGTGACAAAGTCTTAAAAGAGCTAGATAACTGGCCAACATATTACCCAGCTAAATTGTCAAAAGAAGAAGTAAAAGATGAAATGTTAGAACACTAAAATAGTCATACAAACATACAACGCCTATCAGAGCGCACATTTAAATTGTGCCCTCCTGATAGGCGTTTTTTCGTGATATAAAAAAGTGGAAACACAATTGATTTGAAAAATTGTGTTTCCACGCGATTTGCATTTATAAATTAAATGCGATTCGGTTTAATTTTGTTAACGTTTTACGCTTGTACTTTGTTAACTGAAGCATCGTAAATTGAATCGATTGTTTGGCCTAATAAGCGGTCAAATTCTTCGTCAGATTGGCTTACACGTAAATCGTTAATTAATGCACGAGAGAAGCTCGCAATTAAGCCGTTATTTGTTTTTAAGAATTCATTTGCTTTTTCAAGGCTGTAGCCTCCTGATAAAGCAACCACACGAACAACGTTAGGGTGGTTAATCAATGATTCATATTGGTTCGCACGTGTTGGAATTGTTAATTTTAACATCACGTAATCATCTGAAGCTAAAGCATCTAAATGTTTTTGAATTAATTCTGTTAAGTAAGCTTCGATTTCAGCTTTGTTTTCTGCATCGATGTTCACTTCAGGTTCGATAATAGGTACAAGACCTTTATTGATAATTTGTTGTGCAACTTCAAATTGTTGCTTAATTACTGCGTCGATACCTTCTTTGTTGAATTCTAAGATATTTGAACGCATTTTTGTACCAAAGATTTTATGGTCGTTTGCACGATCTAATAATTGATCAAGTTCAGGCATAGGTTTCATTAATTGAACACCATTTTCAACATCTGCTAAACCTTTGTCAATTTTAAGGAATGGTACAATTCCTTTATCAGCAAGGTAGTCACCTGTATGTTTACCTTCAACTTCACGGTCCATTGTTTGTTCAAATAAGATTGCACCAATGACTTTATCTGAAGTAAATGATGGTGATGTTACGATACGTGTACGCATCTCGTGAACCAATTTAAACATTTCGTCATCATTGTTATATTGGTCTTCGCCAACACCATAACCGCGCAATGCTTTAGGGGTACTACCACCGCTTTGGTCTAGTGCTGCAATGAAACCTTTACCATTTTTCATTTTTTCTAGTTGTTCTTGATTCATACTTCCTTTCACTCCTCGTAACGTGATAATTACACCCTTAGTATGACGAATTTATTAAATAGTTTCAAATAAAAAGATAGCGGTTATTATTTAAAAACCGCTTAAAGTTAGCAGTAATTCAGTAATATTAAGGATTTTTGAGGTTTTGATTTTTAGGTTGACCTAAAAATTAAACTACATCAGTAGTGTGCTAAATGAACACGAAATGTATAAAATGACATCTTAAGCCTGTAAAGTTGTTGCTTGTCATAATAAAACGTTTAAAAGAAATGTATTACAAAAGTGATGTACCTCTATTGATAAATTTAATTGAATGATTATTTTATGAACTTTAAGTAGAAGGAAAAGTGAAATACATTAGAATCTCAGGTTGGAAGTGCGATTAATTTGTGGTATAATAATTATACTTAAAAGTGAAAGAGGTGATATGAATGAGTAAATTGGTAAAAGGTTTAATGTCAACTGCTGCAGTAGCTGTTCTTTTATCTGCTGTTGGTAGCACATCTGATGCACACGCACTTACTCAAAAAGAATATCAACACTTAGCATCACAATACGCAAACTATTCAAACAATTAATGCGTTCAATACCGATTCGTTTTTGAGTTTTCCCAGTTGTAATCATGGGAGGCACTTTCGCTGAATACATGTTGATGTATTTAGTGGGAGTGCTTTTTATTTTAGCTTCTATATAAAGGGAATTTATAGGCCAAAAGTCATACTGCTAATCATTATTAGTAACAGTATGACTTTTCTTTTAAAAGGCGGTCATTGACATTAAAATTCTTAAGCAAGTACCTCATCAAATGATATTTAATGGGTGAGTATTTTCAATTTTATAATCTGATTATGCACTCGCTATTTTCCAATATGTCCTTGCTTCACTTACGTTCCACAAATCATCAATAGAAAATATACGCTATAATGACAAATGCCTAATAAACAATGGCTCAGCAGCAGGACAGATCATTGTATATCCATCCAAATTTTGAAGTTGGGCGTCAGCATTTGAAACTTTAAAGCTAAGAACCTTGCCTACAAGTTCATGATATTCCGAAACGAAATAGGCACTGAAACCCGGTGGATGAATACCAGTAAAATCATGAGGTGTATAAAGAATCAAAATTGTACCTTTAATTTGTCGCACTGCACGTTCAGTTTGAGGTATATGAAAGGGGCGCTTGAGCGTGTGAGGTGAATGATTTTTAGAATAAACACTTAAGTGAATATAATTAAAATCGCCTGTGAGTTTAGTCATTGAGAAAAGCTGCGTGTTGATTAGCCTTTCCTTGATATGTTGAAAAATATCAACATGTTCCACTTGTTTAACTACGAAGTCATGCTGGGGTCTAAATTGAACAACAGCGCCATACGGCACTTTCTCTTGACCATTTAATCCGTGATGTTCTCCATATTGATTCATATGAACGGGTTGCCCATCAATAATTACAAAATCACCATCAGTATGGTTCAATGTACCAAATCCATAATCACCGTAACGTAATAACTCAGCGATTGTCACTTCGCTTTCATGATGTCCCTCTAATAAGGTTTTAATCGTGCCCACTTGATGTATGTAGTGACGATATTCTTTCATTTAAATCAACCCCTTTGAAGTTGGCGTCCAAAACGCTAAAGATGTAATCATTTTGATCGAATGTGCTTAGTGGTATTCATCTATCATCAAAAACAGCAAAGCAAAATGAAAATAAAATAGAGTTATAAATAAACATTGTTGCTTGCTATATAAAATTATAGAGTGGCTCTGTTAAAAAAGCAATATAATTATGTAAAAATATTTATCTTAATTCATCTTGTTCATATGGATTATGTATAAAGTTTGAGTCTATATGTAAAAATATGATATGAATATGTCTTTTTTAATATGAGTGAAAGAAATGAAGGTGTCTTATTTTTAAGTATAATAATGAAGGATGATACGTATAAATAAAGTCATATTATAAAAAAGGAGCGCTAGGACGATTTTCTATTAAAAATCATCTTAGCGCTATTTATTTTGAAATATATCCTGGCTTCTTAAGTGAATGCGTGTACGTGTATATGAAGCAACTGTTAAATCATTAAAGCGTCAGTATTTATTGAACCCATTTCATTTCTAATTGATGGATTAAGTGCGTCAACATATCATTATTCGGTGTTGGAATACCTAGTTCGCGACCATATTGACTGATTTGTCCATTAAGATAATCAACTTCAGTATAGCGACGATTATATAAGTCTTGATGCATTGAAGGATAATGGAGACCTTGTGTTTCTTTTGGATAAGAGTCTTCAATTTTTTGTAAAAGCAATTGTGGGTCTAATTCAACGCCTCGACCATGAGCCACAGCAACGATTTCATCAATAATGGGTTGAATCATTTCACGTGAATGAACATAACTGCCAAATTCATAAATGGTTTTGTTAAGGATAGTGCACAGTGGATTTACAACACTGTTGACAGTCGCTTTACTCCAAATGGATTTAAACACATTATCACTGATTGTAGCGTTAAGTTGTGCATCATTGAAAATTTGATGAATCACTTCTGTACGGTGATCAGCTTGGCCATCTGCACGTTGAAACTCAATACTCCCTGTGCCTTCTAACAGTAATTTTCCAGGACCACGCATGCCAGCAGTCCACATGGTCACGGCAAGGAATATTTGAGTTTGTGGCACAATTTTAGAAAATCGTTCATCATGTCCAAGACCATTCATCATAGTAAGTAAAGCAGTATCAGAGTGAAGGGCATTTCGATCGTATAACGTTTGAAGCATTTCTTCTGATTTCATAGATTTCGTTAAGATAATGACTAAGTCATATGCCTCATTTACATTTTGAGGTAATAGGGCAGGAATTTGAATCGTATAGGTATCTGTTTCTGTTTCGATTTCAAGGCCGTGTTCATTTATTTGATTCACATGTTCTTCCCATGTATCAATCAGTGTCACATCATATCCAGCCTTCTTAATTTGGCTCCCAATACGACCTCCCATTGCACCTGCACCCGCGATAGCGATTTTATTCATAATGACTCCCCCTTGTAAGCGTTTAATTTATAAATAAGTGTAAAATTCAAAAGAAACGATGTCAATTATCTTTCTATAAAAGTTACTTAAAAATTTAATAGTAAACTTCTTATTTCATGCAAGGATAAATTAATGTGCTAATAATACAAGATTGAATAAAGTAGACGATATTTACCTTTAATTGTCATAAATAAAATGCTTTTCCAAATATTAAAGTCTTTAGTTCAGTTTTTGGGATAAAAACGATAATTTCTAGGATATTAAGCGCTTTCAGTTGATGCTATAGTGAATTTAAAGTGAACACAAGAGGTGAAGGGCATGAACTTTTTTGATATTAAAAAGATTCCTAACAAAGGCATACCGTTATCTATGCAACGAAAATTATGGTTACGTAACTTTTTACAAGCCTTTTTCGTCGTATTTCTCGCATATATGGCCATGTACTTAATTCGAAACAACTTTAAAGCAGCTCAACCTTTATTAAAAGAAGAAATCGGGTTGTCTACATTAGAATTAGGTTATATTGGATTAGCATTTAGTATTACTTATGGCCTAGGGAAAACACTATTAGGTTACTTTGTTGATGGACGTAACACGAAAAAAATTATTTCATTTTTATTAATCCTTTCTGCGATAACTGTATTAATTATGGGCTTCGTGTTAAGTTATTTTGGTTCAGTTTTAGGTTTATTTATTGTACTTTGGGGACTAAACGGTATTTTTCAATCCGTCGGTGGACCTGCAAGTTACTCAACGATTTCTAGATGGGCACCGCGAACTAAACGAGGGCGTTATCTCGGTTTTTGGAATACGTCACATAATATCGGTGGTGCAATAGCAGGGGCGCTTGCACTATGGGGCGCAAATATGTTTTTCCATGGTAGCGTTGTGGGGATGTTTATTTTCCCAGCTGTTATAGCGTTAATTATTGGTGTTGTCACATTATTTATCGGTAAAGATGATCCAGAAGAATTAGGATGGAATCGTGCAGAAGAAATTTGGGAAGAACCTGTAGATCAAGAAAATATTGACGCACAAAGTATGACAAAATGGGAAATTTTCAAAAAGTATATCTTGAAAAATCCGGTTATCTGGATTTTATGTGTATCTAATGTGTTTGTGTATATTGTGCGTATCGGTATTGATAACTGGGCACCACTTTATGTTTCTGAACAATTACATTTCGGAAAAGAAGACGCAGTTAACACGATATTCTATTTTGAAATGGGTGCGCTTGTCGCAAGTTTATTATGGGGATACATCTCTGACTTGTTAAAAGGTCGTCGTGCTATCGTCGCAATTGGCTGTATGTTCTTAATTACGTTCGTGGTCTTATTCTATACGAATGCAACAAGTGTAACGATGGTTAACGTGTCACTCTTTGCATTAGGCGCATTGATTTTCGGTCCACAGTTGTTAATCGGTGTATCGTTAACAGGATTTGTTCCTAAAAATGCGATTAGTGTAGCAAATGGAATGACGGGATCCTTTGCATATTTATTTGGCGATTCTATGGCTAAAGTAGGTTTAGCTGCCATTGCTGACCCGGAAAGAAACGGTTTAAATGTCTTTGGCTATACGTTAAGTGGATGGACAGACGTATTTATCGTATTCTACGCTGCATTATTTATCGGTATTATACTCCTTGGTATTGTCGCATATTTTGAAGAAAAGAAAATTAGAAGCTTACATTTATAAATGAGATTAATAGAGGCAACTCGATCCCAGTAAAAGCTGAATTTGGCTTTCTACACTTCGAGTTGCCTTTTCTTTTTTTATGAACGAATACTTTTACTGTTGTTTCGCATATTCGCTCGGTGTCATATTTAAGTACTTTTTAAAGTGATAACTGAATGTTTTATACTCTGAAAAACCAACTTTGTCTGCAATTTCATAATGTTTATTTTGACTTTGTAATAGTGAAAGTGATTGATAAATTCGATATCGATTTAAATAATCAAGAATTGTAATACCCACATGTTCTTTAAATGTACGCATCAAATAAGATTCGCTTACAGGTAAGGGAGCGATTAGGTCAGAAACGTGACATTTTTGATGAAAACGCTGTTGTATTTGTTGAATCATCACATTGACATAATAATCACCATATTCAACTTTCATCAATGGTTGAAAAACTTCTAATTGTGCAGCAGGGTGTACAGGTTGGAATGCTGTTGCCCATTGCGCTAATAATTGAGTTAATTGTGAAGTGTCGATAGGCTTTAATAAATAATCTAAGACATGGTGTTGAATGCCAGCTTTCATATATTCAAAATCATCATAACTCGATAAAATAATCTTCTTGCAATCATAATCTTTAATCGCATCTAACAATTTTACACCGTCCATGCGTGGCATCCGAATGTCGGTAATCACTAATTCGGGTTGATATTCACGAATCAGTGATAACCCTTCGATGCCATCTTTCGCTAGTAACACATGTGAAAAATGATATTCATTCCACGGAATGGCTTGTTTCAGCCCTTCTCTTATGATTCGTTCATCGTCACAAATCACGACTTTATACATGAGATGACGCCTCCCTTGGTAGTTGATAAGCGATGAGGGTGCCTTGATAAGGTGTTGAAAAAATACGTAATCGCGCTTGTTCTCCGTAACGAATACGTGCTTTATGATTTAAATGATTTAAGCCTAAATGTTCAGTATCAAACACGCTTTCATTCAGTGAATGTCTTACTTCCTTGCATTTTTCTTTAGACATTCCTTGTCCATTATCAGAAACAAAGACACGGAGTGCGTGCTTGCTTTCAGTGATGCGAATACGTATCAAAAGTTTATCATCCCGTACGGCCGTGTTTGATGGCATTTTCAACTAAAGGCTGAATCATCATTTTACCGATTTGTGCAGTATATAAATCACTTTGAATTTCGTATTCTAAGTGAATCATATGATCAAAACGCACATTCTGAATTGCGACGTATTGTTGAATATAATCAAGTTCATCTTTGATTTGGACGTGATTAGATTTAACGCGTAACGTATAGCGGAGCATTTGGGATAATTGCTGCACCACTTGTTGTGCGAGTTGAGGGGATAGGGTAATCAAATATTGAATTGTTTGCATCGTATTGAATAGAAAATGCGGTTGGAACTGGCGCTCTATTTCTTTTAATTGAATTTCACGTAAACGTTGTTCCGTATTTTCGATAGAGTGTATCAATTTTTCATTTGATTCGAACAAATCATAAATATAGGTATTGATTTCCTCGAGCTCACTCGGCTGTGCTAAAGGTTGGTAGCGACCGAGATGACGATTTTTCGCATAGTAAATCCGTTGAATAATTGCTTCAATATCTTGGGTTTGCCTTTTCGCCATGTTATGTGCATTAAACAGTCCGAATAAGATAAACAAAATTAGCACAAGTCCCATAATAATGAGCAGTATGATCCCATCCTCTAAGGTGTCATGGATATTTTTAAATTGAATCAATCGATCGCCGTTTTGATTGATTTTGACTGCATCCGATATAAAACCAAATTGAGGAGGTTGCCATTTATCATCGAGACGAAAGTGTTCAGAATTTGTAAATAAAATGTTGTCAAAACGATCCACGATGACTGTAGATTGGCCAGAATCTTTTAAAATTTCATCGATACGTGGCGTTTGTGCCAAGTATATTTGGATAGATGCAGGACCATTTTTAAATGTAACGTTATATGTGTTAAGCAGATAAAGTGTATTGAGTCGTTGATCTTCATAATTGTTTGTCGTTACCTGCTGATGATGTTGTGTCACAACAAAATAAAGTGTTCCGGGTTGTTCATGAATCATTTTAAATAACATCCGGTTCAATGCCGTCAAATCTTGCGAATCAGTCGTGTTGAGCTCTTTAAATGTTGTCTTCAATTTTGAAATATCTAATTCTGTCTGTTGAGAAGCTTGAACAATAGCGTGCTGTGTTTGATTAACGTGCTGTTGTACCGTACGATGCTCCACCCAAATATAAAGCGTATAGAAACTAATTATGCCAATGAGCATCACTAAAAAGACGGGCATGACCGTTGAGAGAAAGAAAGAGCGACGTAATTGTTGACGGTAAGGTTTGTAAGTTTTCATTTTAAACGCTCCAAAAAAGCTTGATGTGTGTCATGGGGCAATTCGGATTCAGAAATAGCAGGGATATCTTTAAGTTTTAATGTGCCTGTTTCCGAAACTTCTGCCACGTCTTTGCGAATCGGTTTGACACCAAATTCTTGCGCTAAACGGGTTTGAACTGCACGACCCGTTAAATATTTGACGAGTGCTTCTCTTTTTGGATTTGGGTGCGCATTATGAACGAGTGCGATGCCATCTATATTAATTACAGTCCCCTCAGTAGGATAGACTAATTTTAAGGGATAACCTTTTTTCATCCATCTACGTGCATCCAGTTCATAGCTTAAGCCTGCATCATAACGCCCCGTCGCAACCTGTTCTACGACTTGAGAAGACTTTTCCAATTGCACGGCATGGTGCTGAAACTGCTTAATTATTTGCGTATTATGATGTAAGTGATATAAAGCACGCATATGTTGGTAACCTGTCGTAGTCGTGTAAGGGTTAGAATAAGCAACACGTTCATTTAGTGCAGGTCGCAATAAATCTTCATAACCTCTGACCGGAATCGACCCTATTAAATCTTTATTGACAACAATCACCGTAGGCATCAACATAAAAGGTGTAACTAAATGATTTTTGGATTGAAAATCATGGAATTTGTCTACATCAAACACTTGGTAGGGGACAAAATCATCTGAATGATCAATGGTTTCACTTAATACGCCACCCACAAACACATCCCCTCGTGCTTCTAATGGCGTTCGATGAATATCTGAAAGTAACACTTGTGTTGAACCTTCAATAAGATTTACTTTCACATCATACTGCTGTTCAAAATCTTTCAAAAGTGGCCGAATTAAATCCTGTGGGTAGGGTGAATAAACAGTGAGTGCATCTTGAAATCGTGAAGGGTCTTGTTGACAACCAAAAAGCAAAAGTAACGCAAAGCAACATATCCATTTTTTCATCATGAGACGTTCTTCCTTATATATGTATTAAAACTATTTTAACAATTTTTAATAAGATTGTAGAGCGTTATGTTAAATACGTATAATTAAATAACCATATGATTTGATTGTTTTAAAGGATAATGTTGTAATTAAAATAATTGATTTTAATTTGACTTTATAGAAAAGAGGTGCAAAATATGTCTGAAAAACAAACAGGTTCTATTACAGGTCGTGTCACTGATAGTACAAAAAGCACAATTAAAGGCACAGTAAAGGATGAAACTAAAAAATAGAGGAATTCGATTTAATGAATAAGGTAGCTTTTTAGCTAGGGCTAAGTGCTATCTTATTTTACTTTATTTGAGATGTAAATAGTTATTGTTGTATGTATCTCTTTAAAAAAGTGATAAGAAAAACTATTGGATTTACTTCTATTTTCTCATTGGGACAAAGAATACTTGAATTGTATACCAATCAAAATGTGAGTGATGTTATAATTAAAAGTAGCACATAGAGACGCACACTAATTATTGTGTTTTTTAAAATCTGCATATTTGTTTTATAACGGTGCGAGTAGGGAATGAGCAATAAAGCTCAATTGATTAACGATGCGATAATCAACTGCTATAAGTATATCGTAAAGCTAAACAGTAGAGTAAAAGGGAGAAAAGGACAGTCAATAGCAACTTAAATGATGCATGATATGCGCCATGTTAATCGTGTTATATGCATACTACTCATTATTATTAGAGTCCAATTCAACTTAAAACAATCGGATGTATCAGATCGCTTCCTGTTCATGACTTTAAGGAATAAATAGATAATGCATATTTTAATAAAACTTAAATTAATTGAAAATTCAAAAAATAAAAACTAGTGCTAAAGATATTATTTTGAAGATTAGGGGTGTACTAAATGAAAAAAGTTTTTATGATTGTCCATGAATTGGATGTTAATAAAGGCGGTATGACGACTGCCATGTTAACAAGGAGTAAAGTTTTCTATGACAACAAAATTGCTGGTAACATTGTTACATTTGATTACAAATTTGACTATCCAGAAATTATTCAAGCATTAAAAAAATCCAGGAAGATGGATGAGAGAACTGAAATGTTGAATCCTTTTGACTTCTATAAAGCTAAAGCAGATCAATCAAAAAACAAAAGAAATCCAACGTTATATAAGGCTATAGACCAGTTATTAAAAGGAACAGTTGAGATAAAAGAAAGTCAATCTGTTTCTAGATATTTCAATCAAAAAACTGGCGAATACGTGTCTTATAAAAAATTTTTTGAGAATACAAGCTTCTTAGATATTTTTGAAAACAATAAAAGGATTAAAAGAATTTATTATCGTGAAGAAAAGATTCAAAAAATTGATGTGTTTAATCACGAAAATAAATTAATAGCTGAGCAATTTTTTGATAGTAAGTGCTATCTCTATTTATATAGACAAATCAATGCCAAAAATGGTAGCGTCGGTCAAACATATTTGATCAATGAGAAAAAGCAATTTAAAAATAATGTAGGATTTTGTACATATTTTTTAGATGAATTAGTTAAAGATGATAAGAAGAATATTATGATTTGTGATGGGCCAGGTAGTTTTCCAAAAATGCTAGCGACTCGTCATAAAGCTGCAAAGAAATTTGCTGTAATTCATATTAATCATCACAAGAATTTTGATAATAGTGGTGCAGTTAAGGAAAAAGAAGATTATATATTGAAAAATGCACAAAAAATTGCTGGTGTTATTTGTCTCACTGAAGCGCAAAATAGAGATATTATCAAGGAATACCAAATTGATAACGTTTCTGTCATTAGTAATTTTATTAACATCACAGACCAAATCCCTGAAACTACACATCGAAAAGTGGTTGGACATATTTCCAGACTAGTACCACAAAAAGGTTTACCATACTTAATAGAAGTAGCAAAAGAAGTTGTGGAAAAGGATAATGAAATAGAATTTCACATCTATGGTGATGGAGAAGAGAAAAATAAATTAGAACGTTTAATAAGAGAAAATGAGCTTGAGAAAAATGTTAAATTATTAGGCTATACCGATAATGCAACTGATAAAATTAAAGACTTTGGTTGTGTCGTATCTACATCTCAATTTGAAGGGCAAGGTCTTAGCATTATTGAAGCGATGTTACTAGAAAAACCTGTGATTGCATTTGATATTAAATATGGACCTTCAGACTTTATCAGACACGAAGAAAATGGTTACTTAATCGAAAATCAAAATATATCTGGTATGGCTGATAAGATTTTAAAAGTTATCAATGATGAAGCTTTAGCTAAGCAGTACGGAAAAGAAAGTAGAAAAACAATTATCGAATTATATCATTCTGAAAAATTAATGGAAAAATGGGATAGACTTTTTAATGGGAAAGTCTTAGCGTAGAAAGGAAGTTTATTATGACTGTAAAAAAAGCGATTATTCCAGCGGCGGGGTTAGGTACACGTTTTTTACCTGCGACTAAAGCAATGCCGAAAGAAATGTTACCGATATTAGATAAGCCAACAATTCAATATATTGTTGAAGAAGCGGTACGTGCTGGCATTGAAGATATTATTATCGTGACAGGGAAACATAAACGTGCGATTGAAGATCATTTTGATCACCAAGTGGAATTGGAAAATAACTTAGCTGAAAAAGGTAAAGATGCGTTATTGGAAAAAGTGCGTCATTCTACAAATTTAGCGAACATGTTTTATGTACGCCAAAAAGAGCAAAAAGGTTTAGGTCATGCAATTTGGACAGCCAAACAATTTATTGGAAACGAACCTTTTGCCGTATTATTAGGTGACGATATTGTTGAATCTGACACACCTGCGATTCAGCAATTGATTGAAGAGTATGACCGCACGGGTAAATCTGTCATTGGTGTTCAAGAAGTACCGGAACAAGAAACGCACCGCTATGGGATTGTTGATCCAAAATCAAAAGACAATCGCTTATATGAAGTGACAAAATTTGTGGAAAAACCAGCGCCAGGTACAGCACCATCAAATTTAGCGATTATGGGAAGATATGTGCTAACACCAGACATTTTTGATTATCTTGAAAATCAAGAAAAAGGTGCAGGTGGAGAGATTCAATTAACAGATGCGATTGAGCGTTTGAATCAATCTGAACAAGTTTTTGCCTATGATTTTGAAGGGGAACGTTTTGATGTCGGTGAAAAAATTGGCTTTGTCAAAACGACGATTCAGTACGCTTTGAAAGATGAGGAAATGTCAGAAGAAATTCGTCAGTTTATCCAAACTTTGAAGTAGAACATCTCTATTACAACGTAAATGATACAATAAATGAGAGAACGTGAACGACGTTATCGACTTGATACCGTTGTTTGTGTTCTCTTTTTATTTTTTCAATTGTTACAATTTAGCCATTTATCGCTTTATTTATATATTAAACTGCTCATTTAAATATGCTAAAATATTCACATGAAAATTTAGAAAAGAGGAAGAAAAAGAATGCTTCTTTTTGCGATAGAAATATTGATTATGATACTCGCAATTGTTTTGGGTCTACGAACAGCAGGCGCATTGGGTTGTGGGATTTTTGCACTTTTTGCCCAATTAATTATGATTTTTGGGTTTGGTTTACCTCCTGGTTCTGCCCCTGTTACGGCTGTGCTGATTATTTTATCTATTGGAATTGCAGGCGGTACACTTCAAGCAACAGGTGGGATTGATTATTTAGTTCAACTTGCTTCAAAAATGATTGAACGTTTTCCAAAATCAATTATCTTTATCGCACCGATGATTGTTTTTGTATTTGTGTTTGGTATTGGGACAACTAATATTGCGTTATCTTTAGAACCAATTATCGCTAAAACCGCATTGAAAGCGCGTATCCAGCCTAAAAAGGCACTTACCGCTTCCGTACTAACAGCAAATATTGCTTTATTATGTAGTCCAGCGGCTTCAGCAACTGCCTATATGATTTCAGAGTTTGCAGGTCTAGGGATTACAATGGGGCAATACCTCTCCATCGTTTTACCTACGGCGTTAATCAGTATGTTGATTCTCAGCTGTTTTAATACATTTGTAGGTCGAACAAAAATAAGTGAAGCGCAAGCGCAAACGATGTTACAACAAATGATTATTGAAGATAAACAAGAGGTTAAGACTTTTGATAAACGCGTTAAATGGGGTGTTTTTACATTTATATTAGCAGTCATCTGTATTTTAACTTTCGGTATTTTTCCGAAAATCGGACCTACATTCCATGTAGACGGTAAAACGGTTCATTTACAAATGACCGATCTTGTCCAACTATTTATGTATACGAGTGCAATGATTAATCTTCTTTTAGTGAAAGTTCAGCCGAATCAGATTTTAACCACACATATTGCACAAGCAGCCATTGGTGCAATTTTTGCGGTGTTAGGGCCAGGTTGGCTAGGGGCTACCATTTTTAGTGCACATGCTAATCGAGAAATGATGGAAAATGGTATCGGAAGCCTCGTTTCACAAGCACCTTGGCTCATGATTATACTTGTCGCTTTAGTGGCGATGATTGTGATTTCTCAATCTGCGACCGCATCTATTGTCGTGCCAATCGTGTTGAGTCTCGGCATACCACCGACTTTCTTTATTGCAATTGCACAGACATTAAACGTGAACTTCGTTATTCCTGCACAACCAACGATTTTATTTGCTGTCGATGTTGACGAAACACGGACAACGAAAGTAACGAGTTTCTTAATTCCTGGTTTCTTTTTAATTACGACGACGGTCATTGTCGGTCTGACAATCCGATCATTATTAGGAATGTAAAAATAGGCTGGTTTAGTTTTTTCGAATCATAGCCATCAACTTATAGATGAAGTAAGGCAGAATACGTAGATTTTACGTGTTCAGGTCTTACTTCTTTTTTGGGAAGCATAATCACTGATTGTGGCATCATAGCGCAATGTAATGGATGAGAGAATTATGATATTTTTAATAATGCTTCTGTCTATAAATCGAAAAAGGGGATTCAATTTGAAAGCGCAGTTAACGAAAGTTCAAAAATTATCATTTGGAATAGGTGCCGTCGGTAAAGATGCTGTATTTAATTTAGTCAGTATTTACTTTATGTTTTATGTGACGGATATTATCAAACTATCCCCCGTTTTTGTGGGGTTTCTTTTTTTTATTGCAAGAATATGGGATGCCGTCAATGATCCGTTTATGGGGATGATGGTCGATCGAACACAGCATCGTTTTGGCAAGTTTAAAATATGGCTAGGGATAGGGACAGTGACAAATGCACTAATCACACTCTTGTTATTTACGAACTTTGAATTTCCTCAACCCATGATGTATGTTTATGTGTCAGTGATGTATGTATTATGGGGAATGACTTATACGATGATGGATATTCCTTATTGGGCGTGGCTGCCGAATTTGACACAAGATTCAAGAGAACGTGAGACAATGTCTGTGATTCCACGCTTTTTTGCGAGTTTAGCTGCTTTTATTGTTGGAACATGGGGGTTGTATTTGATTGACCGTTTGAGTCACATTTTAGGTCATGGAGATCTTTCAGTTGGTATGTTTATTGTGGCGCTTTTATGTAGTGTGCTTTTTGTAGTGACAATTGGAGTGACGCTCATAGGTGTTCCAGAAAATCAGTCAGTTAAAGTTCAGCCTATCCCTCGATTACGTCTTAAAGAAATCAAACAAATGCTTTTTCGTCATCATGCTTTATTAGCTATGATGGGATTACTCTTGTCTTTTAATTTAGGCATGCAGTTGCTTAATGGCACACTTATTTATTATTTCAAGTATGTCATCAATATTGAACAATATTTTGCATATTTTAACAGTATGCTATTTGTCGAAATGCTTGCGCTATTATTTTTGCCTTTTTGGATACGACATGTAGGACGTCAAAATGCGTTTAATAGCGCGATGTTATTCATCATTAGTGGTCTTGCTTTGATGTTATATTCTGGTTTTGTAGCACCGCATCAATTGGGATGGGTTTTATTTGGAGGAATGGTTCTTAGAATCGGTACGGGATTCATGCTAGGTATGGTGACAATTATGCTTGCGGATGTAATTGATGATGGGGAAATGCAATTTGGACGACGCCACGACAGTTTAAATACTGCGATGTATACTTTCATGACTAAAGCGGCACATGCGTTATCGGGTCTCATGATTGGTGCTGGCATGTCGCTATTTCATTTTATTCCAAATCAGCATCAGCGCATTGAAACGCAAATGGGGATACGTGTGTTGGGATTGATTTTGCCAATACTATGCATTGTAATCAGTACTTTTTTATATCATCAGATGTACCCTTTAAAAGAGAGTAGTAAGATTAAAAGAGGGCGGACATCCTCATAAATGTGATAGAACACCTTTAAGCAATGCTGTATTCATTCTTATTTTATACAGTTCCTATCCTCAAAGATAACAAGGATTGCGCAGCGCAAGATAACAGCGCATACGCAATCCCGGTCTCTACCATCCTTTTAATGATTTAAAAGCTTTTTTGTAACCTAAAATAAATCATATCTCAGGCATGTCGTTTTATTGAGAATATATTTGATCATCAATATATTTAGACTTTTTTAGCAAGCTCTGTAATGTATTTAAAGAATGCATCATGTTCAACATGATTGATCACTTGAATGAGACGTCCATTTTGATCGTCTAAATAAGTTCGACCTTGGCTAGGTCCTTTTGTATAAACGGAAGCTTTTACTTCCTCTTTTTTGACCAGTGAAGGTTGACCCACATAAGCTGTCGTCAAGACATCCCATAAAAAATAAGTCGAATTCGTTTGAAAATGTGTTAAAGGTGGCACAGCTGCATAGCTGACGCCTAGGAAGTCAACACCCGGATAGTGGCGTTCGTCTGCCCACATTTGACGGATATTAAGCGTTAATGGCACTTGGTTTGTACTTTCAAGTGCGACCATATCGATTGGAATCGTGCTATCAAAAACAGTTTTTACTGCTTCTGGATCCCAAAATGCATTCCATTCTGCCGTTCCATCATGTTCAGGTTCTTCCACATTACCGCGTTCTAAAAATGTACCGCCCATCCAAACGAGACGTTCAATTTTTTCAGTAATATGAGGAGCGACTTGTAATGCTTTCGCTAAATCCGTTAAAGGTCCTGTAAATAATAACGTCACGGATGTCTCAGAAGTTTCAAGACGATCGATGATATCTTGATATGCAGGAACCGTTC
Organism: Staphylococcus schleiferi; assembly: GCF_900458895.1. Taxonomy (NCBI): domain Bacteria; kingdom Bacillati; phylum Bacillota; class Bacilli; order Caryophanales; family Staphylococcaceae; genus Staphylococcus; species Staphylococcus schleiferi. The sequence continues at coordinate 356,307 of NZ_LR962863.1, forward strand.
TTAACTGTGATTGTACAGGGACCCGTTCATTTAAGATAGGCAAGGCATCCATGAAAAAGGCATGCATACGCCAGTCTTTTGGAAATGGATTTTTACCTCGTTCTTCTGAAGCGGCGACATCTAGAGGATAACGAGAAAAACGATTAATAATTTTACGAGAAGCGCTCTCTGCAGGCTCAACATAGCTATCTGCGCCAATCGCACTGACTCCAATTAACTGAATATCCTCCATCTGTAAAAGTAAAAACAGTGAAATGAGGTCATCTACACCGCCATCATGGTTAAAGTAAACGTGCTTCATAAATTTCTCCTTATATTGAAGTTGTTGTATAAATACGACTTATACTATGTTCAATGTACAACGCGTGCCGTGGAATGACAAGTGATGGGATACTTTTTGTGTTGGAAGTCAGAAGAGATAGTGGGAGACTGACATAAAAAAGAGCCCAAAAAAGTAGCAAGATGTTACTTCGGGCTCGTTTGCATGTTATAGCGAGTTAAAAAATGTGAGATGTTTAAAGCGAAATCATTTAAAACGTAGTGCCACTTTGGCGTTCATCCGTTAGGTAGATCCATTGAACGATGTCTTGGAAAATGAGGTCATTATAGCTAGATTCATTAAAAATTTCATGTTGTAAGTCTGAATAAATACGTATTGCTTTATGTTGTGAAGCAATTTCGTCATAAAATTGTAATGAATCTTTTGGATTAACGATAGGGTCTGCTTGACCGTGTAAAACCAAAACATCATCTACAAATGCATCTGGGTTTTCTTTCAGTTCGAGAATACCATCTACAATGGCATAAGTAAGGCCCATCGAGATTTCATTTGGAACGAGTGCATCGTGGATATAATCTCTAACCACATTGAGGTCAGAGCAAATGCCTTCTGATAAAACGTTAGTAAAATACGTGTCTGGTGGTGTTTGTCTGTCGCCGTATGCTTCTGCAAAGAAACGATTGTTATCTCTAGTGACACCGCCAGAAGTTATCATACCATTCACGCGTCCAGGGTAGCGTGTACCATAAAAGGCAACGTTGTAACCACCCATGCTGTGACCGATTAAGTATATTTTATTACCGAAGTTGTCTTTAACATATTGAACAACTGCATCTAAGTCTTCTATAATTTGATCTTTATGATCATAGTGTGTTTTTTTACCTTCAGAGCGTCCATGTCCACGTTGATCATAACGAATAACATTGATAGAATTTGAAACTAAAAAGTCAGTAATTTTATCATAACGGTCTAAATGTTCAGCTAAGCCGTGAACAATAATGACATTAATTTGTTCATCAAGCGTTTCATCATCTGGTAGTTCAAAATCAAAAAGTCTTTCTGCGCGTGTGATTTTAGCATAAAGCTTTGTCCCACCTTTAGACGGAATATAATCAATATAGCTCATTATAAAACCTCCTTTGATGATTTCTTTTAGTTTATCCCAAATGAATTGAAAATGGAAAAATTTTCGCCATGTTTTGTTTGATTTAATTTATTCATTGCTCAGTTAAATGCTTAAAACTAATAATTGCGTTATAATGATGACATTCAAAAATAGATAAGGGGGAGCCACCATTGCAACTCATATTTGATCCGAATGTCAACATGATATACAGAATTGTATCAGGTATTTTTTTTCTGATAAATGTTGTTTTAGCATTGTTTATTATCTTTTTGGAACGGGATCGGCGTGAAGCAACAGCGACATGGGCTTGGCTGTTGTTACTATTTATTATGCCGATATTCGGTTTCTTGCTGTATTTGTTTTTCGGTCGAGCGGTAAGATTGAAAAGCTCGCGTCATGAACAAGGAAAAGAAATCGAGGATGCGCGAACGCGTGTCAAAAATCAAAAGCAACAATTCATTGATCGCACCTTTAAAACAGAAAATCCTGTTGTAGAAAAGCAATCTGATTTAGTGGAAATGATGTTGACACGTGAAGTGAGTTTTTTGAGTGAAAATAACCATGTGAAGACATTTACTGATGGACATGCACTTTTTGAAAAGATGAAGCAAGATTTAAAAGCAGCCAAAACCTATATACACATGGAATTCTATATTTTGAATCTAGATGGTCTTGGTAAGTCTGTTCTTGAAATATTAAAAGATAAAGCGAAGGAAGGGCTTGAAGTTAAACTTCTCTATGATGCGGTAGGTTCAAAACAGTTAAGAAAATCAAAATTAAAAGATTTAACTGAAGCGGGTGTAGAGGTTGAAGCGTTTTTCCACGCGAAAATTATTCCTTTCGTTAACTTTCGTGTCAATAATCGGAATCACCGCAAAAACGTAGTCATCGATGGCTATATCGGTTATGTGGGGGGCTTTAATGTAGGGGATGAATATTTAGGTTTAGATGAAAAGATGGGTTACTGGCGTGATACGCATCTACGCATACAAGGTGATGGTGTGGACGCGTTACAACTTGGTTTCATTCACGATTGGAACTCACAAATTGCTGATGAATATCAACTTGATTATAGTGAACGTTATTTCCCAGAAAATGCGCGTAAAGATGGCCAAGTTGCTATGCAATTAGGTCTGAGTGGACCGAACAGAGATTGGCCACAACTCGAATTTGCGTATTTAAAAATGATTATGAATGCGAAATCAACTATTTATATGCAGTCGCCTTACTTTGTCCCTGATGTGGGCTTCGTCAATGCTTTGAGAATTGCTGCAAAATCAGGTGTCGATATTCATCTAATGATTCCGAATAAACCAGACCAACCTTTCGTTCATTGGGCGACATTGACAACGGTCGCATTGTTAATGTATGAAGGTGTCAATGTCTATACGTACGAAAATGGTTTTATTCATTCCAAAATGATGGTTATCGATGGAGAAGTGGCGTCAGTCGGCTCTGCTAATATGGATGCGCGAAGCTTTAAATTGAACTTTGAAGTGAACGCGTTGATTTACAATCAAGATATTGCTGAATCATTGATTTCTGCATTTAAAGAAGATTTAAAAGTCTCTAAACAATTAACACCTGAACGGTATGAAAACCGGTCAAATTGGGTTAAATTTAAACAATCGATTGCTAAATTAGTCTCACCGATTTTATATAATTTGAGCTTTGTTTATAAACCAATCGGTGTAACGAAATGCATACTAGAAACAGCAATTTTTCTAAGATGAATTGTCATATTACATTTTTAGTGTTACGATAAATTTGCAAAACTTAAATATGAACTTGCTAGGGGTGCTTTAATGAGCTGAAAGAGGTGCAAGCCTCAACCCTTTGAACCTGATCTAGATTATACTAGCGTAGGGAAGCAAACGAAATGATTTAAAAGATAAAGTGGTTTTTTTGAAACGCTGTCTATTTTGGTTTAGTCTTTCATAATGAAACGAGCCATCTCAGGACGCCTGCCACTTCATAATATATTCGTTTCTTTAATGCGCACTCAGCTTTTCTAGAGTGCGCATTTTCTTTGGTTTTCAGTTGAATTAAAGGCCTCGAGCATGAATTAGGAGGCAAAGGGAATGAAACAAGAACAAATTGAATTGAAGAAAAATTTTCCGGCAAGTCAGCGTATTTACAAGGAAGGTGTCGACCCTGATATCCACGTCCCCTTCCGTAAAAATTCAGTTATCTGACACAATCATGGACACGGAAGTACTTCATAATGATCCAATCGTGGTGTATGATACAGCAGGCCCTTACCATGACGATCATTACGAAGTCGATGTTACGAAAGGAATTCCTGCATTGCGTGACAACTGGATTGAAGCGCGTCATGATGTTGAACATTATCAAGGACGTCGTGTGCAATCGATTGATAATGGTTTTAAGTCAGCGTCGCATCAAAATTTAGTGACACATCCTTTTCAATATCAACCTAGAAGAGCCAAAGCAGGCCATCAAGTTACCCAAATGCATTATGCTAAAAAAGGGATAATTACGAAAGAGATGAAATTTGTTGCTTGTCGTGAAAATGTCAGTCCAGAATTTGTAAGAGATGAAATTGCTAAAGGGCGGGCGATTATCCCAAATAATGTTAATCATCCAGAGTCTGAACCGATGATTATTGGTAAAAATTTCCAAGTTAAAATTAATGCCAACATAGGGAACTCTGCAGTATCTTCTTCTATTGAAGCAGAAATTGAAAAGCTCGTGTGGGCAACACATTGGGGTGCAGATACGATTATGGATTTATCGACAGGTAAAAATATTCATGCAACACGTGAATATTTGATTCGTAACTCTCCGGTGCCGGTTGGAACAGTGCCGATTTATCAAGCGTTAGAAAAGGTAAATGGCATTGCAGAAGATTTAACGTGGGAAGTGTATCGAGATACTTTAATTGAGCAAGCTGAACAAGGTGTAGACTACTTTACGATTCACGCAGGTGTATTATTACGTTATATCCCATTAACTGTAAATCGTTTAACGGGAATCGTTTCTCGTGGAGGCTCAATTATGGCACAATGGTGTCTCGCACATCATGAAGAAAGCTTTTTATATACACATTTTGATGAGATTTGTCAGATTTTAAACCAATACGATATCGCTGTTTCTTTAGGGGATGGCTTAAGACCAGGCTCTATTTATGATGCGAACGATGAAAGTCAAATCGCGGAATTAAAGACGCTAGGTGAATTGACTGAAATCGCTTGGGCACACGATGTCCAAGTGATGATTGAAGGACCGGGACATATCCCGATGCATAAAATTAGAGAGAACCAAGAGCTCGCTGATTTTTACTGTAAAGAAGCACCGTTTTATACTTTAGGACCTCTTACCACTGATATTGCGCTTGCATATGATCATATCACTTCTGCAATTGGGGCAGCACAAATTGCGAGTCATGGAACAGCCATGTTATGTTACGTGACGCCAAAAGAACATTTGGGATTGCCTAATAAAGAAGATGTACGTGAAGGTGTAGTGACGTATAAAATTGCAGCACATGCCGCAGATCTCGCAAAAGGCTTGCCGGGCGCTACAGAACGTGACGATGCAATCAGTAAAGCGCGATTCGAATTCCGATGGATTGACCAATTCAATTTGTCTTTAGATCCTGAACGTGCGAGAGCCTATCATGATGAAACATTGCCAGCAGAATCAGCTAAAGTCGCACACTTCTGTAGTATGTGTGGGCCAAAATTCTGTTCAATGCGTATTTCACACAATATTCGAGACGCACATAAGGATCAATTAGAGGGCATGCAAGAAAAAGCAAAAGAATTTAAAGCACAAGGTAGCCGGATTTATCATTAAACATGAATGACATGTGGCACGTATGATGAAATAATAAAATGGACTGAAGCCATCTATCTGATGTCTATGTCCTATTATAAGCAATAGAGGTCGATGATTGGGTGACGATTGAGTTAAATGTCATGTGCCATCATCGTTGCCTCTATTGCTATTTTTGTGCGTAACATCAGTATTTATTAAGACGTTATATTTTAAGCCGAAAATAACCCTCTAATAAATATAATCATTAAAAGTTTATTTGATAATAATGGGAAAAACTTTTAATTTTGTTTAGTTCGTTGTATTATTTTATTATTATAAAATAAGAATTGAAGTGATGAAGATATGGAAAGAACGAAAGGTATTAAAGCTGCTCTTCCTTATTTTGTGGTGATTCTGCTTTTACATATTATAGGTGTTGTTTTTCTAATGATTGGCGGAGCGAGTCATCCGCTCATCATTGGAATGGGCGTGGTCGCCTATACATTAGGATTGAGACATGCATTTGATGCGGATCATATTGCTGCAATCGATAATACGGTACGTAAACTTTTAGAACAACAGCGTAATTCTATGGGGGTAGGTTTTTATTTTTCACTCGGACATTCAACTGTGGTCTTTTTAATGGCAGTTATGTTAGGGTTAGCCGTTCATTGGGCGCAAAGCCATTTAGCAGGTTTTCAATCAACAGGTGGATTAATCGGTACATTGGTTTCTGGATTTTTCTTATTATTAATTGGGCTTTTAAACTTAGTTATACTGATTCAGTTAATACAATTATCCCGAAAATTGAAATATGAAGAAATTGGTGAAAGCCAAATCAATGAATTGATTGAATCAAGAGGCTTAATCATGCGCTTTGTAGGACCACTTTTTCAATTCATTAATCAAAGTTGGCATGTTTTTCCTTTAGGATTCTTATTTGGTTTAGGATTCGACACAGCAAGTGAAGTCTCCTTACTGGCGTTATCAGCGGGGGCGTCACAACATACAGTGCCATTTTTAGGTATCATTGCTTTGCCGATCTTATTTGCATCAGGCATGAGTTTACTCGATACACTAGATGGTGTATTCATGACAAATGCCTATCATTGGGCATTTGAGCGTCCTGCTAGAAAGCTGTTTTACAATATGACGATGACCGCTATTTCAGTCATTGCTGCAATTGTTATAGGTGGTATTGAAATTATTCAGCTTATTGGCGAAAAACAACATTGGGACCATGGCTTTTTAGGGTGGTTGACACAATTAGATTTTGGATGGTTAGGCTATATTTTAGTCATCGTGCTCATACTGTCATGGCTTATTGCACTACTCGTCTGGAAAGTGGGCCATTTTGAGGAAAAATGGGGAGCATAACGATCATAAAAAAGAGGGAGCAAGCTGTCGTCTCAAAGATTAAGACGACAGCTTGCTCCCTTTTTAGTGTTCAAAAGTAAAATGGAATATGAAAAGCTTAACGGCATCGTTCATAGTCTTGAACGCATGAAAACTTATTTTCTTAATGAAGCTTCAATCGTTGTATTACGTCCTGCACGTGCACCAATAATCATAACAGCGATGGCAGTTAACAGTAGAATCAATAATGAGAATACCCAGTGGCCTGTCACATCATGTAAGATTCCGAAAAATAGCGGTCCAATACATGCAAAGAGATAGCCGACTGCTTGAGACATCCCTGCTAGTTTAGCTGCTGTAAGGCCACTTTCAGTTCTTAAACTAAAGAACGTATTGACAAGTCCAAATGCGATACCTAACGCTATCCCAATAATAATGAGCGATATAAGGGCAAGATGAGGTGAAAATATTAAGATTAAGATTCCTATTGTAAATAGTGCCCCTGTAAATGCAGTCGGAATCACTTGTGAACGAAGTTTTGTGGCATATAAAGGTGTCACGAAAGTCAACGGAATGATTGCCAGTTGTAAAATAGATAAATAGAGCCCAGCATAAGTCACTGGAATGTCATAGGATAATAAGAATTCTGGTAACCAGTTGATTAAAGAATAGAAAATTAAGGATTGCCCTCCCATTAGTAATGTAATCTGCCATGCAAGAGGGGATTTCCAAACGTTAACGGCATCTGTTGTATCCACGGTCACTTGTTGTTCATGATTACGAAGTTGGAAAGTCCAAACGATAAGAGCAATTAAAGTCACGACACCGATGAGACCTAATGCAATATTATAGTTAAATGATTTAAGTAAAGGTGCTGCGCCATATGATGAAAGTGCACCAAAAATATTCATGACAACGGTATAATACGCGGTCATAATACCGATACGCATTGGGAATTTTGATTTGATTATACCGGGCGCTAAGACATTACCAAATGCAATGCCGACACCGATTAAAATAGTACCGATATATAATAAGCTGACATTGGTCACACTGCGTATAACAACGCCTATTAAAATTAATGCAATGGCAAAGAACAATGAACGTTCCATACCGAAGCGGTGACTGACTTTAGCGACAAGAGATGAAATAATCGCAAATGCGAGTAATGGAATGATAGAAATGAAACTGACTTCTGTATTTGTTAAATTTAATGTATCTTTAATGGTTGGTAAGACTACACCTACTGAGGTGATAGGGGCACGTAAATTTGCTGCAATCAGCATGATGCCAATAAAAAGCAACCAATTGATTCGATTCGATTGTTGTTCCATCGTGTAAACGCCTGCCTTTTTTGATATAATTAACGAAACGTTCTATATAAAGAACACAACATATCGTACATCATGTTCAATATATTGTAAATAGAAGGGGCTTAAAAAATGGAGAATATTAATTCTGTTGTTGCTGAGAACCTCCAGCACTATAGACAAATCCACCGTTTGAGTTTAGATAAAGTAGCTCAAATGACGGGGATAAGTAAAACGATGATTAGCCAAATTGAAAAAGGAACAGGGAATCCAAGTATCAATACTTTGTGGAAGCTTGCGAATGGATTGCATATTCCTTTGACGTCTTTAATCAGTCAAGATAATAAACATATTCAGATTATTGATAAAGCAGATATTAAACCGATTTACAATGAGGATCACTCTGTCGTGGTTTATCCTTATTTTCCATATGATCACGCACATGCATTTGAAATGTTTTGTATGCGAATCGAAGCGGGAGGCGTTTTAGAGTCTGAGGCGCATCAAGACGGCGCGAAAGAATTTATCATCGTCAATGAAGGTACGCTAACACTAACTGTAGGTGCGACACATTATGAAATTCAGGCTGCACAAGCGATTAGTTTTAATGCGAATACTAATCATGTTTATGAGAATAAAACAGACGCACAATTAAGAGTTACGGCGACAATACAATATTAATAGAGGGCGGTTAGCCTATCTGGCAGTGTCCGGGTAGACTGACCTGGCAAAGATAAGTTGGATGCAAAGCTTGATATGAGCACATGTACAACATAGATATCTACAGCTAACCATTTGATGTAAAATCTTTTCTTTGATCAAAATGAGACTAAGATCTTGTCTTATCATTTTGTGACGATAGCTTACAATAATTTACAAAAGCATCATAAAGCAGTGTAATAAGTTGAATATTGAAGAAATAGACTGTTAAACTTGATGAGTATGAAAGTTTTAACAATATAGGAATCAAAGGTGAAGATATGGAACAATGGGTTGTTGATGTGATGGGCCATTATGGCTACATAGGAATCTTTTTATTAATATTTGTGGAGTATATTATCCATCCTTTCCCATCAGAGGTTGTTTTAACTTTTGCTGGTTTTATGACGACAAAGTCAAGTTTAAGTTTTGGAGTGGTATGTGCGGTAGCTGTCGTCGCGGCGACAGCGGGTTCGGTTGTCTTATATTATCTTGGAATATGGATTGGTGAAGAAAGATTATACCGCTGGATTGATCGATACGGTAAATATGTAAGGATTAAACGCAAAGATTTAGATAAAACCATCCATTGGTTTGATCGATATGGACGTTGGGCCATCTTCTTTGGACGATTTGTCCCGATTTTAAGAACTTTGATTTCAATCCCTGCTGGTATTACACGTATGAATTTACCGATTTTTATTATTTTCACAGCACTTGGGACAGGTGTGTGGAATATATTTCTGATCTTTTTAGGATCAGCACTAGGTGATCATATGGAACAAGTGCTACAGTATGTCGGTTTTTATTCGAAGGCACTTATTGCAATTCTTGTTATCCTGGCCCTTATTGTGATTTATCGTTGGTGGAGACGTGCCAAAAGAGAAAATGGATAGTATATATCGCGTAGACATATGATGGTGGCTGTTTCTATAAGTGGAAGTTTAGTTCTTGTTGCCAATATTGAAAAGTGACAGCTCTTGTTGTACTTTTTCGACAAAGCGATATGATATGAAAATGAAATAAAAATGCGTTAAGTTGATTTGTATTGAAAAAGTCAGCTTAGCGCTTTTTTATTTTGGAGTGAATAGTTCAATTGCTTTTTGAGAAACTGATATATGCTTATTTTACATTTGAATCTCGATTTTCTCTTTGTCTGTAGGATTTTAAATGAGGTTTAATGCACCTTTTGATATTTCTATTTTCAAAAAATAATAGAAACTGCTGTTTTAAGCTTTTGAAAATCAAATAAAAGGGGTGATGCACGCGTTTTTAGTAAGAACGTAAACTTTAGATTTTAACGCTATTCAATTTAAGTAGAAGCTGTATTCACAACGTTTATTATGCCAAACTATGAATTTAATCATCATGATAGAAAGATTATTTTCACTTGAGAAAGGGTAACATAGAAAAAATATAAAGGGTCAAATGCCATAGCGATATATTAAGCAATTATTATATGGATAATGTAAAAGGTGAAACGTGTTACTTTTCATTTTATGTTAAAGCATATATAATAATGTTATCAATTTAGGTAATCCTAAATTATTTTTTAAATAGAAAATGATTTAAAGGTAAGCCGCTCGAAAAGGGATGAGTCAAATGCGTAAGAGCTTAGAAGAAATTAACGGTACAGTTGTGTTTGATAACCAAGCTGCAAAATGGAAAAAAACATTAATGTATTTAGGACCAGGGGCGCTTGTCGCAGTGGGGTATATGGATCCCGGTAACTGGATTACGTCAATGGCAGGAGGGGCACAGTACGGCTACATCCTCCTGTCTGTTATTTTAATTTCAAGTTTAGCCGCAATGTTATTGCAAAGTATGTGTGCACGACTCGGTATTGCAAGTGGGATGGATCTTGCACAAGTGACACGTGACATGACAAATAAAAAAGTAGCTGTCATTTTATGGATTATTACAGAAATGGCAATTATGGCCACTGATATCGCAGAAGTCATAGGGAGTGCCATAGCATTGAACTTACTCTTCCATATTCCTTTATGGCTTGGGGTAACGATTACTGTTTTTGATGTTTTGCTACTATTATTGATTATTAAGTTCGGTTTTAGAAAAATAGAGGCTATTGTTACGGTGCTTGTGTTGACTGTTTTTATCATCTTTGTGTTTGAAGTTTATTTATCAAATCCTTCATGGCCACGCGTCTTAAGTGGCTTTGTCCCACAAAGCGGTGTGGTCACACAATCCGGTGCCTTATATATCGCACTCGGTATTATCGGTGCAACGATTATGCCGCATAACCTTTATTTGCATTCATCAATCGTACAATCACGTGCATATGGACGGGATTCAGTTGAAGAGAAAAAAGATGCGATTAAATATGCAACGATTGATTCGAATTTACAACTTTCGCTTGCATTTTTAGTCAATTGTTTACTTTTAATATTAGGTGCTGCCTTATTTTTTGGCAGTGGTAAAGCATTAGGTGGATTTTATGATTTACACCATGCATTATTAACTTCACATGTCTCTGTCGCTTTTGGTGGTGCTGTGATGAGTACATTGTTTGCAGTCGCTTTATTAGCTTCAGGACAAAATTCTACCATTACAGGGACTTTGTCAGGACAAATTGTAATGGAAGGTTTTGTGAATTTACGCTTTCCACAGTGGGTTCGACGTCTTATCACACGTGGTTTAGCAGTTATCCCGGTGTTCATTTGCTTATGGCTTTATGGCTCTAATCCATCAACAATTGAAAATTTACTGATTTTTACCCAAGTATTTTTGAGTATTGCATTGCCATTAAGTATTATTCCGTTAACGATCGCGACGAATAACCCCAAAATTATGGGTGAGGCATTCACTAATAAACGTTGGGTCAATATCATCGCTTGGACACTGGCAATATTTTTAACAATCTTAAACTTTTATCTCATTATTGAAACGTTTAAATCGCTTTAATTAGAATCAGTTAAAGCCATTTTTATTAAAAGAGATACGGAATTTAAAAAAGACATGCAATATTAAAATGATATTTCGGCGTGTGTCTTATCATTTTAAACCTTCAGAGGTTGAGACAATGGAAAGTCTCAGCCTCTTTTTTATGCTGAAATACCGCTTCTTACATCCTGATAAATGGCAGAGAAGGCAAAGAAATGAAAATAAATATTTATTCATTTGAATGTTATAAAAGTACATAATTAGAAACGTTAAATTAATTCTTAACAATTTTAATGTACTTTATAAAGGCGTTTTGACAATATTTATAATCTCTAAAAGTTATATATATTCAAATTGAGCAACTTATGATTATGTATGATATTTGCATTAACTATTATTTTTAGATAACCTATTTCTTGTATAAAAAACGTTTAGACATCGCAGATTGGACAACAAAGGGATTAAAAATTAAATAAGGGGTGCTTTAAAGTGCATAAAAAATATAAGCTAATGGACTGGGTTGTTTTTATTGGGACAGCAATTGTATTATTAATGGCTGTTATCCCGATGATGGTCTTCCCAGAACAGAGTCGTTCAGTTGTTGTTGCGATGAATAATTTCGTCACTTCAAAACTTGGGGCGATTTATCTCGTATTGGGGTTAGCGATTTTTTGTTTTGTTTTATACATAGCATTTGGAAAATATGGGTCAGTGACTTTAGGTCGTGCGAGTGATAAACCCGAATTTAGTGACTTTGCATGGGCATCCATGTTATTTTGTGCCGGCATTGGCTCAGATATATTATATTGGGGTGTCATCGAGTGGGCATATTATTATCAAGGCCCGCCTCATGGTGCAAAACCTTTATCTGACGAAGCACTTAACTTTGCGACGATGTATGGTATGTTTCATTGGGGACCGATTGCATGGGCGATATATGTACTTCCTGCCTTACCAATTGGATATCTCGTATTTGTGAAAAAGCAACCTGTTTTTAAAATCAGTCAAGCTTGTCGACCAATATTGAAAGGTCAGACAGACAAATTTTTAGGAAAACTTGTTGATATTTTATTCATCTTTGGTCTTATTGGAGGAACAGCAACATCACTGGCTTTAGGGGTCCCTATGATTTCAGCCGGTCTTGAAAAGCTATTTGGTATAGATGGTACAAGTATGGTCGTGAAGAGTATCGTGCTCTTATGTATTACAATTGTATTTGCATATAGTTCATACCAAGGTTTGAAAAAGGGCATTCAAGTTTTAAGTGACTTGAACGTATGGCTTTCCTTCATTTTACTTGGCTTTATTTTTATCGTTGGTCCAACGATCTTTATTATGGAAACAACGGTTACTGGCTTCGGTAATATGTTGAAAAACTTCTTCCAAATGGCCACTTGGTTGGAGCCGTTCGGTGGCATTGGCGGACGTGAGGAAACAAAATTCCCACAACAATGGACGATTTTCTATTGGTCATGGTGGATTGTTTACGCACCATTTATCGGTCTGTTTATTGCGCGAATCTCAAAAGGTCGTACTTTAAAAGAAGTAATATTAGGAACGATTGTTTACGGTACATTTGGTTGTGTGCTGTTCTTCGGTATTTTTGGTAACTATGCTGTTTATTTACAAATTTCAGGTCAATTTGATGTGATTCATTACTTAAATGCACATGGCACGGAGGCAACGATTATTGAAGTGATTAGTCATTTACCGTTCCCACAAATTGTTATTGGCTTGTTCATTATTTCAGCCTTTTTATTCTTGGTGACAACCTTTGACTCTGCGTCGTATATTGTTGCAGCGGCAACACAAAAGCGTGTTAAAGGAGAACCAATTAAAGCCAATCGATTATTTTGGGCGTTTGCTTTATGCTTACTTCCATTCTCGTTAATGCTTGTCGGTGGTGAAAAGGCACTTGAAATACTACAAACCGCATCTATTGTTGCGGGTGTACCTTTAATTGTCATATTTATCATTATTATGATTTCGTTTATGATGATTCTCGCAGGAGATCGGATTGCGCTACAATCACGTGCTGATCGTTTTAAACGTATTGAACGCCGATCGTTGAGGATTTTAAGAGTTGGCGAAGATGAAGAGGATGACAATCTATAAAAATAGAAAAAGCTTTATGGTGTCTTAACGGACGCCATAAAGCTTTTTTGATGAGGTATCCAACTTTGTTATTGAAATAAAATTTATTTTTTTATGTCTTTAGCTTCAGGAATAGGGAAGTGTTCAAATATTTCTCCCGATTTTAATGCATCACTAATGGATTCTAACCAATAGTAATAAATACGAGAATGTTCTAAATGGGCTTTTATTTCTATCGCTTCTTCTCTCGTTGCTTCATCCACATCTTCAGCTGCAATAATCTTATCAATCATCGCTTCTGATTCTCTGAGTGCAGCCATATTGATTGAAATTTCACGGTTCCATTTTCTAGTGAAAAAGTTACAGAAAAACTCAAAGAAGTCTTTTTCAGCTTCAAAATGTTGTTTACGACTGCCTCGAGTTAAGCGTTGCTTAACAATGTCATATTCTTGCAATTTCTTAACGCCCGCACTCATGCTTGGCTTACTCATTTGTAATTCTTGACGCATTTCATCCAATGTCATGCTGTCTTTGAATAACATAATGCCGTAGAGGTTTCCGACACTACGATTAATCCCATATAAATCCATTGTTTCAGCGATTGAATTAATAACAATATCTTTCGCGACTTCGAGTTGTGCTTCGTGTGATTTTGGTCGTGCCACGATATCTCACCTCCCTAAAAATTAACTCGTTAATAGCGTTAACGCTCTAAATTTTAATCTTTAATTAAATATAAATCAAATGTTCATTAATAATTTAACGGTTTTTTTGGCACACTGCAAATCCAAGCAATGTCGATTGACATGGCACTTTTTCTTGTGATAAAGTTAAATTTGTGAAATTCGTTAAATAAAAACTTAACAAACTTAACGGAGGTATATGCATGGAATTTGTAAACCAATTATCTCGTCGTCAATATATTGATGGGGAATGGGTAGAAAGCAGCAATCAAGCGACACGTCAAATTCTCAATCCTTATAACCAAGAAGTGATTATAGAAGTAGCAGAAGGTACGAATGAAGATGTAGAACGTGCAATTCTAGCAGCAAGACGTTCATTTGATGAAGGTGTGTATGCACTTGAAACAGCTGAGAACAAAGGTAAGAAGGTTCGTGCAATTGCGGACCAAATCAAAGCGCACCGTGAAGAATTGGCACATTTAGAAACTTTAGATACAGGTAAAACTTTAGAAGAATCTCTTGCAGATATGGATGATATACACAATGTATTTATGTATTTTGCAGGTTTAGCAGATAAAGACGGGGGCGAATTAATTAATTCACCTATCCCAAATACAGAAAGTAAAATCGTTAAAGAGCCAATCGGTGTTGTCACTCAGATTACACCTTGGAACTATCCGCTATTACAAGCTTCATGGAAAATTGCGCCAGCACTTGCAACAGGTTGTTCTATTGTCATGAAGCCAAGTGAAATTACACCTTTAACAACCATTCGCGTATTTGAGCTTATGGAAGAGGTCGGTTTTCCTAAAGGCGTTATTAATTTAGTTTTAGGCGCAGGCTCTGAGATTGGTGACGTCATGTCTACGCACCCTGAAGTGGATTTAGTGTCATTTACAGGCGGTATCCAAACAGGTAAACGTATTATGAAACAAGCCGCAGAGCATGTTACGAATATTGCGCTTGAACTTGGTGGTAAAAACCCAAATGTTATTTTTGAAGATGCTGATTTTGATTTAGCTGTTGATCAAGCATTAAATGGTGGCTTTTTCCATGCAGGTCAAGTATGTTCAGCGGGTTCTCGTATTATCGTTCATCATTCTATTAAAGATAAATTTGAAAAAGCATTAATTGAGCGTGTTCAAAATATCAAATTAGGTAATGGATTTGATGAAGATACAGAAATGGGACCACTTATTTCTGAACAACATCGTGACAAAGTTGAAAAATATATGACTATTGCGCAAGAAGAAGGCGCAAAAATTGCTATCGGTGGTAAGCGACCATCTAGAGAAGATTTAAAAAATGGTTATTTCTTTGAGCCGACAATCATCACAAACTGTGACACGTCTATGCGTATCGTTCAAGAAGAAGTGTTTGGTCCTGTTGTAACGATTGAAGGTTTTGACACAGAAGAAGAAGCTATCAAATTAGCTAATGACTCTATCTATGGTCTTGCAGGCGGTGTCTTTACGAAAGATATCGGAAAAGCACAACGTGTTGCATCAAAAATGAGAATGGGTACAGTCTGGATCAATGATTTCCATCCTTATTTTGCACAAGCACCATGGGGTGGTTATAAACAATCAGGTATCGGTCGCGAACTTGGACATCACGGTTTAGAAGAATATCTAGAAACAAAACACATCTTAATGAATACAAGCCCTGAGCCAGTTCACTGGTTTGGCCAGTCAGAATCATAAATTGAACCATTGAATGAGCGTTTGTCATTTTATATGACAGACTTCTTTCAAAGTAAAAAGGTGTGAAAGATTGACGTAAAAGCAACGATAAGCGCTAAACGTTTCTTTCACATCTGTACATAGTTTGAAATAGCGCGTCAGTATACAACTACGAGGAGGATTTTTGTTATGAGTAAAGCGTACGACAAAATGTATGATTATATCATTATCGGTGGTGGGAGTGCTGGATCTGTATTAGGTGCTCGCCTCAGTGAAGATAAAGACAAAAAAGTCTTAGTACTTGAAGCAGGACGCAGTGATTACCCTTGGGATTTGTTAATTCAAATGCCAGCTGCTTTAATGTATCCATCAGGTAACCGCCTTTACGATTGGAAATATGAAACAGATGGCGAACCGCATATGGGCGGACGTAAAGTTTTCCATACACGTGGTAAAGTGTTAGGTGGATCAAGTTCAATCAATGGGATGATTTATCAACGTGGTAACCCACTAGACTATGAAAAATGGGGTAAACCTGAAGGCATGGATACTTGGGATTATGCTCACTGTTTACCTTACTTCAAACGTTTAGAAACGACTTTTGGTGCAGAAGCAGATGATCCAATACGTGGTTTAAATGGACCTATCAAATTACGTCGTGGTCCTGCTGATAACCCGTTATTCCACGCATTTTTCGATGCAGCTGTCGAAGCGGGTTATAAAAAGACGAAAGATGTGAATGGTTTCCGTCAAGAAGGATTTGGACCATTTGATAGTCAAATCCATAATGGCCGCCGTGTTTCTGCTTCACGTGCTTATTTACGTCCAGCAATGAAACGCCAAAACCTAACAGTAAAAACACGTGCATTTGTTGAAAAACTTCATTTTGATGGCAATACCGTTACAGGTGTGACTTATAAACGAAATGGTCGTTTACACAAAGTGCTCGCAAAAGAAGTTATCTTATCTGGTGGCGCATTTAACACACCACAATTGCTACAATTGTCAGGTATCGGTGATTCTGAACATTTACGTTCATTAGGTATCGAACCTCGTATTCACTTACCGGGTGTCGGTGAAAACTTTGAAGACCACTTAGAAGTGTATATTCAACATACTTGTAAAGAGCCTGTCTCATTACAACCTAGCTTAAATATTTTCAAAATGCCATTTATTGGTTTGGAATGGTTAACACGTCGTACAGGTGCAGCATCAAGTAACCACTTTGAAGGTGGTGGATTCGTTCGCTCAAATAATGATGTGAAATATCCAAACTTAATGTTCCATTTCTTACCACTTGCAGTACGCTATGATGGACAAAAAGCAGATACAGCACATGGTTACCAAGTTCATGTTGGACCAATGTATTCAAATTCAAGAGGTAGCTTGAAAATCACATCAACGAACCCATATGTTAAACCAAAATTTGTATTTAACTATTTATCTACAGAGGAAGATAAACGCGAATGGGTTGAAGCTATCCGCGTCGCACGTAACATTTTAAAACAACCTGCACTTGACCCTTATAATGGTGGAGAAATTTCACCAGGACCTTCTGTTCAAACAGATGAAGAAATTTTAGATTGGGTGCGTCGAGACGCTGAAACAGCATTACACCCATCTTGTAGTGCAAAAATGGGTCCTGCTTCAGACCCAATGGCAGTCGTAGATCCATTAACAATGAAAGTACACGGCATGGAAAACTTACGTGTAGTAGACGCGTCAGTGATGCCAACAACAACAAATGGTAATATTCACGCACCTGTATTAATGCTTGCTGAAAAAGCAGCAGATATTATTCGTGGTATTCAACCACTTGAGCCTGAACATGTTGATTATTATATTCATGGTAAACATGATGAAAATGCAGGCGCTATTGATTAAGCTAAAAGTAAACTTAAATACGAGATGATTGAAGTTTACGTCTAATTTAAAACAACCCTTTCCGAGTTTAATGTGATACAAGGAGAGGGTTGTTTTTAAGTTTGAAATCATAATGCTTGTTTTTATGACGGATCATGTCAAAGGCTTCACCATTTTTCAATCTTTTGACGTTCACCTTTAAAATTATTTTGAATACGGTGCCTTTTTTGTAACTCGTCTTCTATTGTATTGAAAGTGATATTTTGTGATTCGAGTAAAACAAACAGATGATAAAGTAAATCAGCACTTTCAGAAATGACTTCAGAAGTGTTTTGTTTCATGGCAGCAATCACGACTTCGAAAGCTTCTTCGCCCAACTTTTTACTGATTTTTTCAATGCCTTCATTGAGAAGGTATTGCGTATAAGAGTTGGAATCATCTGCTTTCAACCGTTGGCGAATGGTACTTTCAAGTTGTTGAAGTTGAAAAGAGGGAGTCGTATTGAAACAACTTTGTGCACCAGTATGACAAGTCGGTCCCATCGGTTCCACAAGCAACAATAACGTATCTTGATCGCAATCTAAATGCATCTCTTTGACTTGTTGTATATTGCCGGATGATTCTCCTTTTTTCCAAAGTCGCTGCTTTGATCTTGAGTAAAACCATGTGACTTGTTCTTGCACTGTTCTATGAAAAGCTTCTTCGTTCATATAGCCCAACATGAGCACTTGTTGGGTCTTGCTATCTTGCAAAATGACCGGAAGTAGGCCTTTTGAAAAATCGGGTTTTAAGTCCATCTTACAGGGACACCTCCTTGATTCAGTTCACGCTTGATTGCTGCCACGGTTGTTTCTTTATCGTGTAAAATGCTTGCCGCTAATCCAGCAGAGACAGGAGTTTGTGTGAATAATTCTGTGAAGTGTTGTGCGTGACCACCACCGCCTGAAGCGATAATGGGGATATTGACTAATTTAGAAATTTGATTCAGATGTGTAATATCGAAGCCTTGTTTCATTCCATCATGTGCCATACTTGTGATGAGAAGCTCTCCAGCACCTAATGCCTCTACTTGCCGAACCCAATCGTAGACGTGAACGGGCGTTTGTCGCTTACCTCCATGGGTACAACAATAATAATCATTCGTACTTTGATCGTATAGACTATCGATTGCGATACATATACACTGTTTTCCAAACTTTTGACTCGCTTGCTGTATGAAATCAGGATTTTTGAGTGCTGCTGAATTAAGGGACACTTTATCTGCACCATGTCTTAAAAGTTGAGATATCTCGTCCAAAGATTTAATGCCACCACCCACCGTTAAGGGGATAAAAAGCTGGGAGGCAGTTTGTTGGATGATATCGAGTGTGAGTGCGTGCCCCTGTTCTGTTTTTGAAATATCTAAAAAGACAAGCTCGTCCGCGCCAGCTTGATTATAATATAGCGCAAGGTCTACCGGATGACCGATGTCTCTGAGACCTTTAAACTGTATCCCTTTGACAACACGACCGTCTTTAACATCTAAGCAAGGAATAATTCTTTTTTTAATCAAGTTAATCCCTCCCAAAATGAGGCTTGATTCGCTGCTTTACCGACGATTGCTGCTGAAACACCGAGCACATCTAACTGCTGTAAGTCTGCTTGATGTCGAATGCCTCCCGAAGCAATAATCGGTAATGTACTATTCTTAGCGAGTTGAGCTGTTGTATCAAAATTAGGACCACTCATTTTTCCGTCCTTCGTGATGTCGGTATAGATGATGCCATTTAAAGGAAGGTGTTGGATTTGGGAGACATAATCAAAGACATCGAGGACAGTTTCTTCCGTCCACCCATTAATTTGAATCGCAGTTTGCTTTGCATCGACAGATACCAATATTTTCCCGGGAAATAAATGACTCATTTCAGTCAGCCAGGCTTGATCTATTATGGCTTGAGTGCCGACAATGCAGTAATCCACACCGGATGATAAATAGGCTTGAATCGTCTCTTTGTTACGAATACCGCCGCCCACTTCAATCGGTTTTTGACTCATTTGAACTAACTGTTGAATCGCGTCCATCTCGATAGAGCGTTGTGATTTGGCACCTATTAAATCGACGATGTGAATACGATCAACGCTATCGAACTGACTGTAAAATTCGATACTTTTCTCAGCACTGCGCATCATAACTTCAGTTGTTTGATAGTCTCCCTCTGTGAGGCGTACACTTTTACCTCCTATTAAATCAATCGCAGGCCAAAGTTTAATCATGTTGCCAACCTCCTTTTAACGCTTGTTCTAAAATCTGTAAACCGTAATCGCCACTTTTTTCTGGATGAAATTGAATACCAATACAATCATCTTGTTGAACGATGCCCGGAATAGACGTGCCATAGTCACTATAGGCGATGACTGCAGGTGACATTGGCGCTTGATAAGTATGGACATAATAGACATCTTTGTTTAACGCGGGGATTTCACTTTTTAACTGATTCCAACCAAGATGTGGCACTGTATAGGGGGTCTGAATTTCGTGAATTTTCCCTTTGATTAAATCAAGTCCGGACACATGGCCTTCATCGCTATAAGAGTACAGAAGTTGCATACCTAAACAAATACCGATAATGGGTTGCTGGTGTTGTCTCAATACATCGTATAGCCCGTATTGATGAATGGCTTGCATTGCGTCTTTGAAATGGCCCACGCCTGGCAGAATCAAGACGTCTGCATGTTCTATCCTTTCTGGTTCGCGCGTTACGATAGACGGATAACCAAGATGGTTCACTGCGCGTTGCACATTAAAAATGTTGCCAAGTCCATAGTCTACGAGTGCAATCATCATTCAATCACACCTTTAGATGAAGGGATACGTCGGTCTTCTGAATCGCGTAGCGCTTGTTTTAAAGCATGCGCAAATGCTTTGAAAATGGCTTCAATTTCGTGGTGCGTATTTCCTTGATGAAGTAAGTCGATGTGAACCGTTAAATAGGCATTAAACACTAAAGCTCTAAAAAATTCTTTGACGAGTTCTGTATCAAACTGGCCCACTTTTTCCTTGCTGAAGTCCGCTTGAAAGTTGAGGTAAGGGCGGCCGCTAATATCGACAACAGCACGTGCTAATGTTTCGTCCATTGGAATATATTGGGTACCATAACGGGTGTAATGAACTTTATCTTTAATCAACTGTCGTAACAGTTGTCCAAGAACGATACCGATATCTTCAGTCGTATGATGATCATCGACCCACGTATCACCTTCAACGTCAATTTGTAACGCTAAGCCACTATGAAAGCTCCATAATGTGAGCATATGGTCTAAAAATCCGACACCAGTATGAATTTGACTCTCTTTTTTCGATACACTGAGTTTAATGTCAATTTTAGTTTCTGTCGTTTCGCGGCGAATTTGATATGTCATTGCTGTTCACTCCATTCTTTCACGACTTGTTCAAATTGATTTAACTGTGGATAATCAATGATGGAATAACGTACGCATTCAGCTAACATTTTTTCATCTTTCGAATGATAAAAGCGTGGTAGAAAGCCACGTGCTTTAACGTAATGGCCGAGTGATAAGGCTTGAGAGCCTGATGTTAAAACAAAATTAGTATCACTTGGAAAGATATGCATATGGGAACTGGCATATTTCATCATGATTTCTTTTAAGCGCTGACTCAATTGTCGTTGGTATTGGACGAACACTTTTGTTTGTTCCATATGTTCAAATAGATAAATACCGATAGATAGCGTGAATGCACTTAAAGGATAAGGGTGTTCAATTTGGCGTATAGTTGAAATGGTTTTTTCTGTACTGATTAAGACACCGAGTCGTAACCCCGCCATAGCAAAAGCTTTGGAAAGTGTACGAATGATTAGGATATGATCTTCCAGTTCGATTTGTAATGGTGTTGAAAAGTCAACATAGGCTTCATCAATGATTAAATAGCCTTCTATCGTTTTCATTTGTTTTGCGATAGTGATTAACTCATTTTCAGTAAAACGGTGTCCCGTTGGATTGTGTGGATTACTGAGAATGAAAAAACGAGGTTGTACTTCATCGATGCGACCAAGTATCGTTTCAAGTGAAAATGTTAAATCAGGTGAGGCATCAACAAAACGAATTTGACGCTTCACCTGCCGTGCATAATCTTGATACATAAAAAAATCGGGATTGAGCGTTAAACAGGGACCTTCTGGCATAATAAGCATCAATTTTTGTATTAATTCGTCAGAACCATTTCCACAGCATAGTTGTTGACTGCTGAATTGCTGGCCATAATAATTCGCATAAGCTTGGCGAAAGCGGTCATAATCAGTATCTGGATATAAATGGTAATCACAATTTTTGATAAGATTCATTAATGTTTCATCATTAAGCGGCTTTATCGGGCTTTCATTCTTATTCATGCGAATCATTGTGTGTCACCTCTATTTCGAATTTCTAGTGATTTTTTATGATTGATTAATTGTTCGTCATCCGCTATTCGAGCGGCATCAGCATAGGTGTGTTGGTACGTTGAAGCATTCAGATGAATGACCGTATGTTTAGTTAAAAAATCGTTCACAGACAGTCCGTGTTGAAAGCGTGCTGTTCGTTGTGTAGGCAGCACGTGACTCGGCCCAGCGATATAGTCTCCAATGGCTTCTGGTGCATAGCGCCCTATAAACAAGCTCCCTACATAATGGATGAAAGGGATGTATCGTTCTGGATGCGCAGTTTGAACTGAAGCATGTTCAGGTGCAATGGCATTCATAACTTTACAATTATCATTAAAATCTAAAGTGTGAATTAAGTAGTGATGATGCTTTAAACTTTCTGCTAATATTTCTGAGCGCTGTGCATTTTTAAGTTCAGATTGGATACGCTGTTCAAGCGCCTTAAGGACGGATTTATCGTTTGAAAGGACATAAGTTCTTGCCATTTCATCATGCTCATCTTGGGCGAAAACATCATAGACAATGGCCTCCATATCGCTATGGGTATCTATAATAAGTGCAATCTCACTCGGTCCTGCAATTTGATCGATGCCTACTTCTCCGTACAAATATTTTTTCGCATACGCCACATATTGATTGCCTGGACCAACGATTTTATCTACTTTAGGGATAGTTTCTGTGCCATAGGCTAATGCTGCGATACTTTGGGCGCCACCGACTTGATACACGCGATCGACACCGGCAATTGCACAAGCAGCAAGAACACTTTGGGCAATGCCATTGGTTTGGGGTGGTGTGACAACAATGATATTTTTAACATTTGCCACTTTCGCGAGTGTCGCGGTCATTAAGACAGTAGATGGATAACTTGCTTTACCTCCCGGCACATATATCCCTACACTTTCGATAGGATAATAGACTTCGTAGAGTTCTTGTGTTGTATTTTGTTGTTGATATTTAATTTGTTGCTGATAATGTTCGATTCTTTGATGACTATGTTGGAGTGCTGCTTTTAATTCAGGCTCCAAATTTGTCAAAGCTTGTTCCAGCTCTGAACGAGGTATCTCTAGTGATTGCACTTGTACGTGATCAAATTGCTTGTTGTAGTCGAATAATGCACGGTCACCTTCATTTTTGACACGTTCACAGATGGCGGCCACCTGCTCGTGAAGGTTTTGGTTAAACTGTGCTTCAGATTGTAATTGCTGTAAAAATGTTGTGCTGTTAATCATCAATGAGTGACACCCCTAACATTTGAATAAATGCATCAATTTCTGATGCGGCAGTGAAAAAACTTTGACGGTTTGTAATTAATTGCGCTTGTATACTGGAAATCTGTTCCTTTTCGACAAGGCCATTAGAGCGAAGTGTACTACCGGTTTGTACGATATCAACGATGCCATCAACCATGCCAATGACACAAGCTAACTCAATAGAGCCCGAAAGTTCGATTAACTCAATGTCACGACCTGTGGATTTAAAATAATCGCGGGCTGTTTTCGGATAAGAAGTTGCGATTTTGTGACATGCTTCTGTCGTTTCAAAAGCAGCGACAGAAAAATGACATTGTCCAAAAGGGAGGGCAATAAGTTGATTAACGTCATATTTCTGCTCGTTTAAAATATCACTTCCTGTAATACCGATGTCCGCAATCCCTTGTTCTACATATATAGGAACGTCATTTCCTTTAACGAAAAGAAAACGAAAATTTTCAGTTTTGATTTGAAGTTGACGGGATTGCGACTGAAGCTGTGAAGCCAATTCAATCTGCCCCTGTTGTTCTAAGTAGGCAATCAAACTTTTCAGTAAACGTCCTTTTGCCAATGCAATAGTTAACACAATAGTCACTCCTTCTCGTTATAATGTGAGTCCTAAACCAAATCCTTCTAAAGTATCTTTGTAATAACCGCCTGTTAAAGTCAGATTGCTTTTTTTCAGATGTGCATGAATAAAGGCGCCTTTATAATACGACCGCGGAGGTTGGGGTGTCATATCGAGATGGATAGGGGTGATACCTAACGATTTGAAATAGGTATGCCAACGATTCAAACTCCGCAAAATATAGTGATCGCTTGGGAATAAGCTGTTCAGTAAACTGAGTTGTTGATGTGTCGGTGTTAACAACAATTGAACAATGGGATGACTGAGCCCTAAAGCAGATTTCAATTCAGAAATATTGCGCTGTGCAATCCATGTCAATAGTTGTGTGTCGTGTTGCACATCGCTTAATAATAAATCCGTTAATTGGTAATGACCGATTACGACATATTGAATTTGATCTTCTAAGCATTGTTCAATGTACAACTTAAATGTTTCAAACGTCTCGTGAATCTCTTGAATACTCGGTTGATAATATTCTAGGCCTAGTTGTGTACAGACGTGCTGATTTCGGACAATTGAACCAGCATATGCAACTGCGCGATGTTGTAAAGGATAGTCTTGGTAATAGCGCACCAGTTGATCTGTAAAATCATTGCGCAAAGCATAAAGCTGTGAACCAGATTGCCAAACACTTCTTTCAGACATTTGTTTAAGATCATCAGAAGAGAGTGTTTCCCAAACTAATGTTTCGATAAAAGGTGTGTCTATGAGCTCGAAGTTACGAGATTCAGCAATATTTAAAAACTGAAGCTCTTTTTCTTTGTCTAAAATTAAAGGATGCATCATCATATCGCCTCGATTTCGTTCTCTACCGAGTTAAAGTGTTTTGAGAGAATATGAGTATGTTAGCATATGAATATTCAGATTTCAACAAAAAATTCTGAAAAATAAAGAATAGATATTCTGTATAGGTTTTTACGGTGGGAGAACTAGGAAATAAAGCAATGTGAAAAAAAGACAACTGAAATGTACACGAGAATGGTGTGCAATACTAAACGCTTAGCAATTTTATCTGATATAAAACAATCGTATTTTGAGCAACCAAATTGTATAATTAAGTAAGATATTAAAAATATATACGATGAGGGAGCATGTTATATGAAATTTGAAAAATATATCGATCATACGTTGTTAAAACCAGAATCAACACGTCAACAAATTGATCAAATCATTGAAGAGGCCAAAACGTATCACTTTAAATCGGTTTGTGTCAATCCGACGCATGTTCAATACGCTGCCGAACGTCTTGCAGATAGTGACGTGCTTGTGTGTACGGTGATTGGTTTTCCATTGGGTGCATCAACGACAGAAACGAAAGCTTTCGAAACAGAAGATGCTTTACGTAAAGGTGCAGATGAAATCGATATGGTTATCAACATTGGCGCTTTAAAAGATGGACGTTACGCTGATGTACAACAAGATATTGAAGCTGTAGTCAAAGCGGCTCAAGGCCATGCGGTTAAAGTCATTATTGAAACGGTTTTACTGACAGATGAAGAAAAAGTGAAAGCCTCTGAATTAGCACAAGCAGCAGGTGCACATTTTGTGAAAACATCCACTGGCTTTGCGGGTGGTGGTGCCACACCTGAAGATGTGAAATTAATGAAAGAGACTGTCGGGGATGCATTAGAAGTGAAAGCCTCCGGCGGTGTGCGTAGCTTAGAAGATTTTAACGCAATGGTTGAGGCAGGTGCCACACGTGTGGGCGCAAGTGCAGGTGTTCAAATCATGCAAGGATTAGAATCCGACGCAGACTATTAAACGATAACAATATTAAATTAATCAATGTAGGAGTGGTTAGCCATACCTATTTTAGAGTCCTTTCGGTCTATAGGTTCATTATCTAGGAACACCCAAGAATATCCAAATCAAATTTAAATTAGAAAACTAAAACTTATTATACGAACTTATTATACGAGGAGTGATTTATATGACAGCACCATTTCAACGTGTACATTTGATTGTCATGGATTCTGTTGGGATAGGAGAGGCCCCAGATGCGAAAGATTTTAACGATGAAGGGTCCCACACACTGAAACATACGTTAGAAGGATTTGACCAAAAATTACCGTATCTCGAACAATTAGGTTTGGGTAATATTGATGCCTTACCTGTCGTAGGGGCAGTTGCACATCCCAAAGCGTATTATACGAAATTAAGCGAAGCTTCAGTCGGTAAAGATACGATGACAGGTCATTGGGAAATGATGGGCTTGAATATCATGCAGCCGTTCAAAGTGTATCCAAACGGTTTTCCACAAGAATTAATTGATGAAATCGAACGAATCACGGGACGTAAAGTCGTTGTGAATCGACCGGCTTCAGGTACACAAGTGATTGATGAGTGGGGCGAACATCAAATGAAAACAGGCGATCTGATTGTATACACATCCGCAGACCCTGTGCTTCAAATTGCCGCACATGAAGAGATTATTCCACTTGAAGAACTCTATGACATTTGTGAAAAAGTACGTGAATTAACAAAAGACCCGAAATATTTAGTCGGTCGCGTGATTGCACGTCCATATGTTGGTGAACCGGGACACTTCACAAGAACAAGTAATCGTCATGACTATGCCTTAAAACCTTTTGGCCCAACAGTGATGAACACACTTAAAGATCATGATTACGATGTCATTGCCATCGGTAAAATTAATGATATTTTCGATGGCGAAGGTGTTACAGAAGCCGTACGTACGAAAAGTAACATGGACGGGATGGACCAACTGATGCAAATCGTACAAAAAGACTTTAAAGGTTTAAGTTTCTTAAACTTAGTCGATTTTGATGCATTGTATGGGCATCGTCGTGATAAACCCGGTTACGCGCAAGCCTTGAAAGACTTTGACAATCGTTTACCGGAATTAATGGCTGCGATGCGTGAAGATGATTTACTCATCATTACAGCTGACCACGGCAATGATCCAACGGCAGAAGGCACAGATCACACACGTGAATACATTCCAGTGTTGATGTACAGTCCGAAATTTAAAGAAGGTCAAGCGCTCGATACGGATACAACATTTAGTTCAATTGGGGCAACCATTGCAGATAACTTTGGCGTACCGCTTCCAGAATTCGGTCGCAGTTATCTTCAAGATTTAAAATAACTGAGATAAGTTATATCAAACGATTTTAACTTAAGGACGGGGTTAGAAATGACATTTCCAACCCTGTCTTTTAATGTTTTTAAGTATAGGTGTGATTATATCAGTTTGTTTAGTAACTAAAAAATATCATAAAAACGACTAATTTTTTATACAAGCAAATATTAAAGTCAAAAGTCCAATCAATAATCTAACTATTAAAGCAAAGGCTTGAATGCTATACATAAGGTGAATTTACAACTGATTACTGCTGTAAAATAGGCCACTTCTTTGAATTTCATCCAATTGCACACGTCATTTCTATTTATTATGTTAAAATATAATAAATTAATAATCAGTTGAAAAAGGAGAAATATTCAGTGTTTAATTTGACGATATTACTATTGGAACGTGTGGGTCTCATTATTATCCTTGCCTATATTTTAATGAATTCCAGTTACTTTAAAAACACGATGCAGCAACGACAAATGTGGCCCTCAAAATGGCAACTCTGCTTGATATTTAGCCTTTTTGCGCTGATGTCTAACTTTACAGGGATTGTCATTCGCAATGGTGACATCCTATCTGGAAGTATCTATTTTCATTTAGATGATGATGTATCGTTAGCCAATACACGTGTTTTAACAATTGGGGTTGCTGGATTAGTGGGAGGTCCATTTGTTGGAGTATTCGTAGGGATTTTTTCAGGGCTCTTCCGGTTATATATGGGAGGCGCTGAAGCCTATACGTATTTAATTTCCTCATTATTTATCGGTTTGATTTCGGGTTATTTTGGTCAGCAAGCACGTCAAAAAAATCAATATCCTTCAATAGGAAAAAGTGCATTAATCGGGGCGACAATGGAGATTGTCCAAATGATTTGTATTTTTTCGTTTGCGCAAGATAAACATTATGCGATTGATTTGATTTCGTTAATTGCATTACCAATGATTATTGTTAATAGTGCAGGGACTGCTATTTTTATGTCTATTATTAGTTCCACATTAAAGCAAGAAGAGCAAATGAGAGCTGTACAAACGCATGACGTGTTGCAATTAACCAATCAGACGTTGCCTTACTTCAAAGAAGGGCTGAATGAAGATTCTGCCAAGCATGTGGCAATGATTATTAAAGAGTTGATGAAAGTTTCTGCCGTAGCGATTACAAATCGACATGATATTTTAGCGCATGTGGGTGCTGGGAGTGATCATCACATTCCGAAAAAAGAAATTATAACGGATTTATCAAAAGAAGTTTTACAAACAGGGCAGCTTAAAGAAGTTCATACGAAAGGTGAAATCGGATGTACACACCCGCATTGTCCATTACACGCTGCCATTGTGATTCCTTTGAAGATGCATGGCAAAGTGACGGGAACTTTAAAAATGTATTTTACGAATCCGAACAATCTTACTTTCGTAGAACGTCAATTGGCGGAAGGGTTAGCTGAAATATTTAGTAGTCAAATCGAATTGGGTGAGGCTGAAATGCAGAGTAAATTATTGAAAGATGCAGAGATTAAATCATTACAAGCACAAGTCAATCCGCATTTCTTTTTTAATGCGATGAACACGATTTCTGCACTTGTTCGAATCGATAGTGAAAAGGCGAGAGAGCTCTTATTAGAACTGAGTCATTTCTTCCGTTCAAATTTACAAGGCTCTCGCCAAAATACAATTACTTTAGAAAAAGAGCTAAGCCAAGTGTCTGCTTATCTATCATTAGAACAAGCGCGTTTCCCAGGCAGATTTGATGTGACTTTTGATGTTCCAGAGGATGTGACACAAGCCCTTGTCCCTCCATTTTTAATTCAAATTTTAGTTGAGAATACGGTAAAACATGCTTTTCCAAAGCGAAAGAAAGACAATCGTATTCGAGTTGTTGCACGGGTTGAAAATCAACAACAATTAGTGATATCGGTTTGTGATAATGGGCAAGGTATTCCGAAAGAAAAATTATCTTTACTAGGTCAAACTGCCGTTGAATCAGAATCGGGCACAGGCAGTGCTTTAGAAAATTTAAATTTAAGATTAAAAGGTTTATTCAGTAATGATGCAGTTTTACATTTTGATACAAGTCACACAGGAACGACGGTATGGTGTACGCTGCCTTATCAACAAAAGGAGGGATAAAGCATGAGGGCGTTAATAGTTGATGATGAACCTCTTGCGCGTAATGAGTTAATCTATTTATTAAATCGTATCGGTGGCTTCGACGTTTTGAATGAAGCAGAGAATGTGAGTGAAACGATCGAGGCATTGTTAGTAGACGACTACGACCTTGTTTTTTTAGATATTAACTTAATGGATGAAAATGGCATTGAGCTAGGACGTAAAATTCAAAAAATGAAGTCCCCACCTGCGATTGTGTTTGCCACGGCACATGACCAATTTGCTGTTCAAGCCTTTGAATTAAATGCGACAGATTATATTATGAAGCCATTCGAACAAAGCCGCGTCGAGCAAGCCGTTCAAAAAGTTCAGGCGCAACTTAAAAAAAGCAAAGCGGCACAGGACATGCCTCCTGTTACGAATGTGGAAACACTTTTGCCGATTGAGATTGATGACCGTATCCATATGCTGAATCTTTCTGATGTAATCGGTATTTCAGTTAATAAAGGACTCACTACGATTCATACGACACAAGGTACGTTTGAAACAACAGAGCCTTTAAGCGCATATGAAAAAAAGTTGAATACACCGCAGTTTATTAGAATTCATCGTGCAAATATTATTAATCGACAGCACATTCAAGCTATAGAACATTGGTTTAATTCGACCTATATGGTCACTTTGACAAATGATGTGAAAATGCAAGTGAGTCGTTCCTATATGAAAAGTTTTAAGCAAGTGATGGGTCTCACATCATAAACCAATGATTAATAAGTTTAGAAAATGAAAAAGACACTCAAAATTTTGATGGAATGGAGTGACCCCCAAAAGTTAGACCTAAAATCTAACATTTAGGGTGCACATCAGAATTATGAATTTTGAGTGTCTTTTTTGTGTTTATCTCACATAACAAATGGTGACAAAGCAAAGATTGATTTGATTTTGTTCTACCATCTCGGCAAGTAGGATTTCGTGGTACGAGCGCTTGATATAAAGGCTTCTGAAGCGTAGGTAGCACTTGTTAGTAGAATGATTTAACTATTTTTGTAGATTGAAAAAGAAGATAGAATAGCGTCACGCTGACATTTAAAAGATGTTTTATATTTAATTGAGAAAAATATGTAATGTGTGAAAAAATGCACATAATGCATTTCACCCCCTTATTTTTGCATTTCAGCGTGAAAACGCAGTGAACCTTTCTTTTCATACTATAATGAAGTCAATCAGAAGCACACAGGAGGCCGTGAAGATGGAACAAAAAGTTGAAAAAACGTATAGCTTTTTGCATCAAGTTTTAGTGATTTCGTTAGTGTTATTTGTTTCAAGTATCATTGAATCGTTTATGCCGATTCCAATGCCAGCATCAGTAATAGGACTTGTTTTACTGTTTATCTTATTATGCACAGGTGTTGTGAAATTGGGACAAGTTGAAAAAGTAGGGACAGCATTAACGAATAACATCGGATTTTTATTCGTACCAGCGGGGATTTCAGTCGTTAATTCATTAGGGATTATTAGTGCAAGCCCAATTTTGATTATTGGTCTCATTATTATCTCTACAGTGCTGTTGCTTGTATGTACAGGTTTTGCATCACAAATTATTATGCGTGTAACGACTAAAAATAACGCACAAAAACCAGAAAAAGCACAATCAGAAATGAAAGGAGCACACTCACATGGTTGATCATTTAGGTATTAATACCCCATATTTTGGTATCTTGTTATCCGTCATTCCATTCTTAATTGCAACATATTTATTTAAAAAAACAAATGGTTTCTTCTTATTTGCACCATTATTTGTTGCAATGGTTGTAGGTGTGGCATTCCTACACTTTACAGGCATTCCATATGAAAAATATAAAATAGGTGGCGATGTGATTAATTTCTTCCTTGCACCTGCAACAATTTCATTCGCGATACCTTTATATAAAAAGCGTGATGTGCTCTTAAAACACTGGCACCGTATTATAGGTGGTATAGGAATTGGTACGGTCGTCGCATTAGTAGGTATTTTCTTTGTTGCCAAAGCGTTACAGTTTGGTAATGACATCATTGCATCAATGCTTCCGCAAGCAGCAACGACTGCAATTGCATTACCTGTTTCTGAAGGAATTCATGGTATTAAAGAACTTACATCTTTAGCTGTTATACTGAATGCAGTTATTATCTATGCTTTAGGAAATAAATTATTAAAATGGTTCCACATCGATAATAAAATTGCACGTGGTTTAGCATTAGGTACAAGTGGCCACACTTTAGGTGTAGCTGCAGCGAAAGAACTTGGCGAAGTTGAAGAGTCAATGGCGAGCATCGCGATTGTACTCGTAGGGGTTATTGTTGTTGCGGTAGTCCCAGTTTTAACAGCAATATTCTTCTAATATACAATTGTAAAATAAAGTCGTAGGGATGTTTAAAAGGGGTAGTGTCGTTTTCTAAGAGGTGGCTTAGATGACGGTGCTACTCTTTTTTTTGCATCAATTGCTGTTGAATAATCGTTTGACGTGAACGTTTTCATTGTAGAAAGTTATAATAGAAGAAAAGATGAGAGCAGGTGACAACATGAAAAAGTTAATTCAAGAAAAGACACAGTTTTTAAACGACATGTTAGATGGCTTGAAGTATACGAACCCTAATATTGATGTCATAGCAGAAACGGTTGTCGTTCGGAAAGACAAAAAAACATCTGGCGTTGCGTTAGTATCAGGGGGTGGCAGTGGTCACGAACCTGCACATGCTGGCTATGTTGCAGAGGTCATGTTAGATGCAGCAGTATGCGGTGAGGTTTTTACATCTCCAACTCCGGATAAAGTATTAGAGGCAATCAAAGCAGTAGATAATGGTGATGGCGTTTTATTAATTGTTAAAAATTATGCAGGAGATGTCATGAACTTTGAGATGGCACAAGATATGGCAGCGATGGAAGGCATTAACGTCGAAATGGTCATTGTCAAAGATGACATTGCCATTGATGATGCGGACAAAAGAAGAGGCGTTGCCGGCACCGTATGGGTACATAAATATGCGGGCTATTTAGCTGAACAAGGTACACATCTTAAAGCACTCAAAACAAAAATTGAACAGTTTCTTGAAGGCGTTCGCTCTATTGGTATGGCAATCATGCCACCTGCAGTACCGACTACAGGCAAATATGGTTTTGATATTGGCGAAGATGAGATGGAAATCGGAATCGGTATTCACGGTGAACGAGGATTAGAACGAACTCAAATAGAACCGATTGCCCAAATTGTTCAACGCTTAACCACAAAACTAGAACAAGAAGTCGACAGTGATGCATTGATTGTCATGATTAATGGCATGGGCGGTACACCGCTTTCTGAACTCAATATCGTCACAAAATACGTAGCGCAGCAATTAGAAAAAGAAGGTAAAGTTGTCAAAGGATGGTTCGTTGGGGACTATATGACTTCATTAGATATGCAAGGTTTTTCACTCACATTTGCGCCATATGATGCCCATGTTTTAGCAGCACTTAATGCGCCTACAACAAGTCGAAATTTTAATTCATAGGAGGATGTAACAATGGATGTGACAATTTTAAAGGAACGTTTATTAGCTCTAAAAGATATCTTTGAAAGAGAAGAAGCCCATTTAACTGATCTCGATCGTGCTATTGGCGATGGAGACCATGGCGTCAATATGAGACGTGGCTTTGAGGCACTACCTGCACAGCTTGATGATCAGTCTATTGCGACATTACTCAAATCGACAGGGTTGACATTAATGTCTAAAGTCGGTGGCGCTTCAGGTCCTTTATATGGTTTTAGTTTTGTCAAAATGTCACAAGTTGCTAAAGATGACATTGACCATGATAATCTAATCGCAATATTAAAGGCATTTGAAGATGCAGTTGCACAACGCGGCAAAGTAACGCGAGAAGAAAAAACGATGTATGATGTCATTTCACGCGCGCGAGAAGCGGTGGAAAATGGTGAGCGTGTAGATTTAGAAAAATTACAAGCATTAGCAGATGCGACTCGTGATATAGAAGCCACTAAAGGGCGTGCATCTTACTTTAAAAAAGAGAGTTTAGGCTATGTAGATCCAGGTGCACAAAGTAGCGTATATATTTTAAATGCATTAATAGGAGATGAAAAGAAATGACAAGTATCGTACTCATTAGTCACAGTGAAAAAATTGCAGAAGGTACAAAAGATTTACTAGAACAAATGGCACAAGGTGTGAGTGTTATTGCCGTGGGTGGTAATGATGGTGAAATAGGGACTTCGTTTGAAACAATCTCAGAGGTATTGAATGATTTAGAAGAAGATGCGATTTGTTTCTTTGACATTGGGTCTTCAGAAATGAATTTAGATATGGCTATTGAAATGTATGTAGGGCATTACCGAATTGAGAAAGTCGATGCGCCTATTGTAGAAGGCAGTTTTATCGCAAGTGTGTCATTATCAACTGGACAATCTATGGACGAGGCCATCGCTTCTGTCAGAGATACATTTTAACTTGAAATAAAAAAGGATGAAACAATGATAATCCAGAAAAGGTTTATTGTTTCATCCTTTATTTTATATGTTAGTTAATTTTTTTTACAACTTCTGATTTTAAGCCCATTTGACCAAAACCGGGGATTTTACAGTCAATATCATGACCATCTTCTGGGGCGACGAGTTTAATATTTTTAACTTTTTTACCTTGTTTGATGACGCCTGATGTGCCTTTAATTTTTAAATCACGGATAACTGAAACCGTGTCACCGTCTTTTAGTTCGTTGCCATTTGCATCACGAATGATTTCTACGGCAGCCGCTTCTTCAACTGCATTTTTTGTCCATTCAAACGCACACATCGGACAAACATAAGCAGCCCCATCTTCATAAGTATATTCTGAATCACATTTTGGACAGTTTGGAATTGCGGTTGTCATTTTCTAATCACTACTTTCCTCAAGTTATACTTATAATCTAGCATATTCAGGATGAAAAGTATGTAACAAATTGAAGATAGTGTTACGATAAGCATAACAAAAAAATTGAGCACATTTAAAATCTATTCATTGAGAGGAAGCGAGATGGTAAGATGTCAAATTTAGAAGTCAAAAATCCTTCTACAGGTGAAGTCATTGCAACTTATCTTTATACTGACGAGCAAGCCATTCATTCTAAAATTGAGCGAGCACATCAAGCATTTTTATCGTGGCGTGATGTCGATGCCCATGAACGTTCACGTTTATTATGGGCTTGGTCGGCTTTAATTAAAGACAATCGTGAAGCCTTAGCCCGATTAATTACATTAGAAGGGGGCAAACCTTACGCAGAAGCACTCGGAGAAGTAGATTACGCAGTCTCTTATGTCGATTGGTATGCTGAAGAAGCTAAAAGAACATATGGCAGAACAGTGCCCGCGAATACCCCAGATAAAAAGATTATCATTGATAAGTTTCCAGTAGGGGTGGTCGCAGCAATTACACCATGGAACTTTCCAGCGGCGATGATTACTAGAAAAATGGCACCTGCACTCGCAGCAGGCTGTACAATTGTTTGTAAACCTGCCACTGAGACCCCAATGACGACGATTCGATTAGTTGAACTTGCCCATGAAGCGGGCATACCTGAAGACGCAATTTCATATGTCTTAGCAAGCGGTAAAACAGCAGGCGAAATCTTTACGACACATCCCGATGTCCAAAAGGTTACATTTACAGGTTCAACACCCGTAGGTAAAAAATTAATTGAACAATCTGCCAGTACAGTTAAAAATGTCACAATGGAACTCGGGGGCCTTGCTCCGCTCATTGTACATAAAGATGCTGATATTGACCAAGCGGTTGCGCAAACAATTGCGACTAAATTTAGAAATGCAGGTCAAACTTGTATTTGCGCAAATCGTATTTATGTTCACCACGCGATCGCTGATGAATATGAGCGACAGTTAATTGAACAAGTCCATGCGCTTAAAGTGGGAGATGGCATGGCAGAAGATGTTAAAGTTGGACCGCTCATTAATGAAAAGGCAGTTGAAAAAGTGATTGATCACTTACAAGATGCTAAACAACATGGCGGACAACTATCTAGAAGCTGGGATGAAGTGAAATTAGGCGGTAATTTCATTAATCCAGTCGTTGTCACACAAGCCAACCAAGAGATGAAATGTATGCATGAAGAAACGTTTGGTCCAGTGGCGCCAGTTATGCGTTATGAGGATTTAGACGAAGCCATTCGAATGGCTAATGATACAGAATTTGGACTCGCTGCTTATTTCTTCACGAATGATTATCGTACAGGTTTATATATTTATAATCATTTAGATTACGGTGTGATTGGATGGAATGATGGTGGACCTTCAGCAGCTCATGCCCCCTTTGGTGGCATGAAAGAAAGTGGCTACGGCCGTGAAGGTGGCATTGAAGGCGGCATTGAAGGCGGCATTGAAGGCATAGAACCCTATTTAGAAACTAAATATTTATCTATCAAAGTAGACGACCCGTCTTAAAATGCGTAAAAAATAGGTCAATGTAAAAGGTAATATAAAAAATGGGAGAGGGACTGTGAGATGATTCGCAATCCGCTCTCCTTTTCATTTGTTACACAGGGTGTTTACTAGAATGGGGATGTTCTATGATGTGATGTTCATCACAACTTCAAATCCATTTTGATATGAAATGAAGACGTGAAATCTGGATTATAGTTGATATTGATAATCGTTATCAAATATAATAGGGGTGTCAGAAGATAATCAAAGTTTGAGTGCGATAGATGATGTTTGACGCGTCTTGGACAATTGATTAAAACTAAAGTGGTTTTTGCCCATGCGTATCAGGAATAAGGAGTTGGAAGTATGATGTTTATGGCAGAAAATAAATTGACATTAACAAAAGGAACAGCGCAGGAAACGATGCAACGTTTTCATCAACGTCAAGGCATTGAAACGATTGATGGCTTTATAGAAATGTATGTGACACAAACGAATGATTTAGAAGAATTTGATGAAGTAAAAATTTTAACCATTTGGCAATCAGAGCAAGCATTTAAAAATTGGCTTTCTTCAGATGTTTTTAAAGCCTCACATAAAAACGTGAGAAGTCATCGAGAGGACACAGAAAGTCCAATCATTAAAAACAAAGTCTCTACGTATACAATCGACTATCATTACAAAAAATAATGCATGGTGTATCGACAAATTGAATACAAATCCTTTCACGGTTTTGGACGCGCGTATCACGTCCAAAGCCTTTTTTTATGGTTTTAAGGTGTTCGCTTACTCTAAAGGATAAGAAATGATTTATAATTGATATGAAAGATTTGAGGTGTAGAGATGAAAACATATATAGAAGCAGATGGCCGCAAAGTGAAGAAATTATATCTTTCTCTAAATGGACATCGCCAAGGCGTTATTATTGAAACAAAGGATGAACAAAATCCAATTTTATTAGTCGTGCATGGGGGACCAGGTTTTCCACTTTATCCATTTTTTCGCGCACACCATATTGATTTGACGGATCAGTATACGGTCGTATATTGGGATCAGAGCGGGACGGGGATGTCGTATACACGTCAAATAGTAGGGATGTGCGACCTCATTGATGATTTATATCAACTTATCCAATTTTTACGTTTACATTTTCATCAAGATAAAGTGTTTTTAATGTGTCACTCGTTTGGAACCATTATCGGTACCCATGTAGCGCACCGTTATCCAGAAGTGATTGCAGCTTATATTGGTATGGGGCAACTGGGAAATGTTTTTCATAATGAACAGCTTATACTTGATCATTTACGCTTTTTAGCTCATGAAGAAAACAATCAAAATGCGGTTAAACGGTTAAACCGTGTACACCTCACGCGTCAGTTTAATACAAATCGCTACTATGGTCGCGTACGCCAACGTTACACAGAGCGTTATAAAGTTGGGTTTTCAAGTCATGGCTATTCGTTATGGCGTATGTTTAAAGTGATGATGTCGACACCTTACTATAAATTAATAGAGCGGATTAACATTGTGAGAGGGAGTCTCTCAACATTTGAGCACTTAACGAATGAGATGGCCAATGTCGATTTAAATGATATTGCCCAGGAAATAACAGTGCCTTTTTACGTTTTGCAAGGTGTCCATGATTTGCAAACGACGTATGAAGATAGTAAAGCCTTTTTTGATCGTGTGGCTTCAAAAGATAAGCATTTCTATGCCTTTCAAGATACGGCACATGCACCTTTTATAGACGAACCTCAAAAAATGCTCGCAATTATGCATAAGATTGTTGACCATGACGTAAGGTCATCGTGTACAACGTAAATAAGGAGGTGAGATCAATGTCCCATTATTCGACAGGTGAGCTTGCTGAAAAGTTCAATATTTCAAAGCGAACGTTACAATATTATGATCGACAAAAGTTATTAAAGCCAGCCTTTGTTAAAGATAATCAATATCGTATTTATACTGATCGTGAAGCGGAACAATTGAACCTGATTTTAATGATGAAGTCTTTAGGTTTAAGTTTGGCTGAAATCCGAAAATTGATTCATGCAGAGGGCACACTTAAGACGGTTCGTTCAATTTTAGAACAAAAAATAAGTGCATCAGAAGAAATGATTCAGCAACAACAACTTCAATTAAAGCAGATGAAAACAATTCAAAAAATGATTGCTACGTCATCAACAGCACCTGTGCATACACTATCGGACATTGAGAAAATAATGAAAAATCAACCTTATTTATCTCAGTTAACACAAAAAACGATGGTCCTGGGTACTACAGCATCATTCGCTAATGTCATTGGAATCAGTCTTAGTTTGAAAAGCCAAACCGCGTGGCCAACAGCTATAGCATTGACTTATAGTGCTATTGTTGCGTACCGTATGACAGTCGATTATTATGGCAAGGTAAAATATCAATGTCCAAACTGTCAGACAACGTTCAAACCTGACTTATGGACTTGGGCGTTTGCAAGCCATACATCAACAACACGGAAATTCGAATGTCCCCATTGTCATTTTAATGGATACTGTACTGAAGTTTATGATGAAAGTTAAGCATGCAAATCCCACATGGAACAGAATCCGATTTTTTAAATGCGCATTGTTAAATTGAACAAAAATTTGAAGGGATCACGGTGGTAGGGAAGATTGTTTTTGATGAAAGCTTGATTTAAAGCAATGCATCAAATCTGTCATTTGCTACCACTTTTCTTATGATGTGTTTTTTATGGGTTCAAAAATCGCTTTATATATAAGACTTTATCAGACATACTATGTTGTAAGCGCTTAAAATATTCGTTGAAATACAATCAGCAAGGGGATAATATGGAGGTGTATTTGAATTTTAGAAAGAGGAAGTGTTAGGCGTGAACATACTTGCAATCACATCTTGTCCCAATGGTATTGCACATACATATATGGCACAAGAAAAGTTAGAACAAGCTGCAAAAAAGCTAGGTGTCAGCATTAAAGTTGAGACACAAGGCGGTATCGGGGTCGAAAATGAATTGACAGCAGAAGAGATTGAAAAAGCAGACGGTATTATTATTGCATCAGATCGACAAGTTGACTTATCACGTTTTGATGGAAAACCTTTAATTAGAGAAAGCGTCCGTGCAGGAATTCATCAACCAGAAGCTCTGATACAACGCGTTATTGATGGACATGTGCCAATCTATCAAGGTGATAAAATGAATGCATCTTCTGAAGGTGTTTCAGAGAACAATACGTCTACGAAGCATCAGGGTGTTCAAGCAGTCTATCAGCACCTTATGAATGGTGTTTCTTTCATGGTCCCATTTATTGTAGTAGGGGGATTGTTGATTGCCATTGCCTTATCATTAGGAGGCGAAAAGACCGCAACACATGGTTTAGTAATTCCGGATGACTCGTTTTGGAAGCCTTTTGAAAAAATAGGGGCATTGTCTTTTAGTTTTATGGTTCCTATCTTAGCTGGGTATATCGCGATGAGTATAGCTGATAAACCAGGACTCGTTCCAGGTATGATTGGAGGCGCGATAGCGGCGGATGGAAGTTTTTATGGCAGTGATGCAGGTGCAGGCTTTTTAGGAGGAATTGTCGCAGGATTTTTAGCGGGCTATATCGCTAAGTGGATTAAAAATGTAAAAGTTCCTAAAGCTATGGCGCCGATTATGCCTATTATTGTGATTCCAATCATTGCTTCTGTTCTGGTAGGCGTAATCTTTATATTTGTGATTGGTGCACCTATTGCCAGTGTGTTCAGCGCTTTGACAGTTTGGTTAAAAGGCATGCAAGGCGCAAATATCGTCATTTTAGCGATGATTATTGGTGCCATGATTGCTTTTGATATGGGAGGCCCAGTGAATAAAGTGGCATTTTTATTTGGTTCTGCTTTAATTGCTGAAGGTAACTATAGTGTAATGGGAATGGTTGCTGTTGCAGTTTGTACACCGCCGATTGGACTCGGACTCGCAACATTTATCAAAAAGAGTAAATTCAATCAAAATGAAATTGAAATGGGTAAAGCCTCCTTTACGATGGGCTTGTTTGGTATTACAGAAGGGGCCATCCCATTTGCTGCACAAGATCCATTACGCGTCATACCTGCAAACATGATAGGGGCTATGATTGCTTCAGTGATTGCGGCGCTGGGTCATGTCGGGGATCGTGTTGCACATGGTGGACCTATTGTTGCAGTTTTAGGCGGCATTGATCACATCCTTATGTTTGCGATTGCGGTCATAGTCGGAAGTTTCGTGACGATGGCAGTCGTGTTAATTTTAAGAAAAAAACCTGTTGCACGTCGGAGTAGTAACGAACAAGTAGATCAAATGCCAAACGAACGCACAAAGGAAATGCGCGATGATACGCATGTAGCGGTGTCACCCGTAGAGGCTAAAGATGAGAGTGCTCAAGTTGACGAACTGTTTGATGCGAATGTGATTTTAAACATCAATCAGTCAATCTCACGAGATCATGCGATTGATATATTGGTTGATGCGTTGCAAAAGGCTGGCTATGTTAAT
This sequence comes from Staphylococcus schleiferi, assembly GCF_900458895.1. Classification (NCBI taxonomy): domain Bacteria; kingdom Bacillati; phylum Bacillota; class Bacilli; order Caryophanales; family Staphylococcaceae; genus Staphylococcus; species Staphylococcus schleiferi. The sequence continues at coordinate 396,529 of NZ_LR962863.1, forward strand.
GATGAAGTCGTACTCAAAAAAGCTATTTTAGCTAGAGAAGCAGAGGCAACGACTGCGCTCGGAATGAACATTGCGATGCCCCATGCAAAAACAGATGCGATTCGTCAGCCTGTTGTCGCTGTGTTAAAAAATGATACAGGTGTAGAATGGGAGAGTTTAGATGGTACATGGCCACAATTAATCTTTTTAATTGCAGTGCCACTGCATAGTCATGACACACACTTGAAAGTACTCCAACAATTATCAAAAGCATTAATGCAAGATGACAAATGAGTGCAATTGTTGAATGCTTCAGATCCTAAAGCATTATATAGTGATATACAAAGGTTAATTTAAGTGCTTGTTAAAGAATCTTTGAAAAAAATAGTTTAAAAGCAACTGAGGGTCCAAATAGGTGGCCATGAGTTGCTTTTTGTTATTATGTAAAAATTTTAAATTTTATTATAGATATAAATAGTAAGCAATTCTAATTTATTTCTTTGATAATGAAGCGAATATTAAAGGTTTTTCATTCATTATGAACTAGATTTTCACAATTACATTTTGTTTCATACATTTTTAGATAATAAATATTTAAAAATTTCAACGAAGGGTCTATAATAGTAACATGAAAAAGAAAGGAAGGATGACATGACTCAGTCAAAATCAACGCGACATGTCAATGTGCGCCATCATTTATTAAAAACTGGTACCGCGCTTTGTTTAGTAGGATCATTATTCTATTATCCAATCAGTGCAACCTCCCCTTCTTATGCACATGCATCAACTCAGTCAGACGATGATATTCAACGATTACTTGACGATGCAGAACATCAAATTAATAAAATGGATTCATTGAATACAGATTATAAAAATGATTTCTTAGAACTTCTACGCGCAAATGATGATTCTCAACAAAGTATTAACAAAATCATTGAAGAAGCTGAAGCAGCAAATAAAAAAGCGAAAGATGCAGAGACGAAGGATGACGTTAGACCGCAACTAGACAGTATCGATCAAAGAATCAAACAGTTAAAAAAAGAAGTTGACAGACATCAACAGGCAACACCTCAAGCCAAAAATAGAACAGATGCCCCTCAACCATCGCATACGAATACATCGGATGATGATGATTTGTCGAAATTGATAGATACAATCAATGATTTATCGAAAAAAGAGACAGAACAACCAAAGTCTGAGCCTGAACAAAATAATGATGGTACACAAGGCCAATCGCAAAGTGATAACCGTCCAAAACAGAGTGATGAAACACCCAAAAATGATGCCACTTCTGACGATCAACCCGATACAAACAATGACATTGCTGAAGAAATGCGCAAACATTTGAGTGGTACAAAAGACCAACTTCATCAAATGGATCGTGATTTAACAGCAGATAGAAACACATTGCACCAAAAGTTAAATCAACGCGATGAGGCGTTAAAAGATTTGCTTAATGATCGAGACAGCGTTGTATCACAAATTGATGATATGGCTTCAAAATCGGTTGCTGATCAATCTGAAGATTACTTAGCGCAAAAACGTCAACATTTAAATGAGCTTCAAAATAAAATTGGTAGCCGCTCAGACCTCTCACCTAAGCAACAACAAAAGTTGCATGAAAGTGCGAAGACTGTTGCATCACAATTGAACCAACAAAATGATGAAATATTATCTCGTTTAAAAGCAGCCAATGATAAACAAGCTGCGGTTAAGTCGATATTAAGTGACTTATATAATGATAAACAAGCAGCAGCAATCGCAAAGCAGATTCATACACATGGTCAAAACAATCAACAAATTGCCGACCAATTGCAACGAGCGATTGATGATTTGAAACAAACACATAGTGATACGTTGTTGTTAGGTATGTTGGATAACACAGCGCACACTAAAGATTTGGTGACAACTTTATTAAGTACGCGTTTTGATGAACAAAAAGCGAAACAATTAGCTCAAAAAATCATGGAAGGGCATCCTTCAAATCAAGAAATTTTGAGTAGACTCAAAAAGTATTATAAATCCAATGGTAAAGCAACGAGCGATGATATTTTAAATGCGCTATTAAAACAAGCGCATAATAAAAAAGACGCGATTGAAGCTATTTTGGATGGTCGTTTAAATCCAGATAATGCGTCATTAATTGCACAACGTATTTCAAAGGATATTCATAATACAAAAGATTTACTAAAATTAATTCATGGCGAGTTGGATGCACAAGCAAATCGCTTACTCACACTACAAAAACAAATCAAAGATGTTAGAAATGATTTCCGTACTAATATTAATGACATTTTATCGCCATTACGCCATTTGCCAACTTTAGATTTAACAAATCAACGTCATCGTTTATTGTTACCATCTGAAAGTACAAATGATAAATTAAGAAAACTACTGAACCAAAGACCTTCTGGTGGCCTAGGTGGATTATTCCAACATGATTTTGCACCGAAACCAACCATTGATCCGTACCAAAAAGTAAATAAACTCGCAACAGGTGACAACTTCTTAGATAACTTATTTGATGAAAATGGTAATTTTAAATTACCAGACTCAGGTCAAATGACTAAAAATGCAGCATTACCAATTGGTATTATTGTCGTCATTTTAGGTATCGGTTTATTAATTAAATATTTGAAAAAACGTAAACAATAAAATAACCGAAGATAAAAAGAACAGCAACACGCACTGTCAAATCAGTTTGTGTTGCTGTTCTTTTTTGTATATCAAGTTGTAATGAATAAAGGTTATTCGTTTGAAGTGCCACCTTTAATATAGTCTAAAGAGTCAGCATCTTCTTTATCGATTGTACGATAAGAAATGACACCTAGCCCTTTGACGTTAGATTCAGAGACAACGATAGAACCATCTTTATTTACCTTTTCAACAAAAGCAACGTGACCGTAGTAACGGTCCGCACCTAATTGACCAGGTTTGAAGACAACAGCAGTGTGTGCTTCAGGTTCACTTGAAACAGAGAAGCCTTTCGTTAATGCTGAGTAAGTCCAGTCACTCGCATTACCCATATCTCCTGCGATATCCTTATCAAATTGTGCCATTCGAGAGTATACATACCAAGTACATTGACCTTGAGGGTATGGTGAAGCACTTGCCGCTCTGAATGGTTTAAAGTCACCACTTACGGCTTCGCTATTTTGTTTCATTGTATCTTCGTCTAATAATGAACCCATTTTTTTATGATCGAAGCGTGTTAAATCATAAGTTTTAATCAATGATTTTAATTTTTCGTCGTACTGTGGATCCGTTGCATATGTACCGACAAGCTCTGAAGCAGCTGTACGATAGCTGGAGCTTTCACTTTTCCATGTTCCTTTATAAATAGAAGGATTGCCATCAATACCATTTTTAATTAAATCTGCATAATCGTTTAACGAAGCTTTACGATCTGGGTATTTTCTAAAATCTGCATGAATTTGATACATTGAGTGTCCGTCAGATTCTAATGTGTTAAAACCTACAGATTCTCCTTTATAGCTCCCTTTCATACCGAAAAGGTTGAAATTCGGTTCGCGTGATAATGTACTTCGACCCGAATCAGATTCCAAAATCGCTTGCGCAATCATAATCGAAGCATAAATATCTTCTTTTTGACCGATGTCATGTGCATCTTTGGCAATATCATTGATAAATTTACGCGTCGATTCTGTTGGTACAACGCGAAATGTATCGGATGAAGATGAAGCATCATTACGACTTGGCATTTGTTCAAATAACGTTGTTTGACGTAAATGACTATTTTGAGGCAAATCTTTAAATGTTTGCGCAGGTGCTTGTTCACGTGAATGTTTCAATGCATCGGGTTCAGGGATTTGCTCATCATGACCGTTTGAATTTTTATGTTTCTGTTTCTGATAATTTTGATGTGTTTTTGTTGCGTTATCACTGTATTCATCTAAAAGTGAATCAATCATATCATCATTTTTACTTTTTGATGTTGAAGCACTGCTTTGCTCTTGATCTTGCTTGTCTTCTGAATTTGATTGTTGCGCATCTGTTTGATTGTCATCTTTATTTGAAGTTGTGTCATGTGCACTTGAATGGTCTGTTTCTGAAGATGACTGTGAATCATTCATCTGCGGTTGTTCACTGTCTTGATCATCAGATTGTGAAGGGTTATTGTTCTCATCTTTTGTAACTGAATCATCTTTTGCAGTTGAATCGTCTTCAGAAGCGGATGTGTCTTGGTCATCACGAGATGCTTCTGAGTCAGAAGATGACTGTTGATCATTTGTAGTATGATGAGTGCCTTTTAAAATATCGTTAAGCGCATCGAAAAAGTCACGATCTTCAGGTTGAGTAGCACTTTGTTCATTATTTGAAGTGTTCTCAGCAGGTGATGCTTCGGATGAAGATGAAGCGTCACTTGACTGCGGTTCGTTTATGAAGTGACTGTTTTGTGCATCGTCACTTTGATTATTGAAAGAATGGTGGAATAGGTCGCTAAACCAGTCATTACTTTTCTTATACGTTGGCCAATTCCCAATCGAAGAAAAACTTGATTGAGATGGATGATCAAAAGTATGCGTACTATGGTTGGAACGCTTTTCTTTTGTCTTTTTATCTTGTTTTGAGTCATCTGATTTTTCAGAGGAACTCTCTTTTGAACTGTCATCATGATTGCGATCTTGTGATGTTTCTTGTTCATCATCTACATCTGAAATTTTATCTTTTACAGTTTCTGTCGCTTTAGGTGAGGCAGCATGTGCCAAGTTTGATGTGACAGGGGGAAAGATAAGGGCTGTGGTCAATAAACCTGTGAAAATAAATTTACTTTTCAAAGCGTTACTCCTTTTCTCTATATAGTTTTTGTCTTGCAATCAAAAAGGGAGACTCATATCCTAGAAATGTAAGTCATATTTTTGGTTACGAAACGACTCAGTTTGTATAAAAAGTGATATATGAAAGACATGATAAATGCTATACAAACTAAGGATGAACTTGTTATACTATGGTGTGTCTTTGTAACTTGTTGACATATGTTAACTTTAATTTGAAACAACAAATAAATAAATATTGCACATACTTATATTACATGAATCATCATGATTTATAAAGTGTTTGAGTAGATATTGAGGTGAGGAAATGAAGAACGCCATCAAATTATTTCTGATGGACATTAAGAAGATTGCCAAGACCCCTGGTGCAATCATCATTATCTTAGGATTAGCGATTTTACCATCCTTTTATGCTTGGTTTAACTTGGAAGCAACATGGGATCCTTATTCAAATACAAACCACATTAAAGTTGCTGTTGTAAATGAAGACAAGGGTGATACGGTACGTAATAAAAAATTGAATGTTGGTAATCGCCTTGAGGATACTTTGAAAAAAGATACCCATTTTGATTGGCAATTTGTAAGTCGTGAAAAAGCAGATCATGATTTACGCATGGGTAAATATTACGCAGCGCTCTATATTCCAGAAGGATTTACACATCAAATTACAGGTACTTTACGTAAAGACCCACAACAAGCAAAAGTGGAATATAAAGTGAACCAAAAGCTCAACGCCATTGCGCCTAAAATGACTGACGCAGGTTCGAGCGAGATCGTGAAAAAAGCCAATCAGAAATTTAATGAAACCGTAACGAAAGTATTGCTTAAAGAAGCAGATCGTTTAGGGATTAAACTTGAAGATGAGCTTCCAGCATATAAAAAAGTTCGTGATGGAATTTATGCTGCAAATAACGCATTACCTAAAATTGAACGCTTCCGTGAAGGTTTGATTTACTTAAATGAACATCAAGATCAGCTTGATCAATACGCAGATAAATTCAGAGAGTTAGATCGCTATAAAGACGATGCGGTCAATGCAACTGAGCGACTCAACCAGTTGAATGCAAGTATTCCTGCAATCAATGAGCGTGCAAAATTAGTGGTTGCATTAGATAATTCACTCCCTGAAATTGAACGTATTTTACAAGCTGCAAGCCAAGTGCCAAACCGTTTTCCAACAATTAACAAAGGGGTGGACATAGCGATTGGTGGCACAGATAAAGCATTGAAAGACCTCAACTCAGCACAACAGTTGTTACCTTCTATCGAGCAACGCATTCGAGCTTATGGAGAAGTTGTTAACAACGCAAGTCAAGCGAATGATCAATTAGCGAATGACGTTTCTCGTGCACAAAATCAACAAGGTCAGCAAGCAAATGTTCAAACAGCGCCACAAAGTACGCATCAGTCTCATTATCAGACAAGCCAAGTAAGTACGGCGAATGACGCGAGTGGTCAACCATTACCAAATGGACAAGTAATATCGAATGATGATGCAGCATCTTTAGAGTCTGCCTATTCAAAATCATTGCAAGATGTCAATTCAGCAGCAGCTTCGCAATTAAAAGCGACTCAAGATGATTTGGATGCTGCTAAAAATATGGGCTATGGTATTATCAGCTCAAATGACGCTTCACAATTTAAAGAACCGTTATCTCATCTTATTGCGCGTATGAACCATGCGAATAAAACAATTAGAGATTATCGCGACTTTTTATCTGATGTTGAACGTACAGAAGGCGTTAATTTGAGTGAAGCCCAAGCACAATTGAAAACAGCGCAGGATGATATTAAAGAAGCAACGAAACGCTTGAACAAGTTAAACGATGCTATTGCAGCAGGTAATTCTGGTAAAGCAGAAGCGATGGATATCATCAAACGTGTAGATCATATTCAAAAACAAATTAAAGCAGCGCAAACGATGTTGAAAAACGATGTTGCGAATAAGTTATTGGATGTTTCACACGCTTTAGGTAAAGCACTAGACAAAGGTGCAGTGACATTGAATGTTGCACAAGAAAAACTTCAAAAGGTGCAATCGATTATACGTAGCGGCCAAACGATATTATCAGATGCCAATGAGCGTTTGAAACGTTTGAGTGATACGTTACCTGCTGTTGAAGCAGAGTACATTCGTGCAATGTCAGCAGCGCAAGCTTACTTCCCAGAATTTAAGAAAAAAGTTCACAATGCGTCTGATTTTGTAAAAAATGATTTACCTGCCCTTGAAAACAAAATTTCTGAAACGACACAAACAGTTAATGAAAATTTACCAACAGCATTCGCAAAATACGACCGTTTACGTCAAATTCTTGATGCAAACCAACCGAAAGCGAAAGAAGCGCTAAGCAATCTTGCGGACTTTGCTAAAAATGATTTTCCAAGTGTTGAAAAAGACTTGAAAAAAGCGAATAAAATATTTAAGCAATTAGATAGAGACAATACGATTGAAGAGTTGATTGATTTATTGCGTAATGACCTCAAAAAACAAGCGGGCGTCATTTCAAATCCAATCGATTTACAAAAAGAAAATGTGTTCCCAGTTAAAGATTACGGTTCAGCAAGTACACCATTCTATACAGCACTCTCTATTTGGGTAGGTGCACTGTTGCTTGTCAGCTTGCTTACAACACATAATAAGCATCCTGAATTGAAGCCATATTTAACAATACGTGAGACTTATTTAGGTAAAATGGGACTATTTGTCGTTATGAACATGATTCAAGCGCTTATTGTTTCAATAGGGGACATCGTTATTCTGAAAGCATCGGTTGAGTCAGTATGGCTCTTTATTACCATTTGTTTATATTCAGCCATCATATTCTCGGTTATTGTTTATACATTGGTTTCTGTATTAGGTAACCCGGGTAAAGCGCTGGCTATCGTATTATTAGTATTACAAATTGCCGGCGGCGGTGGGACGTTCCCAATTGAGGTTACACCTCAGTTTTTCCAAACAATCCACCCGTACTTACCGTTCTCATATAGTATTGATGCATTGAGAGAAGCAGTAGGTGGCCCTGTACCACAAATTTTAGTTTTTAAATTAACAATGCTCACAGCCTTTGGTGTCGGCTTCTTCCTTGTAGGTCTCATTGGTAAACCTTATTTAGATCCTTTAGCACAAGGACTTGCAGATAAAGCTGATAAGAGTAACATATTGGAATAATATTTTAAACGTATTTTTCGTTTGAGTTTAAAAATCAAAAGTGAATCAAAATAAAAGGTGTAAGTCATAGCGCAAAAATTGCATTGCGCCAAGTGGCTTACACCTTTTTGTATTCAAATATCTAAACGAATTGTAAGGAATTTCGTCATGCATCCAATGCTTACGAAAGTCATTTTTAACTAAATGGAGTCAAAGATTGTGACGATAATTTGAAGTGATTGGCAGAGCGAACTTTTTAGTATATAATACATATCGAATTACTAAGAAATAAAAAGGAGATTGCTATGGAATTCATGGACGTGTTTGAAAAATGGGCAGAAAGATATGATGATACGGTATTTAATACGAGCAAAGAAAACGAATATAAAGATGTCTTTGAAGGTTATTCAAAGATGTTAGACCAAATTGCACAATTATCAACAGGTGAAGTATTAGAAATTGGTGCAGGAACAGGGAATTTAACCCAACATTTAATCAATCAAGGCTTAGACGTGACGGCAATTGACCCATCAGAAGATATGAGAGCCATTGCCAACCAAAAAGAAGGCATCCATGTGATAGAAGGTCACTTTTTAAAAATTCCAGTAGAGAAAAAATTCGATACCATCGTGTCGAGTTTTGCCTTTCATCATTTAGATCATCAAGGCAAACAAGAAGCACTGAATTATATGAAACAATTTTTAAAACCAAATGGCCATATCGTTTTTATTGATACGTTATTTGAATCGGAAATGAATAAAAACCAAATCATTCAATACTACACAGATAAAATGTATGTCAATTTAGTCGAGGACTTACAAACCGAATACTATCCATTTAAAGATGAACTTGAAAAGATTGTAGAAGCGGCAAATGGCACTGCAGAATTTGAACAACAAAATCGTTTTGCTTGGTTGATTCATATGAAATTTGAGCATTAAAGTGAAAACAAAGGTGGCGTGAATGCGATGGCATACCATATTTATCATGTGGAAGTAAATGAAGTTTATCCCTATTATATGCGTAAAATGAATAAAGTAGGGAGTACGTATCAAGATGTTAATGAAATCATTTGTTGGCTCACAGGTTATTCTCAAGATATGCTTGAATCAAATTTAAAAAATGGAACGACATTTGAGATGTTTTTTAAGCAAGCGCCACACCTGAATCCACAGCGTAAAAAAATAAAAGGGATAATTTGTGGTGAACGGATTGAAGAAATGGAACCGTCACTCATGAAAGAAATTCGGTATTTAGACAAAATGATTGATGAGCGGTCACGTGGACGTTCAATGAAGCAAATTTTTCGGGAAGGTTAAATCTAATGACAATAGAATAATGAGACAAAAGGTTACGGGTGATGTTTCTGAGTCACTTAGGATAGCGTCTGGCTAAGATGTATGGATTTACATTGAAGGTCAGGCGCTTTTTATTGGCGTCTGATGCTTAGAGAGAAGTAACTAAATAAAAAAGGCGCCTCTTGACTTGAGCGCAAGAGGCGTTGTTAGAGGTGATACATTCCATATAAAGTGAATGTGAGGTCTTCATTTAGCTTTGTCCAAATTGCAAATAAATTGCAATCGCTCGTTTAATAACAGCTAAATTCAATTGACCGAGACATGAAGCTTCACGAAAGCATGCTAATATTTCATCGGACGTATGAAGCTCCTTAGGAAATCTAGCATCTGCATGCATATGTCTCGCCAAATCACCTAATGGGGTATCATCACCAATGTAAATCTGCATATATTCATAAAAGCTCAAGTATTTAATCACCTCATTTACGAGCTAAAAAGTATTATAACATAAAGGGCGAGTCTGAAGTAAAAAATATATTCTTGAGGTCATCATCGGGTCTGTTAACGGCGAATCCTCTTATCATTGAGCTCAAGTGAATCATTCATTGCGTTAGTGATTTATGTTATATTTTATGTATCAATGATATTTTTTATAAGTGGGGGAGCAAAATGATTCAAGCAGAACAAATACTAGATAAAATGAAAAACCAAAAAATTAATTATGATAAAGTTTTACGAAAAATGATCATGAACTGGGAAAGAGAAAACGAGCGCCCATCGATACTACTGCATAGTTGTTGTGCGCCATGTAGTACCTATACACTTGAGTTTTTGACTGAACATGCAGACGTTGCAATTTACTTTGCGAATCCTAATATTCATCCTAAAAATGAGTATCTTCGTCGTGCGCGTGTACAAGAAAAATTTGTCAATGACTTTAATGAACGTACAGGCAGTCATGTAAAATATATCGAAGTGCCATATGAACCACACGAATTTATGAAAATGGCTAAATCTCGTGGGCTAACTGAAGAACCTGAAGGCGGCGCACGTTGTTCAGCATGTTTTGGTATGCGCCTTGAGATGGTTGCTGAAGCTGCAGTTGAAATGGGATACGATTACTTTGGTAGTGCAATCACATTGTCACCAAAGAAAAATGCACAATTGATTAATGAAATCGGCTTAGATGTACAACAAATCTATGATGTAAAATATTTACCGAGCGACTTCAAAAAAAATAAAGGATATGAGCGTTCTATTACGATGTGTCAAGATTATGATATTTTCCGCCAATGTTACTGCGGTTGTGTTTTTGCTGCTCAACAACAAGGTATCGACTTTAAGACAATTAACCAACAAGCGAAACGCTTTTTAGATCATTTGGACCAACAAAAACAAACAGTTCCTGAAAGCTAATTTGGTGCTTAAATATTTTTTTGATATAATATCATAGTTAATTATTTTATTCTTATATAGAGAAAGAAGGCATTTAACTATGAAATATCAGCGTTCAGTGGCATTATTTACGACGGCCTCATTATTGCTCGCAAGTTGCGGAACTTCTTCGCATTCTAAAGAGAAGATATTGGATATTGAGCTCCCTTTGAAAACAACTTCAATTGCTCCCTATGAAACGGACGTTCCTGTGCGCGTAGGTGCGGCAGAAACACTATTTAAGGTTTCAAAAAATGGTGAAATTCAACCTTGGTTAGCACAATCGTATCATTACAATTCGTCAGACCAGTTAGAAATTAAACTTAAAGATCATATCCATTTCCAAAATGGGGTCCCACTGACGGGTGAAAAAGTTAAAAAAAGTCTAGAAATAGCATTGAAAAAGAGTCCTTTTGTTAAATCTACACTACCCATCAAAAATATTAAGGCTCAAGGCCAAAAAGTAACGATTACAACAAAATCATCCTATCCTGAACTCGCCTCTGAATTAGCTAATCCTTATGTGGCGATTTTTGACGTGGATGCTAAAACAGATTTAAATACACATCCTGTAGGAACGGGGCCTTATCAAATCAAAAGTTATCAACGTTCACAAAAAATGAGCCTAGACCGAAATTCAAAATATTGGCATGGACAACCCAAACTTGATGGTGTGAATGTCACTTACCAAGAAGATGGAAATGCGCGTGTCAGTCATCTAGAATCTGGACAAGCTGATTTAATCACCGATGTCCCTGTGAATCGTATTCAGCAATTAGCCAAGTCGGAACAAACAAAAATAGCGCGTGTATCAGGTTATCGAACACAGATGGTCGTTTATAATCAAGAAAGTGAAAAGATGACGCGCCCTGTCCGCCAAGCGCTAGATGCGGTCATTGATAGAAAAGGTATTGCAGAGAAAATTTCGAAAGGCTTTGCCCAGCCAGCTACAGGTCCTTTTAATGATCATCTTGATTTTATTAAGCATCAAGCAGTGAAAAAACAGAATATACAAGATGCAAGGGCAATAATGGAAAAAGAAGGTTATAATGATGCCCGCCCTTTAAAAATTCAACTAATTACATATGAAGGTCGTCCAGAATTACCTAAAATGGCACAAGTCATTCAGTCGGATGCCAAAAAAGCCCATATCGATATAGATATCCGAACAGTTGATGATATTGAAGGTTATTTAGCAGATCGTTCCCAGTGGGATGCAACAATGTACAGCTTTGGAACGATTCCGCGTGGGGATACAGGTTACTTCTTCAATCAAGCCTACCATCAAGATGGTTCGGTCAATAAAGGGGCCTATAAAAACTCAAAAGTGACGGCAATGATTGAACAATTAAATCATACGGTCAATCAAGGCGAACGTGAGAAACTATCTAATGACATTATTGAAACAGCCGCACGAGATATACCAGCAAGTTATATTACTTACAATGATACGGTTGATGGTCTTAACCGAAATGTGAGTCACTTTAAAGCAACACCAGAAGGCATCTATTTAGTTGATGAAAAGATTGATATGACAAATGCGCATTAAAAGATTTGTTCGCTTAATCGTTAAAATGATCAGTGTACTGTGGATTTTATCAACGATTACTTTTATTTTAATGAAGTTGACACCAGGCGATCCAGTGGTTCATATGCTTCATGTTGGAGAAGCGAATGTGTCACAGTCGACTATCAATGCCACGCGCCAAGCGTATGGTTTAAATGATCAATGGTTTATACAATATGGACGATGGTTGGTAAACGTGATTCATTTTGATTTTGGTGTGAGTTATCAAACGCATGAACCCGTGCTCAAAGCGCTTATATTTCATGCGCAACCTACAATATTGATTGCCATATTGACGATAATGGTCGTCATGATGACGGCATTACCTCTTGGGATATGGGCTGGGCGTCATCCAAATAGTAAAATGGATCGATTGATTCGTACCGCGACATCAATGACAGTGAGTCTTCCGTCGTTCTTTTTAGGTATTGTTCTCATTCATATCTTTGCAGTCCGTTTAAATATTTTACCTGCATCTGGGTATGCTTCGCCGCTTCACTTGGTGTTACCCGTAATGGCAATGAGTATTGGAATGAGCGCCTATTATATTCGTTTGATGAGATCTACAGTGATGAACTTGTATCAAAGTCGAGAAGTTGCCGCTTCACGTTTACGCGGTATGTCTGAACGGTACATATTCTTTACAGATATATTGAAACCTGCACTGGTACCTGTTGTAACCATATTAGGCTTATCTATAGGAAGTTTAATAGGAGGGACAGTAGTGATAGAGCGCGTATTTAGCATTCCGGGGTTAGGGCAATTTTTAGTGGATAGTGTGCGTGCGAGAGACTATCCCGTCATTCAAGGTATAGTTTTAATGATGGGTGTGATTGTAGTCTTGGCGAATATGTTAAGCGACATGCTGATTTTGTTTTTAGATCCAAAGCAACGTTTACAATATCAAAAGACAGAGTCTCTACGATTAGAAACAGCTGAATATGAGGTGTCTTCACAATGATAAAGCAGCGACGTCAGTTACCTTTCATTGTGTGGATATGTATCGGTTATTTATGTTTACTCATTGTTGCTCAAGTGATTGTTTCGAAACAGGCTGCCTTTGATGTGAAACTAGATGAAAGTCTTTTACCTATCAGTGCAGCACACTGGTTAGGCACAGATGATTATGGCCGGGATTTGTTAGCAAGTCTTGTGATAGGCGCTCGGTACACGTTGTTAATTAGCTTGTTAACACTGTTATTAACGATACTGGTGGGTGTGCCAATAGGGATGCTCGCAGGCTATTTCAAAGGAAAATTAGACCAAATAATCATGCGTATCATTGATATTGGTTTAAGTATTCCTGAATTTGTATTAGTGATTGCAATGGCCAGTCTGTTGAAACCAAGCATTTGGAATATTGTATTCGCCATGATTTTGTTAAGATGGATGACTTATGCGCGCTTATCACGGACCATCGTTAAAAGTGTAAGCGGCAAGGATTATATTAGGATGGCAAAATTTTATAAAGTGCCTACGCCCATCATTATATGGCGACATTGTTTGCCACACGTGTTGCCTTCGATTTTAGTAGTGGCTACTGTTGATTTTGGTAAAATTATTCTATATATCTCGGCACTTTCATTTCTTGGATTAGGAGCGCAACCGCCTTTACCTGAATGGGGCGCCATGCTGAATGCAGGTCGTGATTTTATGACTTCAGCTCCCCTTTTATTGTTTGCACCCGCGGTGATGATTACGGTTACGATTTTAATTTTCCAGCTGACAGGTGATGCCTTACGTGACTATTTTACAAGAAAGGAGCGTCACGTTAATGGATAAATTACTTGAAATTCGTGATTGGACGATTCATGATGCAGAAAAAACGATTGTTCAAAATGTCGACTTCACGCTTTATACTTCACAAGTGAATCTATTAATTGGCGAGAGTGGTGCTGGCAAAAGCATGCTTATTAAAAGTTTGCTCGGTGTCTTGCCAGAGCGATGTCGTGTTTCTTATAATGCATTTTTATATCGAAACGTATCTGAACGCACACTCAAACCCTACTTAGGGCGACATATTGGCTATATTTCACAAGACTATACGCATAGTTTTAATGATCACATGCCCATCAAGAAACAACTCATTGGCATTTATCGTCAACACTATCAAGTTTCACATGAAACGGCTGAAGCCCATGTTCAAGCAGCTTTAGGGTGGGTAGGACTCGAAGCAATAGATTTGTCAAAGCGCTACCGATTTATGTTATCGGGAGGACAACTGGAGCGTGTCTTAATTGCGAGTGTCATGATGCTAAAGCCTTCACTTATTATAGCGGATGAACCGACAGCGGCATTAGATGTCGTTACAGGACATCAAATTATGACCTTACTTTGTGATTTAGCGCAATCACATCAAGTCACTTTATTGATTGTGACGCACAACTTAGCCCATGTTTCACGTTTTAGTGATTATATTTACGTCTTGAAACAGGGGCAACTCATCGACAAAGGGACATGGTCGCATTTTAATTCGGCGACTGTACATCCTTATAGTGCGAAACTTTTAAGCTATCGTCATCCGTTACAGAAGGGACGAGTTGAATGATTCAATTAGAGCATATCAACGTTAAATATCAAAAACAGCAAGCACTGAAAGATGTTTCATTAAAAATTGAAGCCCATGAAAAAGTAGGGATTCTAGGTGAAAGTGGTTCGGGGAAGTCAACTTTAGCCAGTGTTATGTTAGGAGAAGTCGTACCACAAAGCGGTCAAGTCATTTCAACTTTTCAACATGTCTTACCTATATATCAACATGCCGTACATGCATTTAATCCGAAATTGTCGATTGAAGCTTCTATGAATGAAGCGTGTCATTACAATCAAAAGCAACGCGAGTTTTATTGTCACTATCGTGATGAACTCATGCAGCAAATGCAGTTATCTGAAACATTATTAAAGCGCTATCCGGCTGAACTAAGCGGAGGGCAACTTCAACGATTTAATGTGATACGGACGTTAATGCTTCAGCCTGAGTTATTAATTTGTGATGAAGTCACTGCCCATTTGGATGTCGTTGCTGAAGATAAAATGGCACAACAATTAAATGCACATGCGAAGCGGACACAAAAAGCAATGGTGATTATTTCACATGACATCGCTTTTTTGCAAAAAATTGTTTCACGCATTATCGTATTAAAAGCGGGAGAAATTGTAGACGCTTTTCCAATAGAAAATTTATTTCATGAAGAACGCGCACCTTATACAAAATCTTTATTAGCCCTATATCAGTAATCACTGCGTATATCCTTGTTATTTTAAATCGAAAAATTTCATATTATAAAAAGCCCTTGTTCACATCGTTTGTTTCGTGAACAAGGGCTTTCGTTTACTGTTTGTGTGTCTGTTGAATGGTTTCGTAAATCATATCACCAATATATTGAGCAGCACGTCCATTTTCGATCGCACAGAAGCGGTTATAAAAAGCATTGATTTGCTTATCATACGTTTGTGCAACATGATCAATATTTTTAAGACCTTCGATTAAATCGCCAGGTTCAGTATGGATAGGACCAGGCAAGTCTTTATGGTAATCAATATAAAAACCACGGAGATTTTTATCATACTTTTCAATGTCATAAGCAAAGAAAAATTGTGGGCGTTTCAAGATACCATAGTCAAACATTACGGATGAATAATCAGTAATTAAACAATCACTAATTAAGTAAAGTCTTGAAATGTCGTTGTAGTTTGATACATCAATAGCAAAGTCTTCATAGCCATTTAAATCCAGTGCATTGGCGATTAAATAATGCATACGCAATAAGATAACATAATCGTCGCCGAGTTCTCTTTGTAAACGCGGTAAATCAATTTTGAGTTCAAAAGTGTACTTACCTTTTTTAATATACTCATCATCACGCCATGTTGGGGCATACATGATGATTTTTTTACCTTCTGGAATGTTTAATTCTTCTTTAATTTCTTTTTGTAGCGCTACATCGTCAGCGCGATTCACTAAAATATCATTACGTGGGTAGCCGATTTCTAATATTTTTTCAGGTGGCATCCAAAAAGCGGTACGGAATATTTCCGAAGAGTAGCGGTTAGGTGAAACTAAATAATCCCAACGTGATGCTTCCTTATGGAAATTCCGTTTATACAGTGCTGTCGTTGTACCAGGCATTCGGACCACTTTCATATCATTCGCAAGTCGTTTAAGTGGTGTTCCGTGCCAAGTTTGGATATAGACTTGGTTTGGTTTTTTATTTAAAAAGAGTGGCACCCGTGCATTAGATACCCAAAACTTAGCATCTGAATAAGCTTGATAGTATGCTTTTGAATTTTTCTTAACTTTTTGTGCATTTCCAGGGACTTGATTGACTTCTGGGTCACTGAATACCCACTTATAATTAAGTTCTGGATAGTGATCACGCATATATTCATAAATATATTTAGGACTATCACTGTAGTTTTTTCCGCCAAATGATTCAAAAACAACTGTTTTCTCATCTACATTTTCAACTTTATCAGTCAAAAAGTATTCAGAGCGTTCTTTGTTTTTTTGCCGTAATACAATACGCTTCATATGACGCGTAATAAAACGTAGTCGGTTAATTTTTGCAGCTGTTTGTGGCTTTTTAAACGCTAATGCTAACATTTCGAAAAAGAACAGTATCTTTTTCTCAGATAAAATAGCACCATTTAAATGACGTGCCACTTGCGCCAATGTATCTTGATGCGCATTGTAGCGCTCAGATGTTTCTTGTAAATTAGGTGAGAACTCATTATGAAGTTTGTTGAGCATCCGTTGCTTAATAAAAGCACGTGTATCTTTGTTTTTGATACGACTTAGTGCATCGACAAAGCTTTTTGCGTAATCCTCAAAGAGAAAGTCAAAATCCTGCTCAGATAAAGTATTCGTTTCAAATGGGTCATAGACTTCGCCTTTGAAATAGAATGGGAAGTCTGTAATTCGGACGAAATGCTCGGCATATTGGATGTATTCAAGAATAAAAGACCAGTCTGCATAGACTTGTAGTGCATCATTAAATTGGATGTTATGTCCTTTAACAATAGCTGTTTTAAAAATAATATTACAAACCGTATTTTTTCTTAAGAAAGAATTAGGGTTTTGCTTTGTATCTAAGTATTTAATTTGAACACGATCTTGATTGACATATTGTGGCATATTTAATGTAAACTCATGGACAGGTGCAATTAAACCATCATAACTTTTCAGATGTTTTAAATAAAAATTAACTGCATATGTAGCAAGTTTATCGTCGGCATCTACAAACATAAAATAAGGTGTTTCAACTGCATTGATTCCTATATTACGCGCATATGCATGCCCATGATTTTTTTCTAATTTAATATATTTTACTTCTTTATCATAGTCTTCTAAAGCATTGTTTAATAATGATTCACTATTGTCTGTTGCACCATCATTAACGAGAATTAAATCAAAATTTTGATTGCGTTGACGTTTAAGATAACTGATGCAATCCGAGATATATTCTTCTGAGTTGTAAAAAGGCACTATTATCGATAGCGCGTTCATAAGAATCATCCTTTCAGAATTCAATTTAACATTTGGTATTATAACATTAAAATGTAATATAAAATAGCAAAGACAATAATAGTTAGAAACAATTTTCAAAAAATATAGAACTTTAGATATTTAAAAGAAAATTTCGTGTTTTATGATATAATGACAAATTCATACATGTTTAATGAATTAAGAATAAGGGTTTACTGCATAATAACATCTTTTAAGTATTATATGAGGGGGATATATTTATGGGGGAATTAGTTTCAATTGTTATATCTGTATATAACAAGGCAGAATTTATTGAGAAATGTTTAGACTCTCTTGTTCGTTTGGATTTTAAAAAAGATGAAATGGAAGTTATTGTTGTAGATGATTGTTCTACTGATAATTCAGTGGAATTAATTAAAAAGTATGTTGAGCGTTACCACTTTATACATTTAATTGAGTTAGACACGAATTCGGGAGGACCGTCAGAACCAAGAAATATAGGCATCAAAGCAGCAAACGGAAAATACATTGCTATTTTGGATGCGGATGATTGGTTAGATGACAAAGGTTTTCCTTCATTAGTAAAAAGTTTAGATGAAAATCATGATGATATTGGATTTGGACAAATATATAAGCACACAAACAACAAAGTTCAAAAAGTTGCTTTATTTGCTTCATATAAAGAAGATCAACACTTAGTACCTTATAGTATAGAAAAGATTTTTCGTTCAGTGGGTCCTCCAGGTAAGGTTTTTAAGAAATCACTCGTTATAGACCATAATATTGAATTTAAACATAGAAAATATGGAGAAGATAAATTATTTTTCTCTGAATTAATCAGTAAGGCGCAAACCGCAACAATGACGCCTGTAGGGGTATACCATACAAATCGCTATCAAGAGAACGTATCATTAGTGAAACAAACATCTGTGTATGAGAAAGCTGTAATCAATTTGGAAATATTAAAAGAAGTCGTAAATTTAGATATCCCTAAAGCAGCTTTAAAAGCAATATGCGCGCGTTTCGTAGAATTGGATTTTATGCGCCGAATGTTTCATACAAAGACATTCGTAAAATCATTATCTCGAAAAGATTATTATCAAATATTTGATGAAGCGGTATCGATAATTGAACAAAAAGGGTTCACTATTCCGCAATTGTTGACGATGGATGTTTACCGTATGCTTTACGATGCATATAAAACGTACGATAAAGAGATTTTTGAGCAATTGTTAGAAACGCTCGTACACCAATCAAGTCAATCGTTATTTATAGAAAATGGACAGGTCTACCAAGCGTTATATGTCAATCAGCATCACTTTAAAAATTTACCGATCGAATGTTATCCAGTCTATTTGGGAACTCGAAGAATCAATGGGGAAGATTATGAATGGATTCATTTGTTGCGTGGAGAAAAAGTTGAAATTAAAGACGTTTTAGCCGTAGAAATTAATAATGCAGCTCATGCAAAATCATTAAATTTTCAATTGGATAATGATGTAATAGCAATAAAGACAAAAGATTTAGCAAGTATGGCTAGCTACAA
Source organism: Staphylococcus schleiferi (assembly GCF_900458895.1). Taxonomy (NCBI): domain Bacteria; kingdom Bacillati; phylum Bacillota; class Bacilli; order Caryophanales; family Staphylococcaceae; genus Staphylococcus; species Staphylococcus schleiferi. The sequence goes on from NZ_LR962863.1 coordinate 415,779, forward strand.
TATTAACCTTAAGATTAAATTTAATGGATATGAAGAGACGCTTGTAAATGCTTCCTATCCAACACATCAACAAGACAGGGTCATGAAGCGTCAAAATTTTAAAGTAGAATTTCAGAATAAAAAAGGTGCTTCTAGCAGTTCAAATAGCTATTTTAAAGAGAATCCTAAGCGCGTTGTGACAATTAAAAAAATTAAGCGGTATGAAGATAAAGATTTTAAAAAGCCAATTAGTGATGTCGAACCCGGAACAGCATTTTATATTAGCAAGATTGTGGCTTCATCAAATGATACACCTCGACTTCAAACTGTAGAAGGGGAGGTGATTACGGCTAATCAAAAATTTGTAGAACAACTCAATAAAATTGATGAGCAGTATTATACTGAGGTCCCTAAAACTGTTGAAATTATTAAAGCATGTTATTTATATGATTCAAGATCATTTAAAAAAGAGCCGATCGATAGTTTAAAGCCTGGCGATACTTTAACAATCGAACAAATCATTTATACTGCAAATCAAACACCGCGGTTAAAAACAACTACGGGTGCATATTTAACAGCGAACAAGCAATTTGTAAAAGCAATCTCTTAAACACAAAAATAGTTGAATTAAAAGAACAGCACTAGCAATGTATAGTTGGTGCTGTTCTTTTAGGTATGGACATCTTTTTCGTTAAGTGTTGCTTCGCTTCGATTTAATGAATTTCATCATGAATGGATAACATAGTGAAAGGAGCGTCATAAGTGTTAATACAATCGCAATCGGAGAGCCAAAGAAAATGTCGCTTAAATGATTTTGACTCGTGATTAAACTTTTGCGGAAATTTTGTTCCATATCTGAACCGATGATAGCAGCTAAAATTAATGGAGAAATTGGAAAATCGAGCAATTTCAACAATAAACCGACGACGCCAAAAATCAAAAGGATGTAAAAATCAATGACGCTGTAACTTAACGTATAAGTGCCTAAAAAGGCGAGAACCAAGATGATAGGATACAAAGTTTTTGGAGGTGTCTTTAAAATTTTCAACAATAAACCGATAAGTGCGATATTCAAAATCACTAAAAAGATGTTACCGATAAACATACTATTAACTAATGTCCAAATCATTTCAGGCTGTTTTTCAAATAATAGAGGTCCAGGTTGCAAACCTAACATAACAACAGCCCCCAGGATGACAGCTGTCGTACCTGAACCAGGCACACCCATCGTTAGTAATGGAATAAGTGAGCCAACAGAAGCAGCATTGTTTGAAGCTTCAGGCGCAGCGACACCTTCGATAGCGCCTTTACCGAATTTTTTACTGTTTTTAGAAATTTGTTTTTCAGTGGCGTAACTTAATAGGGATGCGACAGATCCACCTGCCCCGGGTAATACACCAATGAGAAATCCAATAGGGCTTTGACGTAACATCGTCCAACGCGTGCGCTTCCAATCTTCTTTAGTCAATTTCATTGAACCGAGGTCAGCTTTAGGCGGTTCTAACGTATCTAAGTGCATGTAATTATAGAAGACTTCTGCAACTGCATAAACACCGATAATGATAACAAGAAAATCAACACCTTCACTTAAATGTGTGATATCAAATGTGAAGCGATACACACTTGTTTGTAAATCAACACCGATTGTGCTCATCATTAAGCCGATAGACATTGCGATGAAGCCTTTTACCATTTTGCCAAGTGATAGCGTTACAATCATAGATAAGGTAAATAAAAAGAGCACAAAATACTCTCTTGGACCAAAATTGAGTGCAAAGTTAGATAAAGGCTTTGCAAGTAGTATAAAACCAATGACAGAAGTCAAACCGCCAATTAAAGAAGCCACAGCTGAAATTGTTAAAGCTTTACCGGCTTGGTGATTTTGTGTCATAGGATAGCTATCGAATGTAGCAGCAATTGCTGATCCGTCGCCCGGTGTGTTGAGTAATATCGAACTTCTCGAACCACCGTACATCGCGCCATAATAGATTGAAATCATCAAAATAAGTGCACTCACAGGATTCATCCCAAACGTGACTGGAATAAGAACGGCAACTGCAGTGGCTGGGCCAAGTCCGGGTAACATACCGACAACAGTACCTAAGAATCCACCAACAACAATCCATAATAAGTTCATAGGTTGGAAGGCGGTTGTTAATCCTTCCCAAAAACTATTTAAATCTATTCCCATTGAAAACCCTCCTTTATGGTAAGCTGACGTCTAACAGGTGTGAGAAGGTATACCATGCCACCCCAGAAAAGACAATTGCGACTACTAAATTTTTTAGCCAATGCTTAAATCCGTTGATTAGGAACATGACTGCAGCTAAAAAGAGTATGGTTGAAATTAAAAAGCCCACACGTTCAAAAATAAGTGTATAAATCAAAATAAATAAACAAGTTAAACCGATTCTTTTTATGACTAAGGGCGTCCAAAGTTGTTTGAATGCTTCAAAAGAAACTGCTTTGTCACTATACATTTGAAAGAAATAGATGATACTTGAACTAATGAGTAAAATTGAAATCAAAACTGGAAAATATTTTGGGCTTTGTGGATCTCCAATTCTAGAAATAGGGAGATGAAGCGAAAGTATCAAATAGATAATGCCTATCATAAGACAGACGAGAGGTGGAATGAATTTTGCCATATTTTAAACCCCCTTTGTTTAAAATCCAGCATCTTGAATCAGTTGCTGATATTTTTTCTGTTGTGCATTTAAAAAGGCTTCTGTTTCATAACTGTCTTTATAAAATGCATCCCAATCTTTGTTTTGTCGTATTTTTTTCCACTGGTCAGATTGAACGACTTTTTTCATAGTCTTATTCCAATAGGCACGTTCTGTTTTGGACATATTTTTAGGTCCCATGACACCACGCCAGTGTGGAAAAACAATATTTAAACCTTGTTCTTTCCAGGTTGGCACATCTTCTAATCCTTGTATTCGTTTATCTGATGTAGTAGCAAGGACTTTGAGTTTTCCGGCTTGGTGTTGTGTTTTTACTTCAGAGACTGCAGTGGAAGCAACATCAACATGTCCCCCTAAAAGCGCTGTTTCTAAATCACCGCCACTTTTATAAACAAGGAAATCTAACTTTTTTACATCGACACCGTAAGCTTTTGCAGCCTGTACAAATGCGAGGTGGTCATTATTTCCTAATCCAGGTGCAACACCAATTGTTAACGATTTCGGATTCTTTTTTAATTTTTCCATGACTTCTTTTCCTGATTTGAGATGAGAATGATTAGAAGCGGATAGACTAATCCATTCTGTCGCCAAAATAGCGATAGGTGTAAAGTCGCGTTGACTTAAATCACTTAATCCTAATTCATGGTTAGACAGTAATAAGCTGGAGTTGATAGCAATGGAAGAAGCAGGGCGTTCTGTTAGATATTGCCATCCTACTTCACCACCACCGCCAGGCTTGTTAATGACAGTGATATTTTGATCAGTTAAATTTTGATCTTGCATGATTTTCTGTATGGCACGGGCAGTTGCATCCCAACCGCCTCCTGGTGAAGCGGGTGCAATAATTTCAATTGTACGATTTGGAAATGTCTTACTTTTCGACTGCTCATGGTGATCACGGCTACATGCTGTGAGAATAAAAACGACGATAATTAAAAGTGTCACGAAATTACGCATAACCACATACCCCCTTTATTTGTGACAGTTTTAATTTTATCATAATATTCAGAAAAATATGAGGCTATTTTAGTGCTACATGACTGTCCATAAACAAAAATGAGGAGGCTGTGACATCAATCCCAAAATAAATAGCGCTAAGATGAATTTGAATAGAAAATCATCTTAGCGCTTCTTTTTTTATAATAAAATTTTGCTTACTAAGGGGACAGCATTAGACTAGAATCTTCTGTCCCAATACAAGCGTGTTCATGAAGACAAGGTTAACAAAGATTTTATGTCTTGAAGTCTCCTCGAATCTTCATTGTGTAACATAGATAATATGTTTTCAACCTAAACCCATTTTACAACTTCTGATTGGGTTTGACGTGTTTTTTCACGTTTTGGGTCTTCTTCTCGATAACCAAATGCGACCATTACAGATGGCGCAAAGTTTTCATCATCAATGATGCCTTTTTCGCTTAATAATTCAGCCACTTCATCATATTGAAAACCTTCAATTGGACATGAATCAATACCTAGGAATGCAGCAGACGTCATCATGTTGCCGAGTGCAATATACGTTTGTTTACTTGCCCAATCCCACAATGCACGCTCACTTTCATAAAGATTTAAGTTTTTATCTTGGAATGAAGTCGTTTTTTCACTCATTTGTTGGATCATCGTTTCATCCATGTGTTTGACATCACGTAATAAATGTTGAACGTAATTGTTTTCTGGACGGACATTTTTACGTGCTAAAATAACAACAAAATGACTCGCTGTATCTAATTGGCCTTGTGCACCCCAACTCATAGGCTTAAGTGCAGCACGAATGGCTGGATCTTGAATAACGACAAATTGCCAAGGTTCAAAACCAAGCGAACTTGGCGATAATCGACCTGTTTCAAGAATGGTATTAAAATCTGCTTCTGATATTTTTTTGCTTGCATCAAAACGTTTTGTCGCAAATCTGTAATTAAATGTATCTAGCAACAATTGACGTCGATCTTCCATAGTATTGCAACTCCTTTGTGCATAATTTCATATTATTTAGTATAACGAAGCATATACGGACATTAAAATATTTTGTTTTAACAGGGGGCTCATCAGGGAAATTAATAAAATGAAAAATATTTAAGCCAGATGTGCGTCGTAACCTATAATCGTATTTTCAATCTGGTAAGGCACCATGATAATTTGGCAATAGTTTCAAGGCCATTAACGTGCACAAATGTTGCGAATAGCGAAGTCGTTACGTTGTGATTGTTTAAATGAAAAAGTGCTCATTTAGAAAGGATTGAGGTTTTATGTTGGAACAATGGTATCGTGAATTGCCACTTCAAGATATTCAAAATATTACCGCTGTGAGTGGTGGCGATGTCAATCAAGCTTATCGTGTAGAAACAAGCAATGAAACATATTTTTTGTTAGTGCAACAAAATAGAGCGGCCTCATTTTATGATGCAGAAGTGGCAGGTTTAAAAGCTTTTGAGGAAGCGGGGGTGACGGCACCTGTCGTCATTGATCAAGGTCGAATTGACCAAGATGCCTACTTGTTATTAAGCTATTTGGAAGAAGGGCAAAGTGGCAGTCAACACGAATTAGGACAACTTGTCGCAAAACTACACCATACCCACGAGCCACAAGGAAGATTTGGGTATCCTTTGCCTTTTGAAGGTGGGGATGTTCAATTTAATAACGAATGGACAAAGACATGGTCAGAACTATTTATTAACCAACGTATGGATCCTTTAGCGAAAACGATTCGGAATCGTGGATTATGGACGGAAAGTGATGATGCTTTATTTGAAGAGGTCCGGAAGATTATGATCACGTCTTTAAAGCAACATGATAGTGAACCTTCACTCTTGCATGGCGATTTATGGGCTGGTAATTATATGTTTTTAACAGATGGTCGTCCAGCGTTATTTGATCCTGCACCATTATACGGGGATCGAGAGTTTGATTTAGGTGCTACAAAAGTTTTCGGAGGCTTTGATGATGCTTTTTATCATGCCTATAATGAAGCTTATCCATTAAGTGAGGGTGCGAATTTACGTATCCAATTTTATGAACTTTATTTATTGATGGTGCATTTAGTCAAATTTGGCGCTATGTATGCGCAAAGTGTCAGACGTACAATGAATAATATTGTCGATTCAGCAGCTTAATGCACAACCGTTTGTTAATATAGGTGACAGGCTGTGGCATCAATTCCTAAATAAAAAGCGCCCAGATGACTTTCAACAGTAAATCGTCTGAGCGCTTCCTTTTTATGATAAAAGTTCGTATTGTATGACGTCACTTTTCGAGGGGACAGCCTCAGCTTATAGTCTTCGGCTCGTCCTGTTCTCTTTTACATTTTTCAATTAAGCAAGGCCAGAGAAGACGAACAACACAATGAATACAGCAAGTGCCCCTATCCATGACCATTTTTGACTGATACGAAAAGAAGAGTGGAGCATAATACCAAAGAACCAAGCTGTAATTATATTTCTTAGGCTGATAGCGCCTAACCATTTATTTTTAGGTGCGAAGATGTTTAACGAATCAATACTAACGATGCTTGGATCGATATGGAAAAGCCACTGGATGAAAAGAACAACACAACTTACAGAAGCCATAATAATCGAGTAACGTAATAATGATGCAAAAACAACTTTAGCTGAGACGTTTGATTTAAAAATCTTTGTTATTACCCAAGTGATTAAGAAGAATATCGCTAATAAAAACCAAGAGACAATAAAAGTCCCAATCACACTTGCCACTCTCGTTATTGACAACGCTTGCTCAGCTTCAGTCGGCGAAAGCCCCACCTGATTGATGAGCACATCATTAAAGTCTATGAGTAAGGTGGTTAATAAACTCATTAAACAAGCGAGAATAGTAAAAACCAGAATTTTAACCAGAACTTTAGGTTGATGCCTCTCTTTAACAAAAGATTCAATATGTAATAGTTTTGAGTAATTCATGAATTGCCTCCCTAAATTATATTTATATTAGATTGTATCATTAAAATTTATAATTTTATACTTTATATTGTAGTTTTCTCATATGTTATGGCATATTTTAGAATTTTTAACTTTTAATAGTATATTTTACCTTGCAATGTGATAATATAATATTAACTTTTTAGAGGAGGATTTAAAGTTGGTCAAAACGAAGCTCCCTTTATTCTAACATTTTGAAAACTTACGGGATTATCCAACGTGGAAAGTCAAGTCGTTTTTACTTATTTTGATTACTGTTATTTATTCTTTAATATTAAAATATGACACAGATAATACCGAGTTGTTAGAAGGCTTTGGCTATTCTAAACAAGATATAGAAGAAATTCATCAAATTCATTGGCTAACCGATGTTTCAAGCAGTCTGATGGGTGGCGTGATTAGCTTTCTATTTACATTTGTTGTTTTTATGATGATTTCGAAATTTCTAAATTCAGATGTGACACCTAAGACGATATTATCAGCCTCTCTAAGCCATTCGCTTATTGTGACAACTGTTTCATTGGTTGTTATTGTGATTCAACTTGCATTACATTTACCTGCACCAGCTTACATTATTACAAGTTTGAATATCTTTCTTCCAGGTAACACCTACCTCGCTGCTTTTGATGTGCAGACGATATTTAAAGGGTATGTGACATTTATCGTCTATTATGCGACGAGCCGCTTATCATTACGTGCTTCCTTAATTTTAGGCTTATTAACAATTGTACTCATTGTCTTGCTAGCATTAGGCTCGGCTTTCTTAGAAGATACGATTTTGAGCTTGGCTGCTGAATTATAAAACAATTATTAAATATTTTGAATACATAAAATATGGAGTCCTTTTTAATGTTATAATACAGAAAAATACAAATTATAACATTAAGGAGGATTTTTAATTTTGAAGAAGAGGACATTAATCGCATTGTCAATCATTGGCATTATCTTTTTGACAGGAATTGCTTTTCTCGTTAAAAACTTTAGTCATATCGGTGGAGGCAATGATGGCGAAGGATACAATACATATACAGTAAAAAGCGAAAAACCAATTCGTATTTCTGGGAAAGTCTCTCCAGAAACAATTAAAACATACTTAAACAATGCGCAACTCGGAACATTTCTAAGTACACAAGTTGAAGACGGTCAAAGTGTATCTCAAGGCACACCGCTGATTAACTATGATATTGATGGGGCACAACGTCAAAAATTGAATGATCAACTTTTAAAAGCACAACAAAGTGGTGATCAACAAGCGATTAATACGGCTTGGAAGCAACTTAATCGATATGACGGTCAAGTAAATAATAGTATCAATGCGACATTTGATGGCACAATTTCATTAATCAATCGACAACAAGTGGGTGAAGGCGAGCCTATCCTTAAACTGATTTCGAAAGAGCCAATTATTCAAACGACAGTTTCTGAATTTGATTTGGATAAAATTAAAGTTGGCGACATGGTTAATATTGAAGTCACAAGTTCTGGTCAAAAAGGTAAAGGTAAAATTAAAAGCATCGCACAACTTCCAACAAGTTATGATCAAGATAAAGGACAACAAAGTGAAGCGACAGCTGGAAGTCTAGATGAAAATGCACATGGAGATGCGCAAACATTAACGACTAATAATCCAGTCGATGCACATCCATCAGGTCAAAATGATAAAGAAACTTCAAAATATAAAATCATCATTGGGGACCTTGATTTTAAAGTTAAAACAGGATTCTCCGTTGAAGCAAATATTCCTTTAGATACGCTTAAAATACCTAAATCTGTTTTAACTAAAGATAACCATGTATATAAAGTGGATAAAAATAATATTGCACATCGTACAAAAATTAAGTATGACGAAAAAAATGGTGATTTCATTGTGACGCAAGGTATTGAAAAGGGTGAACATTTAATACAAAATCCAGACTCAAAAATTAAAGATGGGGAGAAAGTAGAGGTGGCCAAATGATTGAGCTTAAAAAGATCAATCGTCACTTCAAAAATGGGAATACGCATAATCATATTTTAAAAGATATCGATTTAAAAATTAATGAAGGCGAATTTGTCGCTATCATGGGGCCTTCTGGTTCAGGTAAAAGTACCTTGATTAATATACTTGGTTTTATTGATCGCGGTTATGAAGGAGAATACTTATTTGATGGCGAAAATTATCAAAAACGTTCTGATAATGAGTTGGCTGCTATTCGAAATCGAACTGTTGGATTTGTCTTTCAAAATTTTAAGTTGATTCAAAACAATACGATACTAGAAAATGTTAGTATTCCGTTGCTTTACGCAGGTCTTCGTGCTTCTGAACGTAATGACCGTGTAATTGAGATGTTGCATCGAGTTGGTTTATTCGAGAAAGAAAACTTGGTGCCCAACAAGCTTTCAGGCGGACAACAACAACGTGTTGCGATTGCGAGAGCCATAGTAAATCAACCGAAGTTTATCATTGCTGACGAGCCAACGGGAGCGCTTGATTCAAAAACTTCAAAAGACATTATGGCATTGTTTTTACAACTCAATAAAGAACAAGGGACCACAATGATTGTGGTGACGCATGATCCTAAAGTAGCTGAACAAGCGGACCGTGTGATTCATATTCTCGATGGTCGTGTTCAAAAAGAAGAGGTGTTGAAACGATGACCTATTTCGGTAATATTATACACGTTGCATTGAAGTCAATTATGAAAAACAAGCGCCGTAATATTTTTACTATGATTGGGATTATTATAGGTATAGCTGCTGTTATTACCATTATGTCTTTAGGGAATGGTTTTAAAAAGACAGCAAACGAGCAGTTTAGTGATGCGGGGGCTGCAAAAGATACAGCATTAGTGAGCTTTACGCCTGACGACTTTGAACCGATTAAAGACGCTCCTTTTACTGAAACGGAAATTGATATTGCGCGCCAAGTGAAAGGTGTTCAAGATGCTAGTATTAAAGAAGATGAAAGCTCAGGTTTAATATCTGAAGCTAAAACGGTTAATAAGAAAACAGATATTGCAGTCGTTAAAAGTGAATCGGTGTCAGGTGTTTCTGATGGAAAAGGCTTTACAAAAGGTGATAATGCTTTAAAACAACGTGTTGCTGTCATCTCTTCAGAAGTAGCTGACACACTTTTTAAAGGTAACGTGAAAGGCAAAACCATTTATATAGATGATATGGGATTTGAAGTCGTAGGTGTGAAGGATAAAGCACAGCTCTCAGATGCTGTTCAAATCCCTACAAAGACAGTTGAAACTTATTTACCTCATCTAAAATCTGCGTTTCCGCAACTTGTGTTAAAAGTTGGAGAAGATGCGAATAAAAAAGAAATTGCAACACGCGTGGCTGATCAACTGAACAAAAAGGGTGCAGCTATTGATCAAGGTCAATATGTATACTCAGATACTGAAGAATTAATGAAAGGGATTGGCAAAATATTTGATTCAATCACTTACTTTGTTGCTGCTGTCGCAGGGATTTCACTATTTATAGCAGGTATTGGCGTGATGAATGTGATGTACATCTCTGTAACAGAACGGACAGAGGAGATTGCAATTCGACGTGCATTTGGTGCAAAAGGCCGTGATATAGAATTACAATTTTTAATTGAAAGTGTCATTCTATGTCTGATTGGCGGTATCATTGGTTTAATCATTGGAATATTGATTGCAGAGTTAGTCGATGCCGTTACACCGGAATATATACAAAGTGCAGTCAGCTTCGGTTCCATCGTACTTGCGGTAGGAGTATCCACATTAATTGGTATTGTGTTTGGTTGGATTCCTGCAAGAGCTGCAGCTAAAAAAGAATTAATTGATATTATCAAATAAATTTCACGGTTTCATTAAAAAGATGACTAGGGTTATGCAGTGCTTAAAAAGGAGCGCATGTGTGGTCCTAGTCATTTCAATGTTTTTGCACTTTTATAAGATATTGGTTTCTTATGTCCGCATGATAATATAGAGCTCAGATGATTCAAGCGTATCTCACACAAAAAAACGGTCGATGTGTAGTCACACCAACCGTAAAAACCCTAGCGCTTCATTTTGAGATTAGAATTTAAAGACGTTTCTTAATACTTTAAATAAAGAAAGTAATAACTCTAACGGTGTTCCACTCACTATGCATCGCCTCCTTGTTATTTTACAACTTCTTCTGTTTTAACTAAATCATCTGCAAGTTTAAGCCAGAAATTTTGAAGTTGTTCTTGTGTATGATTCGTATCGTTCGTATCTTGACCGACAAAGTCGACATGATCCCAACCTTCAAGGACTGGTGTCACTTGCCAAATGCCTTTTTGGATTTGGTCTGTAGCGTTTGTCCATGCTTGGTTATATGGATGTTGAGAAGAAACAACAGAGACAAGACCATCATTGACACGCCAATCTTTTTCAGGAGCTTTACCGATAACGTTAGCCGTTAAAGCAAATGTTAAAAATAGATCGCGATTTGCTTTTTGTTTACCTGATAGCGTTGCGTGTGTCGCTTCTCCTGTATAAGTTTTATAAACTATATTTGGATTGAGTGAAGTATGTTTATTGATTTCACTTGCACCTTCACGTGTTAAATCATAAAAACCAGTATCTTTTGTTTTCCACAGTTTATTATTATTTTTGATGCGTTCAGTATAGGCTTTATCTGTTTCGCCAGGTTTACGTTTAAGTCCCCATTGGTTAAGACCAAAGTCGACACGCGCATCATTTTTAGCTAATGCAGCTGCGAAATCAAATACAAATTGTCTTACGATAGGCTCATTACCGAGTGAGTCCGCTGCGTGTGTTCCGTTATGAGGCGTACCTAAAGTCGTAATTGAAGCGACCATGTTATCGTGTCCACCTTCAAATAAAGGCGAGATTGTGCCACCATGTTTTTTATGGTATTCAATTTCTTCTTGACTACCGTTACGGAGTAATTCTTCTAACACACGAATCGTTTGACCACCCATACTATGACCTACAAGATGGATCTTTTTGCCAGGTTCCCAATCTTTATAAATACCTTCATACGTATTACCGTAACGGGCATGTCCATATTTTGCTGCATGCGCTGCACCGTAATCAACACGACCACCTTTTATGTAGTAATACAGTTCTACAGCGCGGTCATAGTTACTACCAAATGCGCTGACACTTGCTTCATAAGTGTTGTAGCCATTTTCTTCTAAATATTGACGAATATTGAGCTTTTCTCCACCCCAATAATGTGAGAGGACAGTAGGATTTTTATCATCCACAAAGCCGTTAAAGCCATGAACTAAAACAATTGGTTCTTGGTTTTTATAATAGTTTTGTTTCGCTTTTTGACTGGGTTGTTCATTTAACTTTTCAGCTTGACGTTGACGACTTTGCGTTTGAGTTGTCGCTTTCTCTTGTTCTTTTGTAGAAGTTAAATCCGTTTTGACAGGCTGTCCGACATGGGGTTTCGTCCATTCATTTGATTTGAGTGTTTGAGGCGCGGCCGTTTTCTCATCTTTTACAGCGTAAGTTGCAGATGATGTAGGTTGAACGGTCTGCTTGCTTTCTGTTTGTTTTTCATCTGATGGTGTCGTTGAAGGTGTATTTTCATTTGATGCTTTTTGAGTAGGTGCTTTGACAGGAGAATTCAAAGGTTGTTGAGACACTTGAGGTGTTTTGACATGATTTTCAGTTTGTGTAGCATGCGTCAATGGTGCAGGTGCTGTCGTGTCATGGTTAGATGCATGTTCTTTTTGATTGTTTTGAGCGGTTGCGTTTTCGTCGGTTTGCGTTTGAGCGTTATATTTCTCGGTTGTACTTCGTTCACTTTGTGCTTGAGATACATCGTTATTTGATTGTGTTTCTGTATCTTTTAAAGATTTTTGTGATTCTTCATCAGAAGCTTGCTGTTGTTTTTCTAATTGGGTATGTGCCTGATGAGAAGCGTCACTTGGTTCTTGACCCCCGTATGTAGATTCAGCTGAAACAGGCGTTTGTAATAGCCCGATGAAAAAGAAAGAAGCAATAACAGCTGATGATGCCCCGATTTTAAATTTACGAATTCTGTAGACATGTTTTTGTTTCATTTTTTCCCACCTCATTTGAATATTGTTTGTAAAAGTTAGCCAAAGTTAAATAAAGATATTGATCAGTATGCGAGGTAACCACTCAAGTAATTGCGCTAAATAAACCGACATATAAACGCCTCCTTATAATTTTTCTTTTTGAAAGGGTTTTCAAAAAGGATATATAAATAATACATTAAGTTCAAATAATTGTCAAATTTTTTTAATTAAGTACCTTGAAATATTTGTTGTTTTAAAAATAGATGTTTTTTAAAGAATATATTTCTAAAGCATGTTTGTAGTTGTTGGCACAGTGGTATGTTAGAATAGAATGAACTGGAGGCTTATATTATGAAACAATGTTATAAATTGTCTGCATACATTTTTGGCGGTATTGCAGTAGCAGTGCTAGCAGGTGTGGCATACTTGTCATACCAACAATATCAGCAAGATGAAGAAATAATGAATGACAATTTCAAAGCTTAGTCGAAAAAATTGAGGTGAATGCGGTGAGACCGTATTCACCTCGTGTCGTTTATGGGCAATGAGAAAAATTATCAAGGAGGGATATGATGTCAAGAGGAAACTATTCTCATCACGTGGAGCATAGAAAAAAACAGACGCATTCCAAAATGACTTTGTGGTTGTCACTCATTATTACGCTCTTTTTTACAGTTGTTGAATTTTCTGGAGGGATTATTTCCAACTCGCTAGCGTTATTATCAGATTCGTTCCATATGTTAAGCGATGTCTTTGCACTTGCTTTATCGATGCTTGCTGTCTATTTTGCGAGTCGAAAACCTACTGCACGATATACATTTGGGTATTTGCGTTTCGAAATTCTCGCTGCTTTTTTAAATGGTTTGGCATTGGCAGTGATTTCGGCATGGATTTTTTATGAAGCGATTGTCCGTATTATTTTTCCAAAGCCTGTAGAAAGTGGTTTAATGCTTGTCATTGCTACAATTGGCTTAATTGTAAATATAGTACTAACCATCATTTTAGTGCGGTCATTGAAGAGCGAAAATAATATTAATATCCAAAGTGCGCTGTGGCATTTTATGGGAGACTTGTTAAATTCAATCGGTGTCATTGTTGCAGTTGTATTAATCTACTTTACAGGTATTCAGTTAATTGACCCCATTTTGAGTATGGTGATTGCGTTGGTGATTTTGCGTGGCGGGTATAAAATCATGCATAATGCCTGGTTGATTTTAATGGAATCTGTACCAGAACATTTAGATACCGATGAAATTATGGAAACGATGAAATCTGTTAATCAAGTGTTAGACGTCCATGAGTTCCATTTATGGTCAATTACGACAGAGCATTATTCACTCAGTGCTCACGTCGTTTTGGATAGTCGAAGTAGTGTGGATGCGTATCAAACAATTAATAAGCTTGAAACATTGTTGAAAGAAAAATATGGTTTGGCACATACGACACTGCAAATTGAACATTTAGTGATCAATCATTTAGATGAAGCTTACTTTGAAGAAGTGAAAAATGAATAGATATCGCGTTTAATTTAACATAACTAGAGAAATGTATTTGATTTTAAAAGCGTCAATACGAGCATGCTGAGTTTTTAACTTAGATGCGGCGATTGACGCTTTTTTTATGAGGAGGTTTTAATTCGATTTGGAGGAGGTGTTTGACCAGCAAGTAACAGTGTCCACGTCACTAAAATAAATGGGAATGTTAACGCAGGAAGTCCGATAGGTTCAAAGAATGTTGCAGTGGCTGCATACATCATCGGTGTCATTATAACTGCCAATAAAAAGACAAGTATGGGATGAAAATGGCTTTTTGAACGGAATGTAACACCAACTGCAATGACGGTTAGCATTAAGTTGAAGCCAAACAGACCTTCATTAAGACTACCGATATCTGCGCCCATAAAGAACTCAAGAAGTAAACCTAATAAATTCGCTATGAGGAGATAGAGACCAGCACGTCGAGAAGCAATCCAACAAGCAATGACAATTAAAAGCCCACTTAACACATGTTCAATAAGGAAAATTTGACTGACATTGTTAAAAAAAGCAAACACTGGATGGAAAGGTGTATTTAAATCAATGTGAATGTGAGAGGTTAATGGTAAGACCGCTACATTCGTTTGGATAAACTTAAACTGTTGAGACATTAATAAAACGAGCCATGTTAGAACGACAAATGGCGTTGTCAGCTCTGGCAAATGTAAAGGCTTTAAGAAGTTTTTAATTGCTTGAGCAATTGGCATTGCAAGTAAAATACAAATTAAAATAATCATCACGTTTTGCCAAGACCATACTAAAAAAAGTGTTAAATCAATAGCAATTAATACAGGATTAAAACCAGCCAGGCCTGCTTGGATTTCCGATTCGGTATAATTAAAAAAACGGGCGGTTAATAAACTGAGCAAGCTACCGACCATTGCGGCGAATCCAATTTTCCAATTGCCAATCCATAACGCAATTAAAATAATGAGACCTGTCCAAGTATTTTCTAAGAGCACGACTTGGGAGATGTTTTTGAAAAAAGTATGTATCCATGTTGGCATGTTTTTTCACGCCTTTCTCTCTCGTGATATTGTTTCAGAATATGCTTTAACTTTACCACTTTAACAGCGTATATAACCACTATATTACGATAATATTAAAAGTAATGAAAGAAATATATTATAAAATAAAATATAGTTGAAAGCTTTTATAAAATAGCATTATCGTTTGAAAGTGATTTTCGAAGAATCTATAATGAGAGGCGTAATCACTTATTTTTACATTGTTAAGGAGTGGACTGACATGTATTTTACACAATGAGAGCAAGACAAGTTGATGATTGTCGTCGCAGCAGATTTAGCGCGTAGACGAAAAGAACGAGGGCTAAAATTAAATCATCCTGAAGCAGTTGCCTTAATTAGTTATGAAATCTTAGAAGGGGCGAGAGATGGCAAGTCTGTCGCCGAATTAATGAGTTATGGAAGAGAAATTTTAACAAAAGATGATGTCATGGAGGGTGTTGATGCAATGGTGACTGACATTGAAATAGAAGCCACATTTCCTGATGGCACAAAGTTGGTAACCATTCATCATCCCATTGTATAGGAGGAATAAACATGAAACCTGGTGAAATCATTGTTAAAAAGTCAGAAATTACAATCAATAAAGGCAGAGAAACGACAAAACTCAATGTAAAAAATACGGGTGATCGTCCTATTCAAGTCGGTTCACATTTTCACTTTTATGAAGTGAACCCCGCACTCGCGTTTGATCGTGACGATGCTTACGGAAAACATTTAGATATTCCTGCAGGGGCTGCTGTGCGTTTTGAACCTGGAGATGAAAAGACAATTTACCTTGTACGTTACGCTGGACGTCAACATATTTATGGTTTTCATGGTCTTGTCGATGGCCCGATTGATAGATCAAAGGTGACACCACCAAATGTCGAAGAGGGAAGTGAAGACAAATGAGTTTTAAAATGACAGATGCGCAATATACCAGTTTATATGGGCCGACAGTAGGAGATTCGATTCGTCTTGCAGATACAGATTTATTTGCGAAAGTAGAAAAAGATTATGCCAATTATGGTGATGAAGTCACTTTTGGTGGTGGCAAGTCCATTCGTGATGGTATGGGTCAAAATCCAAATGCTACAAGAGCACATCCACAAGTTGCAGATCTTGTCATTTCCAATGCGGTGGTCATTGATTATAACAAAGTGATTAAATGTGATATTGGTGTGAAAGATGGTCGTATTATGAAGTTAGGTAAAGCGGGTAATCCAGACATTATGGATGACGTTGATATCATTATTAGCGCTTCAACAGATGTCATCGCAGCAGAAGGTCGCATTGTAACTACAGGCGGAATTGATACGCATGTGCACTTTATTAGCCCTGAACAAGCAGAGGTTGCATTAGAAAGTGGCATTACGACGCACATTGGTGGTGGTACAGGAACTTCAGAAGGCACCAATGCTACAACAGTTTCACCAGGTGCTTGGTATATCCATCGAATGCTTCAAGCAGCAGAAGGTTTACCACTGAATATCGGTTTTACTGGGAAAGGCCAAGCGGTAAACCATGAAGCACTAGAAGAACAAATACGTGCTGGGGTCATTGGCTTGAAAGTTCATGAAGACTGGGGTGCCACACCGTCTGCATTGCGACATGCATTAGAAGTTGCAGACGAATATGATATTCAAATTGCGTTACATGCCGATACACTAAATGAAGCAGGATTCATGGAAAATACGATGAAAGCTATCGGTGATAAAGTCCTCCACATGTATCATACTGAAGGTGCGGGAGGCGGACATGCGCCTGATTTGATAAAGTCAGCATCTTATCCGAATATTTTGCCGTCTTCTACAAATCCAACCTTACCGTACACACATAATACGATTGATGAGCACTTGGACATGGTAATGATTACACATCATCTCAATGCTTCAATTCCTGAAGATGTGGCTTTTGCTGACTCTCGAATTCGTAAAGAAACCATTGCTGCAGAAGATGTCTTACAGGATATGGGCGTTTTTAGTATGGTGAGTTCCGACTCCCAAGCAATGGGCCGTGTGGGCGAGGTCATCATACGCACATGGCAAGTGGCGCACAGAATGAAGCAGCAAAGAGGCCCGCTTGAAGGCGATGGAGAACACAATGATAACCGCCGAATCCAACGTTATATTGCCAAATATACGATAAATCCTGCGATAACACATGGGATTTCTGATTATGTGGGTTCAGTAGATGAAGGAAAGCTTGCTGATTTAGTGATATGGGATCCGCGTTTCTTCGGCGTCAAACCAGAAATGGTCATTAAAGGCGGCATGATTCATGTCGCCGCAAATGGAGATGCGAATGGATCCATTCCAACAGCTGAACCGGTAAAATATCGTCGTATGTATGGTCAATATGGCAGTAATATACAAAATACAGCAATCACCTTTGTTTCTCAAGCGGCATATCACGATGATATTCGCAGTCAGCTCGATTTAAAACGACAGGTCAAACCTGTACATAACATACGAAATCTTTCTAAAAAAGATATGATTAATAATAACGCGATGCCACGAATTGATGTCGATCCACAAACGTACGAAGTCTTTGTAGATGGCAATAAAATTACAAGTGAAGCGGCCACAGAACTTCCGTTGGCACAACGTTACTTTTTATTTTAACTAATTTATATTAGGTCGGGCTGAAGACCAAACTCAAAATAATAAGTGCTAAGATGATTTTTAATAGATCACCGTCTTAGCGCTTCTTTTTTATTATAAAACTTCATTATGACTTCGCTTTTCGAGGAGACAGGCCCATCTTGTAGACTTCGACTAACCCTGTTCCCTCACCTATTTCGTCATAAATACTTCTAACGCTACCAAAGTGAGATTTGCAGTGAGACTAACAAACGTTTCACTGCTTTTTTATATTGAAAAAAAGACTTTAAGATTATCAAAAAATTTAAGAAACCCTCCATCATCTTAAGTATAAATCTACGTTTTGAATGCTGGCTAACTAAAGTATAGATTGTCAAAATGAGTTGCTTTAATATAAAAAAATTATTTTTTTATAAAAGTCTATTAGTTATATATTAATATATTAGATTTTTATGATGGATATTCCTATAGATGATTTTGCAATATATTTTTAATAATGTATAATGTGTTATAAACGCGTGTATAGCGTCTAAAATAAGGATTTTAAAAATTCTAATAGTTTTTATATGAAAGCGTTTTAATAATAAATATACTTTTACTAATACTATGATAATCATTGAATAAATTTTAAGGTAGGGAGTAGATGTTTAAATGATTTATGCAGGAATATTAGCTGGTGGAATAGGGTCAAGAATGGGAAATGTTCCTTTGCCTAAACAATTTTTAGATTTAGATGGTAAACCTATTCTTATTCATACAGTAGAAAAGTTTCTATTAACATCAATGTTTGATGAGATTTTTATTGCAACACCACAAAAATGGATTTCACATACTAAAGATATACTTAAAAAACATCATATTGATGATGAGAGAATCAAAGTTATTGAAGGCGGTTCAGATCGTAATGAAACGATTATGAACATTATAAAGACGATAGAAGCAGAAAAAAGTATTACAGATGAAGATGTCATTGTGACACACGATGCTGTAAGACCATTTTTAACACACCGAATTATTAAAGAAAATATAGAAGGTGTACTTAAATATGGCGCAGTGGATACAGTTATACCTGCCACAGATACTATCATTACGTCAAATGATGGCGATTCAATCAATACAATACCTATTAGAAATGAAATGTATCAAGGACAAACACCACAGTCATTCAATATTAATTTATTGAAAAATAGCTACAACGATTTATCTAGTGAAGATAAAAAAAATATTAACAGATGCGTGTAAGATACTCGTAGTGAACAATAAGAAAGTTAAATTAGTCATGGGTGAACTTTATAATATTAAAATTACGACACCTTATGATCTTAAAGTCGCAAATTCAATCATCAAAGGTGGGATGCTAAATGATTAACCAAGTATACCAACTTGTAGCGCCTAGACAATTTGAAGTGACATATAATAATGAAAACATTAAAAGTGACAAAGTAGTTGTACGTCCTTTATATTTATCTATTTGTGCAGCTGATCAAAGATATTACACAGGAAGCAGAAATGAAAAGGTATTAAAGAAGAAACTTCCAATGTCTTTGATACATGAAGGTGTAGGTGAAGTCGTATACGACAGTAAAGGCATCTATAAAATTGGAACTAAAGTCATCATGGTTCCTAATACGCCGATTGAAAAAGATGAAGTAATTGCTGAAAACTATTTACCTAGTAGTAAATTTAGATCGAGTGGTTTTGATGGTTTCATGCAAGATTATATATTTATGGATCATGACCGAGTCGTGGAAATTGATAAAAGTATTGAGGATTTAAGTACAATTGCTTACTCAGAACTCGTCAGTGTAAGTTGGCACGCAATACAGAGATTTTCACGAAAATCACATGCTTACAAAAGTAGTTTTGGTATATGGGGCGATGGCAACTTAGGTTATATAACAGCTGTTTTACTTCACAAGCTCTATCCCGAAGCTAAGTTATACGTTTTCGGTAAGACTGATTATAAGTTAAGTCATTTTTCATTCGTTGACCAAGTGTACCATATAGATGAAATACCAAGTGATTTAACATTTGATCATGCTTTTGAGTGTGTAGGTGGCAAAGGGAGTCAATCTGCAGTTGAGCAAATCATTGATTTAATTTCTCCAGAGGGCACAATCAGTTTATTAGGTGTTAGTGAGTATTCCATAGAAGTAAATACGCGACTAGTGCTAGAGAAAGGTTTAACAATGTTCGGAAGCAGTAGAAGCGGTGCACAAGATTTTAAAGATATTGCGGAATTATATAAAAATAATCCAGATGTAGTTGAAAAGTTATCTTTATTAAAAGGTAATGAATTTGATGTGAAGACCATTAATGATGTCGTGGATGCATTCGAAAAAGACTTAGCGACTTCATGGGGCAAGACAGTAATTAAGTGGACGTTGTAATCGTATAGAGGAGTGAAAAAAGGGTTTGAGTAATTATAAATTAAAAGTAGATAACATCTATTGGGAACGAGTTCAACTATTTATTGAAGGGCACGCTGAAAATTACGAAATTAAAAGCAAAAATGTTGTATTAAGAAATTTTACGGAAACGACTGAAGTAAAAGCTAATGGTGTAGAAATAGATGGGAATAAATTTAAAATCCGTTTTAATATAGCTATCTTAGATAATGGTAATTACTTACCAGCAGACCAATATTTATTAATTTTTAAAGATGACTTTGAATACATTGTTCATATCAATGAAAAACTTTTAGAGCCTGAAAATTATAATTTAGAAGAAGATGAATTAGAGACATACAATTCATTGGAAACAACAAATGACAAGAATAATTTCTTGCTCAATCATTATAAGTATGAATTCAAAAAAGGCGGTACCTCTCAGAAAACGACTTACATTGTATCTCCTAAAATGTCGAAAGAGGTCAATGAATTTGTTCTAGACATCAAATTTAACAAACCTATTCCTCCTAAAAGTAAATTAGCCACAAAAATAAGCGAATATAAAAAGAGCTATAATAAAAAATCATATAATGTGCGTCAATTTTTATTCAAAGCGATTTTTAACGTGACTAAATTTTTCCATTTAAAAAAGGGAAATACAGTTTTGTTCACATCAGACTCTAGATCAAACATGTCAGGAAATTTCAAATTTATTTATGATGAAATGTTGAGACGTAAATTAGATGAAAAGTATGATATTCACTACATATTTAAACCACACATTTCTATGAGAAGAAGTTATGTTGATAAATTTAGACTGCCATATTTACTAGGGAAAGCAGATTACATTTTTGTTGACGACTTTCACCCTTTAATTTACACGGTTAATTTTAGAAAGACTCAAGAAATTATTCAACTTTGGCATGCTGTAGGTGCTTTCAAAACTGTAGGGTTTAGTCGTGCGGGTAAAAGAGGTGGACCATTCTTTGATTCACCAAATCATAGAAACTATACAAAAGCATATGTTGCTTCTGAAAATGACATATTATACTATGGAGAAGCATTCGGAATAAAAGAACAAAATGTCATTCCAACTGGAGTGCCTAGAACTGATATTTTCTTCGACGAGCAGTATAAAGAAAAAGTAGTTGCTAAAATGAAAGAAGATTTACCAATGATAAAAGGTAAGAAGGTTATTTTGTTTGCGCCTACTTTTAGAGGGAATGGTCACGCAACTGCCCACTATCCTTTCTTTAAAATTGATTTTTCAAGATTTGCACGTTACTGTCGTGAAAATAATGCGGTCGTATTATTTAAAATGCATCCATTTGTAAAGAATAGATTAAATATACCTAAAGAATATAAGCAATACTTTTTAGATGTATCGCAAATTAGAGAAGTCAACGATATTCTATTTATCACAGATATTCTGATTAGTGATTATTCTTCACTTGTATATGAATTTGCATTATTTAAGCGACCTATGTTATTTTACGCGTTTGATTTAGAAGACTATATTACATCAAGAGACTTTTATGAGCCTTATGAATCTTTCGTTCCAGGAAAAATTGTAGAGTCTTTTGATGAATTAATTACTGCATTAGAAAATGAAGATTTTGAAATCGAAAAGGTTGCACCTTTCTTAGATAAGCATTTTAAATTCCAGGATGGAAGATCAAGTGAAAGAGTCGTAAGAGATCTTTTTGGGGCGTAATTAATTCTGCAGTAAAAAAAGTTACTCGCTTTAGAAGAAATAGGAATAATTTAATAAGAATTAAATTACTAAGAAAAGCAGTAAAGAAGCGAAATACAATAAGCTTCTTTACTGTTAATTTTTAATCTTTAAGTTACTTCATGAAGATAACTAGAGGACAATTTCAGTGACTGTCCCTTTTTATTTGATAACGGCTCTAAATGATAGAGAATGAGATGTCGATTCTTTGTATTTGTATGGTGATATTTTTGATTTTTAAAAATTAAGTCTTTAAAATATATAAAATGAGTTTAAATTTGAACAGAGTAGGGTATATTTTTTAATCCTTTTGTTAAGTGAAGGATTATCTATTGGCAGTCAAAGCGATCTGAGCCATGGAATACATATACAAAAGAGAACTGAAAACAACGCAATAAATTGATATTTGTGCAAATTATCGTATATTTTTCATTTTTTGTGATAATTCTCCAAATTGAAAACAGACCAAACCATTTGAATCTTTAAAATGCTTGTATGAACTTTCTATACATGGTAAATTATTTAGGCTATAAATTTTCAGAAAAATAATGATTGATTATAAAGAAATAGAGGTGTTGAGCGTGATATTGTCAGATAATGATATAAAGGAATATCTAAAACGCAACATGCTTAAAATCGAACCATTAGTAGAAGAACATATTGAACCCGCTTCTGTTGACCTCACGTTAGGGCAACATTTTTTAAAGCCACTCCCACCTAAAGAGGGTGTGCAGCGGATGAGCGAGCCGATTGATTACGAAACGATCAATCAGTCGCATGTCGTTGTTCCTGCACATGCATTTATTTTAGCGACAACGGAAGAATACATTACTTTGCCAGAACAATTAACTGGCTTTATAGAAGGTAGAAGCTCAATTGGTCGTGCAGGTCTCTTTATTCAAAACGCAGGATGGGTCGACCCAGGATTTGAAGGAAAGATTACGCTAGAATTATATAATGCGAATGATTTCCCTTTAGAAATTGAGCAAGGTCAAAGAATCTGTCAAATTGTTTTAGCTGAAACGAAAACGAAACCCCAAGTTGTTTATCATGGTAAGTATCAAGGTCAGCAAACCACAACGGGAAGTCGAGTATTCCGTGATTGGATGAAAGATGGGGGGATTTAGATGGATATTGTCATATTATCAGGTTTTTTAGGTGGCGGAAAAACATCGACGCTCAATTATTTAGTCCAAGATGCTCTTGACAATCATTTGAAACCGGCTGTGATTATGAATGATTTTGGTGCAAGAAGTGTGGACGAACATCTTGTTACAGAAGATGTTCAAATGGAAGTCCTCGTCAATGGTTGTATTTGTTGTGAGTTGAAGGAAGATGTATCGCAACAATTACACGAGCTGTATCTATCGTACCAACCTGATATTGTCTTAGTTGAATGTAGTGGAGTGGCACACCCTATCGGGGTCTTTGATGCATGTATGACCCCTGTGCTTGCGCCTTATATTGAAGATATTACGATGTTAGGTCTCGTTGACGTAGCAGCCTATTATGAGAAAAAAGAATTGCCAGAGTCCGTGCATCATTTAATATTTGAACAGTTTCGCTACTGCAGTCACTTGATTTTAAATAAAATCGATTTATTAAATAACGAGGCCTTGTTATCTGTGGTGGATGAGATTCAGCAAACATATCCGAATATTCCTTATATTTTAACAAGTTACGGAGAGCTGACTTTAAACGAAGTCCAACATCAATCACAGTGTCAAGTCAATGAGCGCTCTAGTGTGCATCATCATGGGCAATTATCACACTTGATGTACGAATTCGATGCGCCTGTCCAACAAACAGCTTTAATTGAAGGGCTACAAGGTTTAGAAGATATCTATCGCATAAAAGGGTTTGTATATCTTAAAGATTGTGAGAATCCTTGTGTTGTTCAATATACACTTGGAAACTTAGAAATCAAGCCGTGTCCGATTCCGATGAAGCCATATTTAATTGTGGTGGGCCATAATTTGGACTATCAAGAAATTACCGATACGTTTGATGTAATGGAGCTCGCATCTTAAAAATGAATAGATGAACGCAAGCATAATGTGAACGTCGAGATCTTATCGGCTACTCGCATTGTGCTTTTTTAATTTGAATTTCGATTGATTAGATTATTCGTCTTATTTGAGAAAGCGTTATCATAATGATAGAATAAATGTGATAGAAGTATTTATTTCTCAGTTATATTGTTTGTTATTTAATATATTGGGGAATGCTAATAATGAGGAGGGATTGGATATGTTTAAAAATATTCTAGTTCCATTTGATTTCGGAAATAGTTTTAAAAATGTACCTGAGCAATTAGTGAAATTAACAGGTGAAAATTCTGCATATAAAATTGTCGTTTTTAATGTTATTTCTGAAACGGAACTTGCAAATTATGTACGCTATCAAGGCAAACATTTTGAAGAAGTTGTTGAAGAGAAAAAAGATGAAATGAAACCATTTTTAAAATCTTTAGACGATGCCAACTTAAAATATGATGTCAAGTTTACGACAGGCGCAGCTACGAAAGAAATCGTCAATGAAGTTGAAAATGCAGACTATGACGTTGTAGTCATGAGTAACAAACGTTCCGAAGTTGAAATTAAGCACGTGTTAGGACATGTTACACATAAAATTGCGAAACGTGTCAATATCCCTGTAATGATTATAAAATAATAATAAATAACTTCAGTAAATGATATGGTTATAATGTAGTTTCTCCCTTCAGACATTCGTTGTTTGAAGGGTTTTTTCGTGGAATTGCTGGAATAAGCGGAATTACCATATTGACTCTATATTACTTTGTGGATATAATATAAAAAAATAATAGTAATAAGTGAATATAATATACATTTTATTTGTATTCGAGTAATAAGGAGGGAAGTTGATGCATTATTATGCGTATGTAGACAGAGAAGTGTGTATTTCTTGTTCAGCTTGTGGTGCTGCGGCGCCCCGATTGTTTCGGTATGATGCTCAAGGGATAGCGTACATGTGTTTAGATTGTAATAGTGGCACGGCGCATATACCTGAATGTGACTTAGAAAATTTAGATGATGCAGTTGAAAATTGTCCCACGTCAGCGATTATAGTGAGACAGCAGCCTTTTTCGTTACCGATCATATTAGACAGAGAGAAGGAATTCTAATGAAGCAAAAAGGTTTTGAACAGTTGTTGGAAGAAATGCACGTAAAGGTGACACAGCTCGAGCAACCGATAGAAGTGATTGAAACGATGCTAACATTGGATGGTAAAATTCCACTTGAGATTGCACGACAAAGTTTGAATTTTGAACAATGGGCGATTTATCAACATTTGGCGCATGCGACGTGTGTATTTACAGATGAACAACCATCAAATCCAAAGCAAGCCATCAGTTTTGGAATGTCAGCCTATGGGCGTCTTCACTTAGGACCGAGTTTCACTGATGACTATACGAAAGTTTGGGGTTATTTTTCATTGACGCCAGAAGCAATGTCTGAAATTGAACAATTGACGACACGTTTGCAATCGGAGGAAATGTTGCGTTATCAATCAGAAGTTGTTCCTTTTTTCCGGCATTTACAACCGCAAGACGTGTTACGAGTCATTGATGCAATTAAAGAAAAAGTGGATTTTATGGCACCGGTATTACTGTATTATAACGGGCATACGTATACGACGTTTTATCATTACAATAATCTACTTAAAAGCTTAGAAGGTGATACCGCACGCTTTTTACTAGATGATTTGGCTGAGAAAAATAAGGGTACGTGGACAAGAGATGAACGTATATTTATTTTTAACCTCTATACATTGTTGCAATCCGGTCCGCCTGCTAGAGGAGAAGAGGTGAATGGTGTTCATTTTTCACTGCATTATTTATCCCAATATTTAGAAGAAAAGTTAGCGATTTATCATGAAATGACGGATACGCCTTCCAAACCTATACCCAAATCTCTTTTAGCGAAAGCACGATTGATATGTCAGTTGCGTGAAAAAGTTGCGGAAAACTATGTCATTTACCGAAAAATTAACGGCCTCAACTTACATAAACAAGAACAGTTTTTAAACAAGCAAAAAGTTGGACTGTATCATGATGAAGCGATGGAGAATGAATTAGCACAAATATTAAGGATGTCGTCAGAAGAGACGTATCAAGACGCATTTATAAACTATATTGCGCAACATCCGGATATTACGGTGATCCAAACTTTGCTTGAAAAAATGGTAGGTTATGCGATACGGGCAACGGATTCAGATGTGGGAATGACGCGAGGTTTTAGACAGCCATGGATGTATAATGATGCATTAAAACACCATCAGTTAGAAACAATTTTTGAATGGAAACAGCAATTTTATTTTTGTTGTGCGATACCGAGTGACAAAATGAAACAAGCTTTTCTCAATCAAGGCCAAAAGTTGGCAGGTATTTTAACGGCGATTAGTAAACGCATGGAATACAACAGTTGGCACTATACACCGGGGAATTTTTTGAATGAGCGGCATCGGATTCAACGGCATTACTATTTTCCACCAGTGATGAGTGACATTACCGAATGGAGCAATCAGCATCATCAAGGGCATGTATATGCAAATGTGAAACATGCGATACGTTGTCCGGGGACAATTCTATGTCTACCGTATACGTTAAATGCCTATTATGATTTACGGTTGATGAAAACGTCTGGCGTGATGTATTCTGAAATAGACTTAATGAAAGCGCTTTATTACAAAGAGGTTGTTGGTGCACTCTATCAAGCGTGGTTTGATTATTGTCGTGAACATCAAAGTCAACTTGATATGACGGCATATGATCGTAAATGGTATCAACAGCAATATACAAAGATTTAATATAGGAGCGTGAAGTGCGTGAAAACATTACTATTTATTAATTTGAGAAGTCACAAAGTAGAGCGCGTTGCGCCGATAATTGAGGCAAAAAGACAAGGGTATCGTGTTGTATTGATGATAGACCATGATCCACAACTGATTGACAGTGGACTAGATGAAGTGATTGAAATCGATACATATGATGAAACAGCAGTCGTTGAAGCAGTGCTTGCGTATCATCAAAAACAACCGTTGAGCGGGATACTGACATGGTCGGATAAAGATGTGGAATTGGTTGCGCAATTAAATGACCGCTTACAATTGCCAGGTATTCCGATGTCGCATGTCAAAAATGCACGTAACAAATACTTAATGCGTGTAGCGTTCGATCAAGTGCCTGATATTTCACCTACTTTTGAAAATGTGCGCAGTGAAGATGATTTTCGTCGAGCTGTTGCACGCATTGGGACGCCAGGGATATTGAAACCAGTTGGCGCTTCGGGAAGTAAAGGAATTTTTAAAATCGAAAGTGAATCATGTATTGATGATGTGTACGAAACTTTACGTCATGCGACATCACCAGAACGTGACAAAGTGTATTCTTATTATCCGAATGATTACATTTATGAAGGGTATCTTGTCGGTGAAGAAGTGTCGGTTGAAGGTGTCGTACAAAATGGAGAAGTACGCATTGCAGGGATTACGGACAAAGCGGTCACACCTGAATATTCACTGGAGTACATTGCGATTTTTCCGTCTGATAAACATGCTACCTTGCAACAAGAGATTAAGACGAAAGCGACACAAGCCATTCAAAGTTTAGGCATTGACCACTGTGCATTTCATCTGGAAGGTAGAGCAACGAAAGATGGTTTTAAAGTCATCGAAGCAGCAGCAAGACCAGGGGGCGGTTTCATTACGTCACATTTAATTCCAGGTGCATCAGGTCATTCGTTTATTGAAAAAATATTGGATGTGTCAGTCGGAAATGATGTGACTGAAAATTGGCCTATTTTTGATCAAACGTCAAAGAAAATGTGTTTTTATAGCGTCATGGCGGAGCAAGCCGGAACATTTCAAGGGATTAAAGGGCTTGACCGCTTAGTTGAAATACCTGGCGTGCACTATGTCATTCCGTTAAAAAATGTTGGTGATGCTATCGTCATGCCACCGGAACATTTTTCGAGTTGCTTTGTGCTCAATATCGTTTTAGAAGGTGAGACGACAGAAGCGCTTCGCCAAAAAATTGATTGGATTCATAAAGTGATTGAGGTGGTTGTGGAATGACAATACTCATGTTATCAAGTACGGAGCATGCAAAAACACCTTATGATGAATGGTTTCCGGATACAGCAGAACAAATGATATTATTTTGTCCAGCTGAGAAAAAAGACAGTTATGCTGATAAAAACTATTTGCGTATTGAAGCCTTTGAACATTATATGGTAAATCCTAACATTGAAATGCGTGCGCTCGAATTAAGTGCGCAATATAACATTACACATGTGTTATCGATTTCGGAATTTGACGTCATTCGAGCAGCGAAAATTAGAGCGTTGTTGGAAATAGAAGGGCAGTCGTTAATCAGTGCAGAAGCGTATCGGGATAAAGTGCTAATGAAACAGTTGTTACAAAGCACGGCAGTAAAAATACCCCACTTTGATAAAGCGATAGACGGCGCGAACATACAACGATTTGTAGAAAAGTACGGCTATCCTGTCGTGCTCAAGCCGATTGATGGCTCAGGTTCGTCAGATGTCGTGATTGCACGCGAACAACAGGATATTGACATGTTTTTGCAGACACATCCCGACATCGGAAGATATGAAATAGAACAGTTTATTGATGGGGAAATGTATCATGTCGATGGACTTGTTCACAATGCAGAAGTGAAGTGTGCCTATGTTTCGCACTATTACAATGGATGTTTAGCATTTAAAGATCATCAGCCGTTAGCGAGTTATATGTTGAAGGCAGATAATTCACTCAGTCAAGCGCTACAGCAAGAAGTGAAGCAAGTCGTTGCGGCATTACCGACATTGCCGAACGGATCGTTTCATGCCGAATTTTTCGTGACACCGACGAATGACATCTATTTTTGTGAAATTGCAAGTCGTACAGGGGGTGGTGAAATCGGTCGTACGTTAGAACATGCCATCGGAATGCAGCTCAATCAAATGAGTCTTTACTTACAAACAGGGCGTGCAGATGAGGTAGATGGCCACACACAAATTCAACGGTATGGCGGATTCATCTTGTTACCTCCCCAAAATGCGACATTTCAAGGGATACAACAACAATTAGATGAAGATTGGGTGCTTTTTCAATCTCTTAAAGCGACACCAGGCCAATCATTTGGCGCAGCGCAATTAAGTGTGAATCATATCATGTCAGTCGTCATCGAAGGAGAAGATGAGGCAACATTGATTGCGCGTATTGATCAAGTCATCGCGTGGTATCAGAAAGAAGTACAGTGGAAATGATTGTATGCAACGGCACGCAATGATAACCTACGATCATGCATACACATCAGTTGATCAGGGGAGATTGAGTGTGGTTTTTATATTTGTGATAGGCATCGTTTAAAAAAGCAATCGGAAGGCTGGGAAAACTTAAATGCATCCCAGCCTTTTAAATGTGGACTTTTTCAAACCGCCTCATAACGTTTGACGGTTGAGAGTAATAATAGAAAGCCTATTACGACTGTTGCCAAAACTAAACCTGACATCATAAGTGGTGTGAGTACCGTACCAATGATTAAAAATAGCCGTGATATGAGCTCTGCACCAATCGGTACCCAACTGTCTAGTGCAGAATGTGCACCACGTGTATCGGCAGGAATAAACCGTATTTTTTCTGCTTCCACAGTCGGCGTGAACAAAATTTCGCCAATTGTGGCCATCAACATGAAGATAACGAGGACGACTGCGTGGTTATTACTCATAACGACAGTATAGCCTCCTGCGAAAAAGAGAAAGCCAATATTTAAAACGGTCGCGACTTTGAAACGTTTGAAATAATGTAAAATCGCAAAGCTTAAACTAATAATCGTCAAAGTATTGATTAATAACAATATTGAAAACATACGGACACCATCAATCGGAAAGCCAAACAATTGAAACGTTTTGAATTGATGTTCTAAACGCACTGCAACATAGGATGAGAGTGACATTTCCGCACTTAATATGAGCATACTGCTGATAAGCAATAAGACGAAGGGTCGATTCCGATATGCCACTTGATAACGTTGAAACATCGCCACAAAGCGACGTGCTGATGGATGACTGATTGTGCGTCGCGCTTCTTGTACACCAAAATAGAGAATCAACACATTCAAAGTCAAACAAATAAAAATCAATATAAATAAACACACTTTGAACGAGCTGTAAAATAATCCTCCAATCAGCATCCCGAGTGCAGTAGAGGTGTTCGAAATCCAATACTTAAAGCGGGCATAGGGTTGTCGGTTTGTCTCGTCAATACTATCTAAAGCTAAAGCATTGTACATCGGTTTGGCTAAGGCAGTAAAGAGCTCATTGAGAAGGTAACAAGCCAAGAAAACCAAAAATAATAATTGAAATGACTGTGCCCCTTCTAATTGAGCCAATACAGCCCCCATACCTAGAAAGAGCAGTGCACTCATTGCCGTTAAACAAGCGATGACATGCTTCTTAAGTGGTAAATGGTCGCTCAAATAGCCACCGATAATCGACCCGCTAAACTTTAATAAAATTCCGACAATGAGCATAAGTCCGGCTTTTTTACCGCCTAAATAGTGCGTGAGTAATAATGCCATAAACGGAAACACGGCATTCACTGAGGCATTTTGAATAAACAACATGAGTAAACGCAACTTCACATTTTTAGGTAATGTCATAAGCATATCTCCATTTTATAAGATAAAAAATATGTAAAATTAGTATTATATTACCTTTAAAGTGTAAGCGTGTCAAAATTTGTGTGAGACCGTTGTGCACGTTACAATTTTTAAGAGGCATTGGGCTATAATAAAGAGAAAGAATGGAGGGTTATCGTTTGGATATCAAACAAATGAAATACTTTGTAGAAGTTGTACGTCAAGAAGGGATGACACGTGCAGCAGAAACATTGTATATTGCACAGCCAACAATTAGTAAGGCAATCAAAGAGCTAGAATTAGAATTAGGAGAGCCATTATTTGATCGTTCGAAGCGGCAACTGAGCTTAACAGATGTGGGTGAAGTTTTCTTTAATAAAGCGTGTGAAATATTAAATTTATATGATAGCTTACCTTTTGAAATCAGTAGTTTACTTGGAATAGAGAAAGGTTATGTTTCTATTGGATTATCTGCCATTATGGATATGGAAAGATTTGGACAAGTATTGGGAGAATTTCATCAAAAGTATCCGGATGTCGTTTTTAATCTGAATGAGAACGGCGGGAAAACGATTGAAGCTCAAGTGAGAAACAATGATATCCATTTAGGGTTAACGTCCTTACCAGTAAATAACCAAGAATTCGATTCATTCCCACTCTATTCAGAGCGCTTTGAAGTGGTGATGCATCATCTCCATCCGTTAGCACACCAACAAAGTGTGACAATTTCTGATTTAAAAGACGAAGATTTTGTGATGTTTAACGAGGATTTTTATTTGAATGATAAAATCATTGCGGTAACGCGCCAAGCGGGGTTCGTTCCGCATATTGTTTCTAAAATTTCGCAATGGCGTTTTATTGAGCATTTAATTACTGCCAAGATGGGGATTAGTATTTTGCCTGAGAACATCGTGCGTATCATTGCTCAGAATCCAGAAATCAGAGTCTTACAACTGAGTGATGTCACTTTAGATTGGGAGATGGGCGTGATATGGAAAAAAGATGTGCACCTTAACCATGCCACTAAAACTTTTTTAGATTACCTGAATATCCATCTGCCATTGGCACAACAAGGAGATAGCGTTATCATAGAAAAAAGTAATGATTGATATGAAAAACCAATATTTTTCTTATGTATCATCACCCTTTACAATAGAATCATTCGAATGAAGAGAAGGGTGGATGAAATGATTAAGTTGAAAAAGTGTTTTAAAGTGTTATCACAATTACTCATCATATACGGCATTACATTATTAGGTAACGGGATTCAACAATTATTTCACATCCCACTTGCAGGAAGTATTGTTGGATTAATCCTATTTTTTATTTTACTGCAGTTCAAAATCGTGAAAGTAGAATGGATTAAAGAGGGCGCAAATTTTCTACTCGCTACGATGGTGTTTTTCTTCATTCCTTCTGTGATAGGCGTGATGGATGTGGTTTCTGAATTAAATTTAAACTTCGTTGTCTTTTTCTCGCTTGTTGTTTTAGGGACTATACTTGTCGCTTATAGTTCCGGTTTAGTTGCTGAAAAAATGACAACAGGACGTGTATTTCGCAAAGGGCATGAGCAATCATGATGTTTTTACAGGGCGTTGCAATGATTGCGTTGACAGTCGTGATGTATATACTGTCTAGAAAACTATATACAAAGTTTAATTTTCCTATTCTTAACCCTGTTTTAATCACATCTATAAGTGTCATTATGATATTACTCTTATTTCGTCTCGATTATCACAGTTATATGGTTGGAGGACAATGGATTAATCAATTACTCGGATCTACCGTTGTTTGTTTGGCTTTTCCATTGTACTTAAATCGTCACAAGATTTTAAAATACTTCAAAACCATCTTCGTGAGTGTGTTAACTGCGGTCACTTTAAACTTTTCCCTAATTTATTTTAGCTTAAAGTTACTCGGTTACGGTCGCGAAGATATCGTGACTTTGTTACCCCGGTCGATTACAGCCGCGGTCGGAGTGCAAGTGTCACATCAGCTCGGCGGCGAAGATACAGTGACAATTATGTTTATTATTGCTACTGGTCTCGTCGGAAGTATGATCGGTGCAACACTTGTGCGCATGACGAATTTTCAAACTTCTATCGCACGTGGGATGACATTTGGGAATGCTTCTCATGCATTTGGTACTGCACGTGCTTTAGAGATGGACTTAGAGTCGGGCGCATTTAGCTCAATCGGCATGATTTTATCTGCCGTTTTAAGTTCCGTTATGCTTCCAATCTTATTGATGTTGTTCTATTAATGAATAAAGAATCGTCATGGCTACCCCTACATGCCATGACGATTTTTTAATTTTATATTGATAAATATGATAATATGATAATATGATATTATTCACGAAATGACATTGGAGGTGCAGGAAGTGAACACCATGTTCTTTATAGTGATTTTATCAATCTTAACGGTGATTGCTTGGGTCATTACCATACGTGCGTTTAAACGTACAGCAAAACCTGGTAAAATCAGTCCGAATAATTGGGCGGTGATTACAGCGGTTATCACAACGCTGACAATTATGTTAATGTTCATTTATAGCTTGATGTAGACTCGCATTAAGCATATATCATCATGACAACTTGAGTAGGTTGTTCAAACACCTTGAGTTCTTTTGAGGTGTATTTTACGATGGATATTGCATGACGCAGTCAAACCGCGTTCCCATGTTCACTGATGACTATTATCATATGTAAATTTCAATTTCCACATCATTTGCGATAACACTGTAATTTTAAATGCAGTGTGCGCGAAATGATGTGGCTTTTTTATTTTGATGTTTACATTGTGATGGTCGCTGATATGCATTTAACAACAATTTTTAAATGAGAACTGGATTTAAACTTAATAGAAAATTTAAATTTAATATTGTGTAAAAGTTGGCTTAATGCTAAAATTTTATTGATAATGAAAATCATTATCAATAATTGCTTTTATAAGGAGACAGAATAATGCGCGTGATAATGAATGTTTATGTGTTGTTCTTGATCCTTTGTGTGCTCACTGTCTGCTCTTTATTTATTGGTGTGAGTCGTGTCCCTATCACTGAGCTATTTCAATTTAATGCGCATCAACTGAATATCTTATGGGCAAGTCGAATACCAAGAACAGTAAGTATTTTAATTTCTGGGAGTGCTCTAGCGCTTGCAGGGCTTATTATGCAACAAATGATGCAAAACAAATTTGTGAGTCCAACGACTGCAGGGACGATGGAATGGGCAAAATTAGGTATTTTAATATCACTTATCTTTTTCCCAAAACAACATATCCTTTTAAAATTGGTTTTTGCCGTTTTATGCAGCTTATTTGGAACATTTATGTTTGTTCAAATTGTGCAACGGATTAAGTTCAAAGACGTGATCTTTGTACCGCTCATCGGCATCATGCTTGGCGGGATTGTCTCTAGTTTTGCGACTTTTATTGCATTAAGAACAAACGCTGTTCAGAGTATTGGCAATTGGCTAAATGGTAATTTCGCGATAATTACGAGCGGACGCTATGAAGTTTTGTATTTGAGTATACCGCTACTCATTCTTACATATATTTTTGCAAATCAATTTACGATTGCTGGAATGGGACGTGATTTCAGTAAAAATCTAGGCTTAAATTATGAATGGATTATGAATATAGGCTTGTTTATTACTGCCACGATGACTGCACTTGTTGTAGTCACTGTTGGGACGTTACCTTTCTTAGGGTTGATTGTGCCAAACATTGTTTCAATTTTTAAGGGTGATCATTTAAAAAATGCGTTGCCACAAACAGCGATTCTCGGCGCCATTTTTGTGATGATTTCTGACATTTTTGGCCGTCTTATCGTTTATCCATACGAAATCAATATTGGACTAACGATTGGTATATTTGGCACATTTGTTTTTATTGTGATGTTAATGAAAGGACGTCGACATTATGAACAATAAACCTTTGAGAACACTTATCTTTTTAATGTTAGGTACAGTGATTGCGGCTTTGATGTATTTATTGATCGGAATTGATTTCGAAATATTTGCCTACCAAATTTCAAGTCGACTTAGAAAATTTTTCTTAATTTTATTAGTTGGCGCTGCGATATCCGCATCGACAGTTGTTTTTCAGTCGATTACAGTCAATCGACTATTAACCCCGTCCATTATGGGATTAGATGCTGTCTACTTGTTTAGTAAAGTACTGATATTATTTGTATTTGGTGTGAATTCAGTCTTCGTCCATTCTTTTTATTTAAATTTTTCAATATCGCTTATTGCTATGGTCATATTTGCACTGCTTTTATTTGAAGTTATTTTTAAATTCGGTCAGTTTTCTATCTATTTTATTTTACTGATCGGTGTTATTCTGGGGACATTTTTTAGAAGTATTACCAGTTTTCTTGAGCTCTTAATTAACCCAGAAGATTTCTTAGCTGTACAAAGTGCCATGTTTGCAAATTTTGATGCATCTCAAACACCGCTTGTAATGATTTGTGCGGTTGTGTTACTTGTATTGCTTGGTATTACAGTGGCAGTGATTCCTTATTTAGACGTTCTCTTATTAGGGAGAGCCCAAGCGATTAATTTAGGTGTGAATTACAATGTGGTCACACGCTTACTGTTAATTCTTGTCGCACTACTAGTCGCTATTGCAACAGCTTTAGTAGGGCCGATTACCTTTTTAGGTCTTTTAACAATTAACTTAGCCCATGAGTTAATGAAAACATTTGAGCATCGCTATATATTACCTGCAACAATTTGTATCAGTTGGATTAGTTTATTTATAGCACAGTGGATTGTGGAACACTTATTCGAAGCAACAACACAAGTGAGTATACTGATTAATTTAATTGGTGGTATTTACTTTATTTACTTATTAATGAGAAGGAGGACAGCGGCATGATTCGTATTCGAGGATTAAACCAATCTATCGATGGTAAAGAGATACTCAAAGATATTGATGTTGATATTGAAAAAGGAAAATTAACATCTTTGATTGGTCCAAACGGTGCTGGAAAGAGTACATTACTTTCAGCAATGAGTCGTTTGAATTCATTTGATTCTGGGGCTATTGAGATCGAGGGTCAAGCAATAGAAACGTATCAAAGTCAGACGCTTGCGCAACGTTTATCCATTCTGAAACAAACTAATCATACAGAGTTAAATATTACCGTTGAACAGCTCGTTAATTTTGGTCGCTTTCCTTATTCGAAGGGCTATTTAAAGAAAGAGGATAAAGAAAAAGTTAATGAAGCACTCTCATTATTAAAGTTGGAAGAAATTCGACATCGTTATCTTAAAACGTTATCCGGAGGTCAGCGTCAACGCGCTTATATTGCGATGACAATTGCTCAAGATACGGATTACATTTTATTAGATGAGCCTTTAAATAATTTGGATATGAAGCATTCTGTCCAAATTATGCAGACGTTACGTGAACTTGCTGCTTTTCACAATAAGACCATTGTGGTTGTCTTACATGATATTAATTTTGCTTCTGTATATTCAGATCGTATTGTCGCTCTGAAGGATGGCAAATTGATCAAAGCAGCACCTAAACGCGAAGTCATTCATACAGCTGTATTAAAAGAACTTTATGAAATGGATGTCAAAATAGAAGAAATTCGTGGACAACAGATTTGTATTTATTTTGATGAATAATGCTGTATATCATTAAAAGCAACACGATTAAATAGCTTAAATATGTGGAGGAAAACAATGAAAAAACTGGGTCTATTATTAATGATGACACTCATGGTGATTTTAGTCGCA
Organism: Staphylococcus schleiferi; assembly: GCF_900458895.1. Lineage (NCBI taxonomy): Bacteria > Bacillati > Bacillota > Bacilli > Caryophanales > Staphylococcaceae > Staphylococcus > Staphylococcus schleiferi. Next base: position 452,057 of record NZ_LR962863.1, read on the forward strand.
TGTGGTAATCAAAACAATGATAAAAAAGAAGAAACGAAAGAAGCGGACAGCAAAAAAACTGTTGAAATTAAAAATGATTTCACTTTAAGAGGGGAAGCTAAAGACGGTAGCGAAGACAAATCATATCAAGATACAGTGAAATTAGATAAAGTTCCTGAAAAAGCAGTCGTTTTTGATTATGGTACGGTCGATACGATGAAAGCACTTGGATTAGAAGATAAAATTGTCGCGTTACCAAAAGGTGAAGGTGGTGCATCACTTCCAGATTTCTTAGATGATTTTAAAGATGATCGCTATGCGAATACAGGGAGTTTGAAAGAGATTAATTTTGATGTTGTCGCAAAAGCAAAACCAGATGTCATTTATTTATCACCAAGAACAGCGTCACAGAAAAATATTGATGAATTAAAAAAAGCAGCCCCTAAAGCAAAATTAATTTATACGGGTGCTAACGATAAAAATTATGTAGCTTCTATGAAAACAAACACTGAAAATTTAGGTAAGATTTATGATCAATCAGACAAAGCGAATCAACTTGTTAAAGATTTAGACCAAAAGATTGATGAAATGAAAGCAAAAACGAAAAACATTGATGAAAAAGCAATGTACTTACTTGTTAATGAAGGTGAATTATCAACATTTGGCGCTGGTGACCGTTTTGGTAATTTAGTTTATGGTACATTAGGATTTAAACCAGCTGATGACCACATTAAGAGTAGTAGACATGGTCAGAATGTGACAAATGAATATGTCAGTGAGAAAAATCCAGGTATTATTTTTGCGATGGATCGTGGTCAAGCGATAGGTGAACAATCTTCAGCAAAACAGGTACTTAGCAATGATGTGCTTAAAAATGTAAAAGCAATCAAAGATAAAAAAGTTGTCGAAGTAGATCCAAAATTATGGTATTTTGCATCTGGTTCAACGACTACAACAATTAAACAAATTGATGAATTGGAAAAAGGGCTTAACTTAAAATAAGGTTCTAAGCTTTTAGTGATTCTATGTTATAGACAGGGTTGGAGCGACACGGTTCCAGCCCTATCTTTATATAGAGCATCGAGTTTGCAAGAAGCAAGTTACCATAATAGAACGCTTTGATGATGAACAATATGACACGCATGCTTAGCTATGGCGCTTATTCGATTCATTATCGATTAAAAAATTGGTATAATACGTTTAAATTGAAAAAACGAAAGAGTGAGAAGGATGGTCAATACTTTAGTCATCACAGACGGTCAACCTTACACCCATGAATATGTAAATATGATGCGGGAGCAAGGTCATAAAGTTTATGTACAAGTGTCACCGACTATGGCACAAACGACGAATGGGCGAACACGCCACATTGATTTATTTAACAAAGCAGATGTTGTAAAGGCGCTAGAAGATATTGCTTTTGTCGTGATTATTGGAGATCCACATTATTCTAACAACGCCTTAACACAAGGACGTGTGATTAATTTGGAGCGACTCATCTATGATAATTTAGCAACCGCTATGCATCAAGCGGGTGTCCAAAAATGTTTAGCAATTCAAGCACGTCTCAATCCTATACTTGAACAAACATTGGCAGCTTATAATATTGATGTGATTCATCAAAAAATAAAGGTGAGACATTTAAAATGGGGAAAACGTGCGCTTTACCAACTGAGTAAAGAAACACAAACTGTACGTTCTATACAGGCCCTTGAAATTCCTGAAAATGTTTCCATGGATGGTGTTACATCTATGTATGGTCGCTTTCTTAAGACATTGAATGGTCGATTGATCAACGGTGTCTATGATGGAACGCGTTTTACAATTATTTTAATGCCATTCAAGTTACCCCTCATTCAAATGTATCACGACACCACAAGTGATCCTGTTAAAAGCGTAGTACTCAATATTACAGGGGGATTGCTTGTTAAAAGAAGCGGTCGGATTCCAAGGTTAGAGTTTAGACGTTTAGAAGGCGCAACAACGACTTGCTTAATCGCTTTGCATGACTTTGTGCCGAGATTACCTTGGCCGATTTATCGTTTAACACAGGCGCCATTGCATGTAGGCGTTTCATATTTATTTTATAAGTATTGGAATAGCTTTAAATAAAGAAAAGGCTTTAAGTTCACTAAAAAGAAAAACTCACCTAGTCCATGAGACTGGGTGAGTTGAAGTGTATCAACGACCTATTTAGGTGTCTTACAGTGCGGTTGGATTTGAAGGGAAATTATTATCTAGAAAACGTTGTAAAATACCAACCATATCTGCCAAATCATTGCCTTCAAATTTAAGTGAAGCACAAGCATCAACAGTGACATTTCTTAATTGTTGTTTCAGTTGACGCCCTTCATCGGTCAATGAAATATTAAGGTTACGTTCGTCTTCAGGGTTTCTAATTTTTTCAACAAATCCTTGCGCAACCAACTTTTTAATAAGTGGTGTGAGTGTACCTGAATTTAAATAAATTCGGTCACCTAAACGTTTAATATTGATCACTTCATCATCTTCTATTGAAATCAATGTAATATAACCTGTATATGTGAGATTATAGTTTTTTAAATGCGCGCTATACTTTTTAATGACTTCTTTGGAAGCGACATAAAATAAAAAGCATAATTCTTTATTTAAATTTTTATCTTGATTTGTCATTTTCAGACCCCCAGTATATAGAAGTGATTATTTCTATTATAACACTTTTCTCTTGATTCAAAAGAAGGTATAAAATATAATCAAATAGCACTTGATTAAATGGATTATTATAAAAATAAAAGAAAGGTGATACTTATGGCACTTAATCAAAACTTTGAGGAAATAATGACAGGAAGACGCTCGGTAAAATTATTTGACGAATCTGTTAAAATTCCACGTTCAGAAATGAATGAGATGATTAGAAAAGCGACGTTAGCACCTTCATCAATTAACATGCAACCATGGCGCTTTGTAGTGGTTGACACTGAAGAAGGTAAAGATACATTACGTCCACTTGTTCAATTTAATACACGCCAAAACGATTCATCTGCAGCGATGATTGTTATTTTCGGTGATATGTTAAATTATGAATATGCAGAAGAAATCTACGGTTCTGCAGTTGAACAAGGCTTTATGCCAGAAGATGTTAAAGTTGACCTTGTTAAACGTTTTGTAGGTATGTATGAAGGTCTTGATCAACAATCAATGAATGACATTGTTAAAGTGGACAGCAGTTTAGCTGCAATGCAGTTAATGTTAGTTGCACGTGAACATGGTTATGATACGAACCCAATTGGTGGTTTTGAAAGAGAAAAAATTGCTGAAGGTTTAGGATTAGACCCTCAACGTTATGTACCTGTTATGATCGTAGCTATTGGTAAAGCAGCCCAAGAAGGTCGTCCAAGTGCACGTTTAGATGTAGACAGAATCGTTCAATACCGTTAAACCTAAAGAGGCATTGCTATTCGCTTTGTAAAGAGTGGCTTCATTGCGAATATGTTCTCCATCCCCAAGGCTAAAATGAACGTAACTTTCATTTTCTTAAATGAGATCAATTGCCACATAATTAAAGTGATAGTGACTGATGAACAAATTAATGGTGATAGACCAGATTTGCATCTGTTGCTATCACTTTTTTTGCAATTTTTAGCTAAAAATTTGATAATACAATCATAAGTAGTAAAGTGGTAAGTAGTGAGAACATCGATGACATGGGAGTAAAGACAAAAAATGATAAAACGCGTATTCAATCAATATGGGGTGAGAACATGTTTGTAGAAAAAAACGCGACAATCAATGTTCAAAGTTTGAAGCATGAATTTGCAAGCTATCGAATTGAAGATTTAAAGCATTTGGACCAACCTGAGGAAATCATCGCATTTGTAGCACTGGAACATTCGTATCGCGCGGCGTTAGAAGAGATTAGTACAAAATTGAGGATACTAGACGAAGATTTCCAAGTCAAAAATGCCCATAATCCAATTCACCATATGGAGCGACGAGTGAAAAAGCTACCTAGTTTACTCCAAAAACTTAAAAGAAAAGGCATCGAAATCAGCGCGAAAGCTGCACAGACACATATCATGGATATTGCAGGAATTCGAGTCATCTGTAATTATATTGATGACATTTATACTGTGGAGCAACTATTGTTAAAACAAGCAGACATTAAATTGTTGAAGCGTAAAGATTACATCGAAGTGCCTAAGCAAAACGGCTATAAAAGTTTGCACATTGTTGTTTCAGTCCCTATATTTTTGACAGATGGGACGGTTGAAACGCCCGTTGAAATCCAATTACGTACGATTGGGATGGATATGTGGGCGAGTTTAGAACATAAATTGCATTATAAAAACACAAATGGCAATACAGACGTTTATCGTCATACATTGAAAGAATGTGCGCTTGAAATTGCAAATGTTGAACGCAAAATGCAGCGTATTCATCTCAATATTCAACAAGATGATGTGAGCAATCAAAATACAACGCATCATCCCCATTTGGAAGAATAACCTGATGTTATTCATAAGCATGCAACCAACGCATATGAAACATTGGTATAAATAAAACGCTATGTAAAAAGGACATATTAAGAAATCGAAAGGTGTATTGATTTCTCAATATGTCCTTATTCAATGCGATAAAGACTACGTTGTTGATGGGGTAATTGATGAATAAAAGGTTCAGGATCTTCGGCAAAACGATTACCAATACCGCCCTTCATACGTTGAAAATGGAGGTGAGGGCCTGTTGTTTGTTCTCCCGTATTACCAGATTGTGCGATGACATCTCCAGGAGAGACAGTATCGCCGGCTTTAACTTCATATCGGTTTAAATGCATAAACCATTGATAATGTGTGCCGTCAGCTTCGCGAATCTCTAAAACATTGCCACCTAATTTATTTTTAAAGGTACGTGTCACAGTACCGTGCGTTGGCGCAAGGATTTTTGTGTTTTCAGGTAAAGCGTAGTCGATACCATAATGACGGGAATCGCCATTAAATGATACACCATGACTATACTTTCCAAATCCATGTGTTTTTCGATCAGGATGTATATACTTTTCATATTGAGCTGTATACCAATGTGTGAGCTGTGACTTGAGCGTGCGGTCATTCCGAAGCACAGTAAAAGTCACTCCTAGCATGATCATAGAGAAAAGTATAAAAAATAAGGAACGTTTCATATATCCTCCTTATATGAATAAAGTAATATTATTTTATAAGGCATATGTAATCAGCACAATGATTTTGTTTCAAAGTAGCACGTAGCTAATGATATGGAAGGAAATAATTCATATATCATAGCAGTTTTATTATAAAAAGAAGCGCTAAGACGATTTTCTGTTAAGAATCATCTTAGCGCTTCTTATTTTAATATTGATGTTCTGATCTATTACATATTCACTAGCGATTAGTGAATAAAGTTATAACCTGCAGCTTGGCTTGCAGAGATTGTACGTGAAGTGACAACGCCAGCACCGTGGCCATAGTTCATTTCAGATACTGTTACTGAACCGTTTGAACCGACACTTTCAACGTAAGCAACGTGGCCATATGCACCAGCAGATGTTTGCATGATTGCACCAGCAGTAGGTTTGTTGTTTACTGTATATCCAGCAGAACGCGCTGCATTCGCCCAGTTATTTGCATTGCCCCAAGTAGAACCAATTTTACCGCCTGCACGTTCAAATGCATAGTAAGTACATTGACCAGAAGTATATAAGTTTGAGCCAGATGCAGTTGTTGCGATAGAACGTCCGCTTGTAGTTACTGTACCTTGGTTATCAGTAGGTGCTTCAGTAGCTATTGGTGTTGCTGTTTGTTGTGTTTGGTAGTTAACTTGGCTTGTTGTTGTAGTAGGGACTGTTACGTTTGATGTTGATTGTGCATTGTATGCACTGTATTGATAGTTTGTATTTGTATTATTATTTGTATTGACTACAGGTGTTTCAACTGCAGTGTAGTCATAGTGATAAGTGTAGTTTTGGTTGTTAGTTTGGTAGTAGTAATAATCAACTGTTCCATCACCATTTTCTGTATAGAAAACATAATCTTGGTTGTTAAACATTGATGGATCCCAGTTTCCGTCTAATGTATGGTGTTTGTTACCATTAGCGTCTGTTGTTACGAAGTCTTGAGTTGCTTCTGAATATGTTGTCGTGTAATGCGATGTTTCATTAAGTTCTGCTGCTTGGGCATCATTAGAAGCCATGTAGCCAACTCCAACTAAGCTCAAGGTAGCGATTGTAGCAGTAGTTAATTTTTTCATAATTAAAAAGTCTTCCTCTCTGAATTCGTTTTGTTACTGAAAGCATCATAGCACACTCATATGATGGAATAAACCATTGTAAACGATTTTAAGCGTGAATGTAACATAAATGAAACAAAAGATAAAACGATGTCTTATTTTACATTAGTGTGTAATTCATCTTTTATAAAACGGAACAATGGTAAATTTTGACTTTAATCAAAAATCAGAAAGCGATAAACGGGGTCAAACACTGCCAAATAGCTTTTTATTTCTTTTAAATATGCTACATAAAATAAAAAAATATAATCAATTTTTATACAACAAAAAGAGGGATGTGATTGAAATTGACGGTGGAAGGAATATGAAATTCAATGCAAAATATAGAAATTTGAGGTCAGTGACAAGCGCTTAAGTGTTTAAATGGACTCCAAAAAGTTGACGCACCTTTTGTAAATGAAAACTGGATGAGGGGCAATAGGGATGAGGGGCAATAGGAATTAGCGTTACAAATTGGTTCTTCATTTTTTTTGGTGGGATGACATAAGTCATCCTGCTTTTTTGTACAAAAATAGCGCAAATGCCTCTATAATTTTAAGTGACTAAACCAAAAATAAAGGAGACATATTGCGCCTATGTGTAATGATATATTAAAGTTACTAAAAATTAAAGATAATAATATTAAAATCACTAAAGTTGAAGAAGATGTAGTTATTAGAGGTAAGAAATCTAACGTCATCTTTGGTACCCTTTCATACAAGCCTATGACTTGTCCTCACTGTTATCATTCGAATCCAAACCGAATACACAAACACGGAAAACGTTTATCGCGAATTACTTTTTTAAGATTCCAAGAGATAGCAGTGTATTTAAATCCGTTAAAACAACGTTTTAAATGTAGGGTTTGTGGTCGGACTTTTACTTCTAAAACAAATGTTGTTGAGGATAACTGTTTTATCTCAAACCATGTTCAGAAAGCTATTATAGATAAAGCAACACAAGTTCGCTCAGAAACTGATATCGCAAGTGATTGTAACGTTTCTGCATCTTCTGTAAAACGTGTGATTCATAAAGTAAGCAATGCCACTTTTCAATAGTGAAATTGCTTAAATAGATTGCGTGCCGAGTCGAGACTCCCGAGGCATAGAGCCGAAACCGAAAATCCATTTTGGCTTCTTATGAGCTACAATAAAAGCCAAAATTAGTTGAGGTAAGGCGCCTGGGAAAGCGAGACTCGAAGAAGCAATCGGAAGTTTGCGACTTAATTATTATAGACACATAACCACCATATAAAGTGTACAGCCTACAAATTAAGCTTCAAAACTCAAGAGATGGCGTCACCCGATCGGAAAATTATATGAAACACAAAAAAGGATTCCAAAATTGGAATCCTTTTTTATAATATATTGGGTTAAATTACATTCCCCAAGCACTTAAGCCTTGTGCTTTGTATGCTTTTGTAGCAGCGTCAACTTGTTGGTCGAAAGTATTTGTTGGTCCCCAACCTGGCATAGTTTGGAATAAACCTGACGCACCTGAAGCGTTACGTGCGTTTAATTGACCATTAGATTCACGAGCGATGATGTGCTCCCAAGTTGAAGCAGAAACACCAGTACGTTGTGCTAAAATTTGTGCTGCTCTTGAACCGTGGCTACCAGCAGTGTTACCGTTTGATAATGTTACTGAACCAGCACTGCTTGTTGAAGTTGATGAAGTTTGGTATGAAGGTGCTGATTGTTTCGCTGGTGCTGAGTAATTTGATTGTTGTACATTTGAAGCTTCGTTATTTCCGTGGTGTGCTGAAGCTTGTGCACTGTAGTCAGCCATTTGAGTTGGTTGTGCTACTGATGATTGTGCCATTTCTTGACCTGAACCGTTGCCGTATGACCATCCGAATGTCACACCGTCAGACCAGAAGTGGAAGTTTACGCCATTTACAGTGAAGTGGTAGTCGTACGCACCATCTTCAATTGCGTGTTCATTTAATGATTGATCGTTGTTTAATGCTAATTGTGCTAATTCTACTTTATTAATATTTTCTTCTGCGGCATTCGCGTCTGCTGAATGTAAAGCAACACCTGTAGTTCCTAATGCTAATGCTAAAGAAGATGCAAGTAATGTTTTTTTCATAATAAAATAAGTCCTCCAGTAAAAATTATTTTTCAGATTTTCATTTTCAAAAGCTTACTAAAAATTTTCAACAACCACACTCTACCAACGAAACACCCATTTGTAAATTACGTGTAAATAACAAAACATTACAATCAGTTTTCATTTTCTCCGTTTGTAATCTAACTGTCATATAACATGTCGTACACTGAATGATTTAATGCGTTATAAAACATTGATATGATAGGTTTTTAGCGATGTATTTAAATAATGGTAAAAACGTCCTTTTGTTACAAATATTACAAGATGAATTAAAACTGTAATGAAAAAAGGGGGGTGAAATTGAAGAAAATTGAATTGTAAAGCTAAATTTTTTTTGAAGAAAGGGCGAAAAAAATCCATGATTCAGTTAAAATATTCTTATATATTGATAGAAGTGGATGAGGTGAAATGATGAAAAAAATTGAAACACTACGACTAAAAATTGCGGAACTCACACGACAAACCCACGAACTTGGTATACCGATAATGATTGTTTTTGAAGGGGTAGCTGCATCAGGAAAAACGCGTTTAACGAACGACTTACTACTCAACTTAGATGCCAAATATACGAAATTTATTGCGACAAAAACACCATCTGAATATGACTTGAGATATCCTTTCTTACAGCGATTTTGGGAAACATTACCCGAGAAAGGTTATATCAATATCTATTTTAGAAGTTGGTACTCACATTTTGTGGATTATAAAATTCACCAAATTAAATATCCGCTGTTCAAAGATGAAAAAATCCTTAAAAGTGAGATTCAAGGCTTTGAATCCATGTTACAAGATGATCATCACGAAATTATCAAATTTTTTATCCATATTAATGAAGAAAAACGACAAAAGCATATTGCGCATATGAAATCGAATCCTTTAACACGATGGAAAGCACAAGAATATGAGCAAATTGTTTCGCCAGACGTTTATTTAGAGACGTTAAAACTGATGTTAGACCACACGTGGAAAGAAATTGATTATAGCGATAGAGAAGATGCGATTATAACAATGTATGAACATTTGCATGAACGCTTAACTAAGGCGATAGACAAGTATCAGAAGCGTAAAGGTAAGAAAGACGGTCGTTTTACGCCTTCTTTTCACTCAGATTTATTTGGCAAACCTAAAAACAAAGTGTCAAAAGAAGACTATCAAGATAAAATTGAAACACTCCAGTTAAGAATGCGAGAACTACAGTTTGCATTATATGAAAGAAAAATTCCATTAGTCTTAGTTTATGAAGGTATGGATGCTGCCGGAAAAGGTGGAAATATAAAACGGGTGAGAACTTATTTAGATCCTACAGGTTATGAAGTCAATGCCATTAGTGCACCGACGGATGTCGAACTCAACCATCATTATTTATGGCGATTTGCGAAAACCATGCCTAAAAGTGGCCATATCGGTATATTTGATCGCAGTTGGTATGGGCGTGTTCTCGTTGAACGTGTGGAAGGTTTTGCATCTGAACAAGAATGGATGCGTGCGTATGATGAAATTAATACGTTTGAAAAAATGTGGGTCAATGACGGCGCAATCATATTGAAGTTTTTCTTATCATTAGATAAAGATGAACAATTGAAACGTTTTAAAGCACGCGAAGAAGATGTAGATAAGCAATGGAAAATCACTGATGAAGATTGGCGCAATCGAGACAAATGGGACGAATACGTGGAAGCAAGTCACGATATGATTGAAAAAACAAATACTGAAGCTGCACCGTGGTATGTTGTGGCTGCAGATCATAAGAAAACAGCACGAATTGAAGTTTTAAAATATATTATTCAAAAATGTGAAGAAAAACTTTGGGGCGTTCAACAATATTAAAATCCGTCCTAAGTCTTTTGACTCGAAACTTTTTTCTACTATAATATATTTATTAATAAAACAATAGACCTTAGATAGAGGAATTTTTATGTCATTGGAAAATTACAAAACGGATATTAAAGTGTTAGAAAATGCACATCAAGCACAACTTGAAATTGTAACGATGGGTGACCCAGATGCAACCCATGCGGTCGTTTTACTTCATGGTGCGATTATGAATTACAAGATCATGACACTATTTGCAGAATATCTTCAAAATGCGCAGCTCATTTTTATTAACGCACCTGGCCGTGGAGAAAGTACGGGACTAGAGCGAGGTCAGTATGATCTTTCAGAATATGCGATACGGATGAACGAAGCACTTGTTGATATGGTAGAAGCAGGCCACATTGAGCAAATGTCCATTATTGGTTATTCGATGGGCGGATTAATTGCGACAAAGTTAGCAGGTTATAATACGTTACCCATCAAGCATTTAATATATTTGAATAGTGCTGCTAAAATTGATTACAAAGAGTTACGTTTTTCAAAGTTACTGAGTGAACTTGTTAAAGATATCAAACCGGGTGAGCAAGATAAAATGGTCAAGAGTATTCCCGAATTTATCTTGAAGCAAGGTGTTTCGAAAAAACACAATGAAGTGTTTAATTTCACCCAATATCTTGCACCAGTTGATACGATGATGACAGATTTGTTGTATACGTTGCGTGCGGATTATTTAGAGGATATTGACCTTATTCAAAATATGCCAGAAGTACTGTTTTTGTTAGGTGAAGATGATGTGATTTTCCCGAACAAAGACTCGCAAACAACTTACGAAAAGTTTGATGCATTAGGAGCAAAAGTTAAATCGATTGTTTATCCCGAAGTAGGACATTTAGACTTTTTGCGTGTCTTGGATGACACGCACGATCGACATCAAGGGAGCATCACTTATCATATCAACCATCTATTATCGTTATAATTTAAAGCTCATTTTATTAACATTAATAGCGGTTATTACAGGTATGAATAAAATCATTACAATACAAAGTTTTATCAAAAAAAAAAGAAAGCGCTAAGACGATTTTTATTTTCAATCATCTTAGCGCTATTTATTTTGGGATTAATGGTTCAGCCTCTTTTTAGCAACATCAATTAGATTTGATTTTGAAAGGTTTAAAAGAAATCTGAAGGTAAGAACTCCTCAAAGTCAAAGTTTTGAACTTTTTGCACAGGACCACTATTTAATATTTCTTGAACAGGTTGGCTTTGGACCAATTCATATTTATAGTTTTCAATAGTAGAGAGATTTTCGTGATAATTTAGGAAATGTGCAGCAACGAGGATGGCTGCAATTGCGACTGTTGCTCGAATAATGACGCGCATGATTTTCCTCCTTCTTGTCGTTTGATACTTTTATCATACAGGATGATGCTGATGATTGACATGCGGCCTCAGCAATAACCCTACTTACGACTTTAGAATGATAATCGACATTTTATTAAAAAGCGTTTAAAGGATCCAAATGATATAACAATTGTTTATTTAAAACCCTATTTTGATACAGCCTTGTTTTTGAAAATAAAATACTTGCTTAAATGAATACGAATTACAGTACATCTTCCAAAACTAAAAATGTTTTGATAATATATATTGAGATAAAATTAATTTATATCAATAAAGATATAGGGATGTGAACCGATATTGAATAGAAAATATCATTTGAAATCAGAAAAGCAAGTACAGCAACAATTTGGCATACGTAAGTATAAAGTGGGCATTGTCTCTGTCATGTTTGCTTCATTTATTTATATCAATATAGGGCATAGTGCACAAGCTGCCGAATTACCTGCTTCCCATGAATCAGGGTCGTCTATAACACACAGCAATGTAAACACAGTAGAGAAAAAAGAAGTACCTGAAGCCGGGGAACACACAGCGCTCAAGTCTGAAGACTCAGTAGACGCGACAACGGTGACGCATGTAGAAAGTGCTGTTAATAAAGATAAGGTCATCAACCATACGCAAGCGGAACAACCTACAAATGCGGATACAGCCACAAGAGACACAACGGCAAAGGCACCACAATCTGATAAACAAGATGCAGAGATAGGTCAACAAACGGGTGAAACCACTTTTCGTGCAGCGGATTCATCTGTACCAGAAGCAAATGAAGCAGACATACATGCACCCGCACCTCAAGCACAAGCTCAGCCAAAAACAGTAGAAAAGATTCCAGAGAAAGTTTATGAAAAAAGCATCCCAGTCATGAAGCATCCTAAAAATGCACAAACATTAGGGATGGGAAGAGGCATTGGACAAGGACGCGAAAGTTTAGGTGTGATTGTACCTGCACATACGAAATTGTACATCCGTCAAGTACATCCTCAAAATAATGATGAGCTTCACGTAAGTTTGATGACGGATGATAGTCAGCAAAATAAAAGTAAAGTTATCCCTAAAACTGGAGAATGGGTCAGTGTAGAAGCAGCGATTGACAGTGCGGCGTTTGTCAATTTACCTAGAGGCCTCAATCATCAGCCGCTCGTTGATTTCTATATTCAAAACAATTTAGGACGCGCTTTGCCTACTTATCGGCGTGGACAAAGCCAAAGTGATTTTGAAGCGCAATGGGAAAAGCAAGATGCGAGCTATGCATTTGTAGAAGGTGAACATATCTCGTTTTTAATTCCAAAAGAAGATCGTCAACGCATTAGTAAAATGAAACAGAGTCAAGGTTCCGCTTTTAAAAATTTAGATGAAATGATTGACTATTATGATGATGTGATTTCGAAATATAGTCAATGGGCAGGGTTAAATGAAGACCCGCAATCGCCAAATTATAATGTGGAAATGAAATATTTTACGATGGCAGATAAAAACGGCTATGGCTTAGCTTATTGGACATGGGATCATATGGGTTCTAACAGCGCATCATTACATGGCTATTTGCAACCAGGATGGCTCGCTTTACATGAAGTGGGGCACGGATATGATGGTTGGATGGTCGGCGATAGTCGAATGGAATTGCTCGAAGTATGGAACAATATTTTTGCGAATGAATATCAAACAAAAGTTCAAGGCATTAAAAATGGTTGGTTATATGAGAACCGTCAACAAGCTTTTCAACAGCGCATTCATGATCAAATATTAAAGAATCCACAACAATTTTCATACGCCAATATCGGTTTACGTGATCGATTGGATTTTATGACGCGGATGGTTCGTTTGACGGGAATTGAAGGTTTGACTCAGATGCTTCAATCTGTACGTGAAGAGGCCTCACAAGGGCCAGTAACAAAAGATGTTCCACGCTGGATTAATACGTATTGGCTTGCGAATCGTGGGTACAACGGACTGGCATACTTTGATTTATATCATATCGATATTCCAACAAGTTTAAAAGATACTGTAAATGCATATCCTAATAGTTACATTTATCCATTAGCATTATTAATCGAGAATGAAACGGAACGTCAAAAATATGTGAAGCAGTTAGGCTTGTCGACTGCCTATGAACTTGTGCGTAGTTCGGATTTAAAAGAGAGCACTATCAAAGCGAGTGCAACGGTGACAGTGGATCAGCAAGGGCAAGTGTTACCTGATGGCAGTACGATTAAGTTAATAGATGGAACGACACAAGTAGCTGAAGCTACAATTGTAAATGGAAAAGCACAATTTGAACAAATTCGTCCAGGGATATACAAAATCGTAGCCCCGTTATCAAAAGATGCAGCGTTGCCAGAGCATGCGTATTTGATAGTGAAAGAAAAAGGGGAAAACGTAGCCACAGTGACATACCCTGCCCTCCAACATAGACAAACGGCAATGACTGAACGCATTGTATTACAGGGAATCTCCAACCGAGAATTTGTGAATATTGAATATCAACCTGAACATCAAAAAGTGATCTATCGTCAAAATAATGTTCAACCGCATTTTTATTTTACAGATGAATATGCGCATATTACGATAAAAAATCAAAATGGAAAGATTTTATTGGACCAATCATTAATAGGCAAAGAGACAGCTGAAGGCAAAGTTGCTACATTTGATTTGAAAGACGGTGACACCATTACGGTTAAACACCGTGAACCTCAATCACGTCGACAAGTGTGGCGTATCGAAAATCATACACAATTAAAATTACCGCAACCAGAAAAGGAAACAGTCACTTACACATTAACGGACAAAGGCTTTATCGTGGAAGGAGAAACTACTGAGGCAGCAGAAAAAAGATATGCTGAGCAAATGCAAGAAGATGTGACACAGCTGATTCAGCGATTGAAAGCAGAGCCAAATCGAGATTACCGTATTCCACTATACCGTATTGTTCAAGGCGTTCAACATATGGATGTCATTGAAAAAGAAAAATTGATGCAACAATTACAACCTTATTTACAAGAAATGGTGACGAATCATACTGAGCAACCCACAGTGTCTTCAACTGAACGGGATAAAGGTTTTATTACGGGAGATGCATCTGAAAATGCATGGGTCACTGTAACTTATCCATCAGGTACTATGACAAAAGTTCAAGCAGATGAATATGGTTATTGGGAAACTGCAATTCCTGAACGAGAAGCATTACAAGTCAATGATCAATTGGCAATTGTTGCTACATTGCCCGGGAAATTTCCTTCTCCGCCACTTTACGTTAAAGTCACGGATACTATTGCACCACCGCCGCCACAAGTGGATGATTTTGTAGAAAATACATCAACAATGACGGGTACATCAGCGTTGCATACGACTATATTGGTTACACTACCGAACAAGAAAACTTTACAAACAAATACTGTAGAAGGTAAATGGTCCATTGAAATACCGCCAAGTACACCTCAAACTGCAGATGATACGATTTTTGTCCAAGCGATAGATGATGTAGGCAATCGTTCAGCAATCAACTATGTAACACCTATTGACAATACACCACCTGTTCAACCGCAAGTTACAGTCACTGAAGCGGGCAAACATATTATTTGGGGGCATGGTGAAAAATATAAAGACACAATAGAAGTGACATTACCAAACAATGAAATCATCAAAACGAAAGTAGGACGAAATTTAACTTGGATGATTGGTGTCCCATTTCATACTGAACTGCGTGCAGGATCCAAAATATCAGTTATAGAAATAGATCGCTCTGGCAATCGATCTCAACCGGGCATAGGACAAGTTGTAGACACGACACCACCTCAAACGCCTACAGTCGATTTATTACAACAAGGAACACCGGTATTGACAGGGAAAGCAGAGCCGAAAAGTAAAATCATTGTGACGATTAATGAAAAAACCATGCTAGAAGCACAGGTCCATCAAGATGGAACTTGGGAAATTAATAATCCTGCCATCGCAACGATTCAAGCTGATGACAACGTTTCAGTCAAAGCTGTCGATGAAAGCGCAAATGTTTCACCGCTCATATTTGTTAAAGTTCAACCGATGACAAAAGCACCTGAGACGATAGAATCCGTTAAAGACAGTGAAACTTCAGCGCATACAAATGCATCAGAAACACCGTCTGTCCCTGTAGAAACACCAGAAGTAATGGAACAACCAAAGACTGAAAATAACGTCGAGGCAACAGAAACAGAGGAAACACCAGAGAAAGAGGTGCCAGTGGAAACAGAAGTAGCCTCAGGTCCTGTAGAATCACCTGAAATGGTAGAAGAATCAAAAGCCGAAGACAAAGTAGAATCAACAGAAGAAGCGGAAATGCCAGAGGAACCAACTGTTAAAGAAGAAACGCCAACAGTAGTAGCGCTTGCAGAAAGTTTAGATGTACCGAAAGTCGAAAATCCATCTACGAGCGAGGAGTCATCTGAAGCATCATCAGTAGTAGAACCACCAAAGACTGAAGGTAACACTGAGCCAACCAAAACAGGGGAAGCACCAGAGAAAGAAATGCCAGTAGAAACAGAAATAGCCTCAGGTCCTGTAGAAACACCAGAAATAGTAGAAGAACCAAAAGCTGAAAATAAAGTAGAACCGACAGAAGAAGTCGATAAGTTGGAGAAACCAACAGTTAAAGAAGATACGCCAACAGTAGTAACACCTGCAGACATTGTGGAAACACCAGAGACTGAGGAACCGGTTGAAGTAGAAGAACGGCCTCAGACTGACGACAATGTTGTAGTCATAGAGGAAGACGATGTGACTGAGGAATCAACTTTAACAGAAGCAACGCGTCCATCAGAGGAAGACATCCTAGAAACAATCAGTCCGTCGCAAGTGGAAAACACTATTGGACATATAGAAGAATTAGAAAAGACAACACCAGTAGAACATGATAGTCCAACTGAAGCGGAAATAACAGTGGAGAACGATAAAGTATCTGAGGCTCAGGAAATTGAAGAAAATTCAACAACTCTAGAAAAGCCTGAGTCACAAGATGGACCTATGATAGAAGAAATGGATTACCAAAACCAATATAATGAACAGAACGGCGATGCCAAAGTCCAGTTTGTGAAGGCTAAGACGAACGTTACTCATGATTATAAAGCACCAGAAGTGACGAAGACGCATTTAACATTAACGCGTAAAACTGTACCGGTCGCGCATGTTAGTGTTAGTGACGAAAAACAAAGGTTATCCACTGCATCACAATTACCTGCTGCGGGGCAATCTGAAAATATACAGTGGAAAGGCTTACTATTGGCATGTGTGGGATTGAGCTTAATGACACGACGTTTCTTTAAAACGCATTCCAAACAATAGGACGTCTTGCCATATTGATAAAATTTGGAAAGCAGAATACAGTCTGACATGTGCTATACGACGTTCGTTCACTTTTCACATTCGTTTCATCTTTACATTCATTTAATATCCTTACGTTATGATGAAAGTAAAGACAAATGAAGGGAGTATCTCAGGTGAAAATCACTTTCGAGGCGATACAAAATCGACGCGGCTGGATACAAGCGGATTATAATGATGGTTTACATGAAGGATGCATTCGTTTTGAAATGTCAGATGCAATCGATGTGCGTGATGATTTAGTAGCTGAAGCGCTTGCTGCTTTGTGTGGACAATATTATGACACCATTGAAATGGCGCTAAAAGTATCGAATAAAACCAAAAAACAAATAGAAGCGCGTACCGGTGCGCAATTGATTTGTAAAGTAGGTATGTTATTTTGGAATATTAACAAGATGATGAGACAAGATATTAAGACTTTGAATTTCAATGGTGATTTGTCTAATTTATCGGCTTTAGCTTTAACGCCAGGCGAAGTGAATAAAGTGTCGCTAGACTTCGGTCAAGAATCACTACGAATGTATGAAATGTTTGATCGCTGGAATAGTAGAATCGTTAAAACGAATGTGATGGCAACCCATTTTCCAAAAATCACGTCTGATTATTATATGATAGGTAGTATTTTATACAAAGATTTTTTTAATACGACCTATATGATTACAGGTTTACAACTTAATCCGTTAACTTTTAATATGACTAAAATAGAAGCAGAGCAAGCGATAGCGGGTATGATTAATTTGCCACATTCTCTAGGATTAACTGTTGTCGGTCATACAAAAATTGCTTGTCGCCGTTGGTCTAATATGTTAGAAAGTGCTATTAACTCGGTTAAACTGTCAGAATCACATGTCAGTTCATTACAGAGATTATTAGTAGAAATTGAAAATGAACGTAATCATCTAGGTTTGAGAATCCATTCGCGAGATCTTCAACCGACCCAAATCGTGTGGGGAGCAGATGCGCGTTTAGATTTTATCGCACTCTATATTTTAAAATATGGGGGACGTGAAAAAGCTGAAAAATTAGTACGGGATATTCCAGTTTCTGCAGAAGCGTTAGTTGCTCAATGTGATTTCAATTTTTATGAACGCTATTATCCAGGTGCGTTTTATTATATGAGTCGATCATTTAGGGAAGCGGTACAAAAGGTATTAGAAAAGAATGAAATTTTACTCTATAGTGAAGCGGATTGGCAGAATTTTTTATATGTGAAAGATTGGATCGCAAACACAAGAAAAGATGCGATTCAAATAGGAAGATAATAAAAGGCATTTGCGTCTTTAATATTAAATAGGGAGCGGAACAGGTTCAAAATAATGACTGTTCCGCTCCTTTATCGATTCAGTTCAATGTATTGAGGGGTTTATTGAACAACTTTTAACAACATCAATTTTTATCTATATTTGGAAAAATAAGCGTTTTTATATGTTATGGCAATACAGTTACAAGGAGATGAAATGTTTTTTATACGCCAACATCTTCCCAAGCTTGAGCAACTTGACTCGCTACATTTTGTCCATATAAATCTAAAGCAGATTGATATAGAGATGCTTTTGCATCATTGAAATTAGAAGTTGAAGTTAAATATTGAGATAAGGCTCTGTAATAAATTTGTTCTGAACGGTCTTTACCGATACGTTGAATCGTATTGTAAGCTGCTTTGTTCGGAATACCTGAATTTGTGTGAACGCCACCATTATCACTTGAAGTATGGACATATTGACTCATATGAGAAGGTTGACCATATTGTTCTGGTGAAGACATGCTACGTAACGCATCGCCATCACGTCCTGGCGTGTATGCATCTTCCCCAATTAAGAAATCTTCTGAATCTACAAAATAAGCGAATACGTCAGAGAAACTTTCATTAAGTGCACCTGGTTGGTTGCGGTATACGAGGTTTGCTGTACTTTGTGTCACACCGTGCGTAATTTCGTGTGCAACGATATCATTCGCAGCAGATAAGTTTGTAAAAGTTACACCATCGCCGTCACCATAAATCATTTTATCGCCAATCCAAGCGGCGTTATTACGGTTGTCTTGTCCATTAAAACGGTTGACATGCGTAATAGATACAATTGGACTATCTTTATCGTCATACGAAGCACGACCAAATTTCGTTTTGTAGTAATCGTAAACTTGTTTCGCATAGTAGTTTGCATCTACACCTGCGCTTTGATATTTATCTGTAAAGTTTGTATCTCTATCAGTAATTAATTGAGCGGAGCCTGTTGCTTCATTAACTGTATAAGCAGACATAACAGCAGGTGCTGTGACATCTTCTAAACTATAACCATTACCAATACTGTTAATGTTGATCTCTTTAGTATCACCTAGTACCCCACGGCCAGTTCCTTTTGCAGCGGCATGCTTAATTAAATTCGTTTTTTCAATAATTTCTCCAGTTTGTGCATCGACTTTAATATCCCAATGGGCAACATCTGGTTTTGTCATAACTAATTCAATGTTATAAACGAATTTATTCTTTTCACCATCGATTTCGACTTTGTTTTCTTTAACAACGTGATCATCAATATTTTTAGCTTCTGATGACTTGACATCAACACTTTGGAATGCACGGTCGATGGCTTTATCTTTTGAAATTTCAACTTCGTTTGTCGGTTTGACTTTTTTAGCTTCAACTTCACCATTGACAAGAACGACTTTATTATCTTTATTCACGTGGACTTTGACTTCTTTGTCTGTCGCAAATGCACCATCAACAACGGGTTGTAATGTGTAATGTGTAAAACCAAGTTTGTCCTTTTCTGCTTTAACGACTTCGTAATCTTCATAGTTCTTTTTAATGTCGCTAGGTAATTCTTTAAGCACTTCGTGTGCTTCAGATTGACTATGAACAGGTTGTTTAAAGTCATGTTTGAGAGGAATATCGGCTTTCGATTCAGCGTGAGCAGTGTCAGAGATAGGTAAAAGACTTAAGCATAAAGAACTAGATAATACTAATTTTGAAATTTTATACATTTTATCAACTCCATTAATTTTTAATACAACAGAAGTTTAATAAAATTATAAGTTTAAAATACAAATTTTGCCTAAGTGTAGATAAATAGTTCGTAGATGTTAAAATTTTTTTAAAAAATAAGATATTTATTCGACAATGAAATTTTGTTTTTAAGATTTATGTTTATTTGTTAACTATTTAATAAGTAAAACTATATATAGATGACGATACAAATAATTTTATAGGTGTGTATGTTTTTAAACACATAAAAAGGGAATGGAAATCATATACTATTGAAAGGGGTTTTATCATGTCTAATAATAATCCGTTGAAGCAATTTTTTAATGGTGATTTTGAAGAACAACCTCAAGAATATCCTGGGATTCAAAAACAAATGACGCCTGTCCCAGATTGTGGAGAAGAAACATATGAAGGTGCCAATAAATTAAAAGGTAAAAAAGCATTAGTGACTGGTGGCGACTCAGGTATTGGTCGTGCTGCTGCAATTGCATATGCCAAAGAAGGCGCGGATGTTGCGATTGCTTATCATCCAGATGAACAAGAAGATGCTGAAGAAGTCAAAGCAGTGATTGAAAAAGCAGGTCAAAAAGCGGTATTACTGCCTGGTGATTTACGTGATGCTAAATATGCAAAACAAATGGTTAAGGATGCCCACAGTCAATTAAATGGACTTGATATCCTTGTATTAAATGCAGGTATGCAACAATATGAATATGAAATTGAAAACTTAGCTGCAGATCAATTAACAGATACATTTGAAGTCAATGTTTTCTCAAATATTTATTCAATTCAAGAAGCATTGCAATATTTTGAACCTGGTGCGAGCATCATCGTAACTGCATCTATCCAAGGTGTAAAACCGAGTGCACATCTAGTGGTTTATGCGATGACAAAAGCTTCTAACATTTCAATGACGAAAAGTTTAGCCGCACAATTAGGATCTAAAGGCATCCGAGTTAATGCGGTTGCTCCAGGCCCTATTTGGACACCACTTCAAGTAAGCGGAGGTCAACCACAAGAAAGCCTTCCAAAATTTGGTCAAAATCAACCACTGCAACGTGCAGGTCAACCTGTTGAACTTGCAGATGTCTATGTGTTACTTGCGTCAGACAATGCAAGCTATATTACAGGACAAGTTTATGGTGTAACAGGTGGTGCACCGATTAATTAATCGGTTTACACGTACACACATCTTTTTATATAAGAGCCAGAAGTCGAGCGTATTTCGATTTCTGGTTTTTTATGCTGGATTTCCTTTGCAGTTCGAGAGTCATCCATTGTCAGATGCTTTAAAAATCGAATCAAAAGCGCTATTCGCATAAATAAACAGTTGATTTGAGAACGAATTTCATTTATCATAAATCGTAATTATTACTATTTTAGATAGGTGAAAAAGATGACATACGAATGGGTTATTATCGGAGGTGGCGTACAAGCGACAACGATTGCGTTACAATTAAGAAGCCTGGGGCTACCGAAAGAACAATTGAAAATGATTGATCCACATGAGCGATTGTTAGGACAATTTGAAATGCAAACGGGGCGAATTGGTATGCCTTATTTAAGATCGCCATTAGTGCATCATTGTCATCCCGAGCCGTTTGATTTGAAAAAATTTGCGAAAAAAGAAGGCTATGTTCAGGCGATGATTGGACAATATCAACGGCCACGTTTGGATATGTTTTTTGATCATACGCGTTATTGGATAGATGCATATGAATTAGAAACATGTCACATTTGTCAAAAGGCGCGACACCTTTGTCAATGTGATACGTTATGGGAAATTGAATTAGAGGATGGGCAAAAAAATTAAAGCGCAACAATTAATTTTAGCGATGGGAACACATCATACGCCATTCATACCTCAAATATTTCAACATCAACCTGATGTTCAACATATTCATAGTGAACAATTAGAGCCTATTGCTGAAGTTTCACATGTGGTCGGCAGTGGGATATCAGCTGGACATTTAGCTATCAAATTGATTAAAGAAAATCAAGATAAGACGATTCATTTGTGGATGAAGAAAGACTATGAGATCCATGATTTTGATGCAGATCCGGGTTGGTTAGGTCCGAAAAATATGAAACATTTTCAAGAAGAGCCACTTTCTGAACGCGCGCTTGTTAATCGCCAAGAACGCCATAAAGGTTCGATGCCTAAAGATATGTGTATGACTTTAAAAAATTATGAAAAACAAGGTCGATTGATTGTTCATCATACAGCCATTGATCACGTCGAAGATCATATGATTATCGCGGGAGACTTAAAAATGCATTATGATGGCATTTATTTAGCGACAGGTTTTGTGCCAGATTTAATGACACAGCCTTTACTTCGAGACATTTTGGCTTTACCAGAAGCACAATTAGTCTCAGGTTATCCTCGTATTTCAGATGAGCTAGAATGGTTACCCCATTTATTTGTCTCAGGAATGTTAGCCGATTTACAATTAGGTCCTTTTGCGCGAAATATTATGGGAGGCCGTCAAGCTGCATTAAGAATTGGAAAGGTTTATTCAAATCGAATCGCAACGTATCAACAAGCAGTAAGTTAACGCTCATGCCTCGTTTCAGTTGGACATTCAAATTGCGTCATAATGCCATTCGTTATAAGATGAGAATATGTGTGTAAAGATGTCTTATTCTTTAAAAACGATTGGAAAAGGGGAGTGGCAAGCATGATTAAGTGTGTTTGTTTTAGTAGATAGAAAGGCAGATCACTTACGCTTGGTTCAAGTGAGACATAGAGATAAAATGTACTTCCCAGGCGGCAAAATTGAACCGGGTGAAACGATGGAAGCGGCATTAATTAGAGAAGTGAAAGAAGAATTACAGTTAGAGTTTAAACCTGAAAATATCATTTATGTCGGAACCGTTGTAGGACAAGCTTATCCGCAACATGATGAGCAAACGGAATTGAATGGCTTTAAAGTGAATCATGCTATTGATTGGTCTCGCGTTTCAATCAATGCAGAAATTACAGATATTGATTGGGTCCATATAGACGATGTCGACCGCATTGCACCGGCTGTTCAGCAATGGATTGATACTTACGAACGTTAAAAAATAAAACAGCTTATCGCTATTTTCCAATAAATTGGAGCTAACGTAAGCTGTTTTATTTTTTATTGCTTGATTTGGTATAGATTAGGATAAAAACCAATTCGAGGGAAATTAAAGCCTATCGTTTTAATTTCAGCTTTTTTACCTTCTACAATATCTTCTTGAATGCTTTGGCTATTAAATTTACCATGCAACAATATATCATCATTTTGAATTTTTATCGTCTCTTTACCATGTTTTAAAACGATAAAACGACTTGTTCCAGTCGTTAGACCATGATTTTCTTTATATTTTTCAACGACGACCCCTTGATAAGTTTTATGATTTAGTTCAGGTATAACGGTTGCCATACCTATAAAAAGAATCGCAAGGATAAAAACTGTGACAAAAATAATTTTCATCACCTTTGGGCCGACCTTTTCAAAAAAAGAATTAATCCATTGCTTAATTTTATTCATTAAAATCGCTCCTAACACCCGCATTATATCTAATAAATGACGACATGCATAGTCTGCAGGCACTTTGAATACCGTAAATGACATAAAAAAATCATGAGGTCGAAGCCCTATTCGGAAATTGGATTCGACCTCATGATTTATTTTTTTATCATTTGAATTAGCATTGTGCACTTTCATATAAGATTTGTGCGATTCGTAATAATACAATCCCGTCTATCGTATTGGGGTCCCATCCTGTAATTTCATGGATTTTTTTAATGCGATAGTTCAGCGTATTGCGGTGAATAAATAAGTCATTTGCCGTTTTGACGAGTTTACCGTGATTTCTAAAGTAGGCCTCAATCGTTTCATTGAGATATTTATCTTCTCCAAAATCTAACAATTTTTTGTAGTTAGACACAAGTGACATTTCATTCGACGGCGTGAATTTTTTAATGTTATTACAAATTGTCGCCAGTTCATGGCTTTTATACGTATGCAAGCCTTCTTGAATTTTTAAATCGTGCATCAGCACTTTAAGGGCTGTCGCCTCATTATAAGATTGTATGAGTCCTTGTAATCCGTTAGTAATGGAGCCAAGTGTAATTAATGTGCGGGAAAAGATGTCATCTTTCATCTCACTCTCAATGGAGGCTCTGATTTCAGATTGTGTTTGACCACGATTGTCATTGGATTTGAGTATGAATACATATTCAGAAGGAGAAATTTCAATAATGTCATCGCCTGGTAATTTCCAGTCTTCTAAAGCGCGGCGCAATGTCATGATTTTCGTTTTACTTGTACTATTAATCGAGATGAGTGCGACAGTAAAGTCTTCATTTAAGCCTAACTTTTCAATGACATTTTTACGGTTATAGGCTTGGATTTGTCGCTGTGGATTAAATAATATATGTGCAAGCATCTGTGTTCGAGATAATGTTTCTTCAAAGCGCGTGGAACGTTCGAATTCTTGTTCGACGATGAACTCTGCATTTAATTTTAATAAATGTGAATAAATTCTAATTTCATCTGGCTCTCCTACTACAAAAAGTGCGCCGTACGTTTTCCCACTATGTGTAATCGGAATAATGACACCAGTCTGTTTAACCTTCCAAAATTTCATATCCTCTTTTTCAATATCGATAGGGAGATTTCGTTGTATAGAATGGCGGGCAGCAGGGTAAAAAACGCCTATTTTATCTGAATTTGATGTTGCGATGACGTAACCGCTTCTATTCAGGATCAGTACATCTGACTTAATAATTGATGATGCTTTTTTTACGACTTTTTGAGCCCAATGTTGTTTAATCATTAATTCCAGCTCCTATTGTTATGTATTTCGCCAGTAGGATGTGAAAGCATCCTCCTTTATAAAAGAGATAAAAATACAGCAGACTTTATGTCAACGATGTGTATTTTTTAAGCATGACTATGCTCTAAATCTTTTGATAGGGAAGAGAATAACACGATTTAACGTATCCGCTCTGGTTTAAAAATTTTTTTCAGAATCCCTTAGTCATTTTCAATATATGAATCGATATACCATTGTTTGAAACAAATTGTTTTCATCAACAATCAAAACCCATCAATGAAACTATCATAGCATTTGTTGTAGTGACACACTAGAAAACAACTTGATTCTATTTATAAAGATTTTTATTTAAAACAATGTTTCGTACGTGTTTCATATTATTACATTTCCGTTACGTCTATGCTTAAAACATAATTTCGTTAAAATTGTTAAATAATTTAAAACTTAGATTAATATCCAAAACATAAAAGTATGAGTCCATATTTGAATGTGAATAAGTTTCCTTGATTGTACATTTTACCTATTCTTATATCATAAAGCACATTTATCTTCATATGCAAATTATATTGAATATTTTTTTGAATTTATAAATACTATTGATTTTACATTTGTACAAGGTTTTGTACTGTGGATTGAAACTGACAAATGGTGATTCAATCTTCATCTTTACAAGAGTTAACAGAAAAACCGAATAAGAAATGAAAACATGAAAAAACAAGCAAAGAGCAGACTGAAAAAAACAAATCTAATTGATTTCTGTTCCCCTTGCTTGTTCATTTTTATAGCATTCCGAATAGGCTCAACACAATAAGGCTTGTCACAATTAAAGCAGCCCAAGTTAATAGGCCAAGCAAAATAGGTCTTAGCCCTGCTTTTTTAAATTGACTGAATTTCACAGATAATCCGACACCCGCTAAAGCGACAGTGATAAGAAAGAGCGCAATCATTTTAAAAATTTGAATGACATCATGTGAAAAGTTAAACAGCGTACTGATGAGTGAGGCTACAATAAACCAAATAATAAATCCTGGAACCGCACGAATAATGGTAGGACGCTCCCCTTGTTTTTGAGCTTCTTGCCGTTGTGTAACCCATAGGGCAAGAATAATCGTAATAGGAATAATAAAGAGTGTTCGTGTTAGTTTAACAATCGTTGCAACCTCAAGCGCTTTTGATCCGTAAAGGGCACTCGCAGCGACAACACTAGACGTATCGTTGATCGCTGTCCCACTGAAAAAACCAAAAGCTTCTTGACTCATATGTAAAAAATGACCGATTGGTGGAAAAATAATCACTGCAACTAAATTGAATAGAAACACGGTTGATAAACTAAAAGCAATGACCTCATCTTTGGCTTTAATGATTGGACTTGTTGCTGCGATTGCAGAACCCCCACAAATAGATGTACCGACGCCTATGAGTATACCGGTGTGGGTATCAATTTTTAATAGTTTAACACATACTGTAACAACGACGAGCGCGACGAGTAGTGTCACGATAAGGATTGGCAAAGATTTAAGTCCAATGGAACCAATCGACTGAAAGCTAAGTGTGAAACCGAGGGCGATAATGCTGTAATGTAATATTTTTTTACTGCTGAATTGAATCCCTGGTTTTAACGTTTGCGGCAATTGAATACAGTTATTTAGCACCATACCAATAAGCATTGCGAAAATGGCACTTCCTATAATAGGAAAGAAATGACCGAGCAATGTGGCAACTATCGCAATACTCAATGTAAGCATGAGACCTTTAATTTTAGACACAATGGACCTTCCTTTCTCAAATTGTTAAGTCATACATTAATGCACGAAAACACAATCAATGGGTGATAAATACGTGACTATTTTTAGCGCAATTATTATGAATTGGAAACAATTTGAACACGATGATGTACTAAAGTGCGCAATCAATTACTTTGAATCAAGTAAGAAACGGGCAACCCACCCATCAAAAATTTTTGCAACTCCTCCATATTTTTTCATCATCTTCAACAAACTTAATTTTGTTACTCAAGACAAAAAAACTCCTTTTCAATTTTTATTTAATTTAGCTATAATATAGCACTAAGAGCGTGTACAGTCTAATCAGACTAGTACACGCTCTTTTATTATTTATTCCAATTTCCTTTTGACTTGGAACCTTTGAGCTATATGTTTTTTAGTTGGTGTTAACTTGGTTTAATCCCAATTCAACCCCACCAACTTTTACAGACAAGCTGTAATAACATATAGCTCTATTCCAAGCACAAAAATTTTTTCGGCATAAAGGTAACGCTACTGTTTATTTTCATCTTGCTTCTGATGATTATATTCTTTTAAATAAATCAGGGAAAATATCAAAAGGAACAACGGAATCACAAAAACCCACAAATTTAAATTCCATGTATACAAACAATATATAATCCCCAAATCAGCTAAAAGAAAAGCCACAACAAAAACAAATAAAAAATTAAAAAACTTCATAAAAACCCTCCCTATTTGAGTTATAACTACAAAAAACTAAAAATAAAAAGATACAGGAGAACAAAAAATGAAAAACA
Source organism: Staphylococcus schleiferi (assembly GCF_900458895.1). NCBI lineage: Bacteria > Bacillati > Bacillota > Bacilli > Caryophanales > Staphylococcaceae > Staphylococcus > Staphylococcus schleiferi. The sequence goes on from NZ_LR962863.1 coordinate 479,317, forward strand.
AATTGATAATATGCATTTTATTCACTTGTTTAATTAGTTTTAATTTACTAAAAACACAGTCAGTTGCCAACGCAGAAACACAAGATAATTCTTAGTTATCTACTTATGAAGAAGATATAATTACAAATGATATTTCAATTACTGAAGAAAATGGAGACAAAATCTGCTTTGAAAGCGAAGAAGATAAAAAATGTACTTGAAGAAGATAAAAAAATGTACTTAAATAACCAAAACAACAATATATAATCAAGAGCCGTTGATTTATCACAAAAAGTAAAAACTATATCTTCAACAAGATACAATATGAGATTTTCGGGATATTCTAATATGACTCCTAATTGGACAAAAGCCTCAAAATACACAACACATGCAGGAAGATCTTTAAAATTTAGTACAGGTGCCCAATATAAAGGTATTAATCTCACTTTAGGATTTGGTAGAACTTATGGTGTAACAACAACAATAAAAGCAAATTCAAAACGATATAGTAGATTAGCAGGTTACTAAGATATAACATTAACGAAAAAGCAAAGAATATATTATCAAGCCGAGACAAAAATTAATACTGTAAACTTTGTAACTCAAAAAACACATGCAAAATATGTGAAAGTAAAATACAAATGATTTTTAGTATAACAACACAAATGAAAATATAATAGCATCTCAGTCCAACACTATCGCGTCGCTTTGCGTTCATGCGCGCTGCCCAAACGCTTAACGGGTTCCACCCTTTGCGTTTTCACGGTCGCAAAGCATATTATCATACTCTAAGCACCCAAATATCACACACATCTGTGCTGTAATTAGGCTCTATCACTTTATCTTGCTCATCACGCATGAAATCCATTATAGAATCATTAGAAACACCATATATAGTTGGTAATGTTAAATTATTACTACTCCAATATTTACGTTTGTTTTTTCGTGCGGGGGTATTTAATAAATCTTTCGTAATATATTTCGTTACATAACTACTGATTTTTGATTTAGAACGCATCATATGCACATTCGAAAAACCATGTCCCCAATCAATACAATTATAAATCTTTTGTTTTTATGTGTTTTACCTGAATCAATTAAATTAGGCTCCAAATTGTCTGTTACCATGTGCCAATGTACTAAACCACTCTTATGCCTTTCTGGTATAGCTATATACATAAACGGCTTATCACTTTTTCTAGAATGTCTTTTGCGCATCTTATTTAACCATTTCCGCATTTCAACAAAACGATACTCATCTTCAACCGATTCAACACATTTTTTTCGGATCAAAAGTAAGAGTCCAAAACATATCAAAATGATTATTTAAAACCAAATCTTTAATCTTTGTTTTCCCTTTAAACATATATCTTTTTTGATTATCTAAACGTCTTCCCCACTCAAATAAGGGGAGGAATCTAATCCGTTTTTTTTGGTGGATAGAAACAATGGATTTTTGACGCTTATTTTTATATTTTATGACAGTTAAACGCCCGTCGTTATAAGCTTTTAACTTATATTTGTAATCATTAGTACAGTCGCTAATGTGTCTGTTAAGTTGCCCGCATGTTAAGTGCAGAACGGCGTTTATATTATTTCAATAGAAGATTTAGTGCTATTAGGTCAATATCATTGACTTATTTAAAAGTGACGTGTAGAATTCTAATTGTAAAAAAAATATCAATCAAGGACGGGATGAAAATGAAAAAAAGAGTAGGACAATTTTTATTTGACGAAATTGCAAAACACGGTGTTGATAAAATCTTTGGTGTGCCTGGAGATTTTAACCTTGCCTTTTTAGACGACATTGAATCACATGAAACCTTACAATGGGTAGGGAATACAAATGAATTAAACGCGAGTTATGCAGCAGATGGCTATGCACGTATCAACGGCTTAGCAGCCATGGTAACCACATTTGGAGTAGGAGAATTAAGTGCAACAAATGGTATTGCAGGATCTTACGCTGAGAATGTGCCGGTGATTGCCATTACAGGTGGCCCTACAACAGTCGTTGAGAAAGCTAAAAAATATGTCCACCATTCATTAGGAACAGGTATCTTTGATTCATATCGTAAAATGTTTGCACATATCACAGAAGCACAAACGTATTTAACAACAGATAACGCTTTAACAGAGGTACCTCGAATCATCCAAGTCGCAATAGAAGAAAAACGCCCTGTACATGTTCATTTACCTATCGATACAGCGATGAAAGAAATTGAAGTGCCAGATCAAATTGAATATCCTGAAGTAAAAGCGTCAGAGGACTTATCAAGTATCATTGAAAAAGTAACTGACACACTTCAAAATGCGAAACAACCGACTTTAATTGTAGGACATCAAATCAATAGCTTTGGTTTACAAGATCAAGTTCAACAATTAGCTGAACGTTTAAACTTACCCGTTGCACAGTTATCACTTGGGAAAGGTGCTTTTAATGAAGAAAGCCCACAATATATGGGTATTTTTGATGGCAATATTGCAGATGAAGCGATTCGTGATTATGTAAATGGTAGCGATGTCGTCATTACTTTAGGGGCAAAATTAACAGACTCAGCTACTGCAGGTTTTTCTCAAGAATTTAAAGATGACGTTGTGATGATTTTAAATCATCGTCAAGTTCGTATAGGAGCATTTGAATCGACTTCACCAGCACTTCCTGAAATTGTGGAAGCACTTGGACAAATCGATTATCACTATGAAGGTCAGTTCCCTCAATTTGTATGGCCAAAAGCTGAAAATGTAGACTTAAATGATGAACCGTTAACACAAGAAAATTACTTTAAATTAATGCAAGGTTTTCTTAAAAAAGGTGATGTTGTTTTAGCTGAACAAGGTACGTCATTCTTTGGTTCATATAGTCTGGGTATTGAAGATTCAACAACATTTATTGGTCAACCTTTATGGGGTTCAATTGGTTACACATTGCCATCTACTTTAGGAACAACATTAGCTGCACCAGAACGTCGTAACATCTTACTTATTGGTGATGGCTCTTTACAATTAACAGTACAAGAAATTTCAACAATGATCCGAGAAAAAATGAATCCAGTTATTTTTGTCATCAATAACGATGGTTACACTGTTGAAAGAAAAATTCATGGTGAAAAAGCACATTATAATGATATTCAAATGTGGGATTACAAAATGTTACCAGCTGTATTCGGAGGCCAAGATATTCCAACTTATGATGTGAAATCAACAAAAGCCTTAAAAGAAACAATGGATGCGATTGAACAAAATCCAAATACAATGCATTTTGTAGAGGTCCACATGGATGTGATGGACGCACCAGAAAAACTGAACATCATTTCAAAAGCCTTTGCAAATCAAAATAAATAGGCAAAACCATTACTAAATTCTCTATATTCTGATGATTTTCAAAGTCAGTTGTTGACATGAGATTCTGAATGGTGTTATAGTAAGCCTTAACTTAATATACGTTAGATTGAAAGTAGTTTTTATCGTTTGTAGCATGCAGAAAGCTAACGGTTGATGAAAGTTAGCACGGCGTTAAAAATGAATTGGGCAATCACGCATTAACGTAATAATTGAATCTTGATTTTAAAAGCGAATATGGCACAGTAGTCATATTAACTAAGGTGGCACCACGGTAACGCGTCCTTATAGAGGATGGGAAACCGTGGTGTTTTTTTTATTTTTTAGTGAGATATAGATAAATAGTGAGGTAAGATGAAGTAGTTTGAATCATCGGTAGCATCAGAAAATAGACGGTTGATGAGAGTCTATACCGACTTCAAATGAATTGGGTTTTACTGGAAGCAGCCAATTTTATAAAATTTTGAGTGAACGGAAGTATATCTGTTAACAAAGGTGGTACCGCGTGTGAGCGTCCTTTTTTAAGGAGACACACGCGTTTTTTTATTTTAAAAATTGAGGGGGAGAACAATGAAGATCCTATATCGCATTTTAGATGCACCCATTAATCCAGAAACACTAGCACGACATAGACAACAAAAAATTGTATTAGAAAGTGCCACAACATCTCAAACCAAAGGACGTTATTCAGTTGTTGCGTTTGATGCGTATGGTGAAGTGACATTGACTGAAGCGGGTTTAAATATTTCGACGCCTCAATATTCAAAATACGACACAGACGCGCCGTTTGAAAAACTAAAGGCATTTGTAGGCGCGCATCAATCAGATATTACGTATGAAGCATTACAACAACTTCCTTTTATTTCAGGGTTCATGGGTTACTGCAGTTTTGATTTAGTGCGACATGCATTTCCCATACTTCAACAATATCCAGTTCAAGGAGAAACAGAAGACGTCCATTTTTACATGATTGAATCGGTCTATGTCTTTAATCATTATAAAGAGCAGATTTATGCGATTGTGACGAATCTTTTCTCAGGTGCTTCAGAGCAAGAGATGGCACAACGTTTGGATGCGATGATTGATGTATTTAATCACATTCAACTGTTTGAAGAGGAAATAGCATACAACTTGCCACAACGGAAAATTGAAACCAATATTGACGAAGCGACTTTTATCAATCAAATTATGCAGTTTAAAAAATTAATTCAAGAAGGGGATATGTTTCAAGTCGTTCCTTCTCGAGTTTACAAATATGCACACGGCTTTGGTCATCATTTGCATCCATTAACGTATCGGCTTTATCAAAAATTAAAGCGTAAAAATCCAAGTCCTTATCTGTTTTACGTAAATATGGGAGGACCGATTTTAATCGGGAGTTCGCCAGAAAGCTTCGTTAAAGTAAAAGAGGGCAAAGTCATGACCAACCCAATCGCAGGCACAATTAAAAGAGGTGCGACAGAGGAAGAAGATTTTAAACATGCGCAAATGTTGTTGGAAGATGAAAAAGAATTAAGCGAGCATCGCATGTTAGTTGATTTGGGGCGTAATGATATTTTGCGAATCGCTCAACCTAACTCATTAGAGATACCGAAGTTAATGACGATAGAACGCTATGAACATGTTATGCATATTGTGACAGAGGTCATAGGTGAAATTGATGCCAAGCGTTCTCCTCTTGATATTATTGCGAGTCTTTTACCTACAGGAACAGTTTCGGGTGCGCCGAAATTACGTGCGATTCAACGTATTTATGAGAATCACCCGTATAAAAGAGGCGTTTACAGCGGGGGTGTAGGTTATATCAATTGTGATCATACGTTGGATTTAGCCCTAGCCATTCGAACGATGGTCATTGATGATAACGAGGTCCATGTCGAAGCGGGTTGTGGGGTTGTCTATGACTCTGTGCCGGAGAAAGAATTAGAAGAAACGAAACTCAAAGCGAAAAGTTTATTGGAGGTCACACTATGATATTAGTCATCGATAATTATGATTCCTTCACTTACAACCTAGTGGATATGTTACGTCCATTTGATGATGTGCGCGTTCTTTATCCAGATGATGCATCACTCTTTGATTTGAACCCAGATGCAGTCGTCATCTCGCCCGGACCGGGTCATCCAAACGATAGCGATGATTTGCATCGGATTATTCAATCGTTCGAACATGTACCTATTTTAGGGATTTGCCTTGGGGCTCAAGCCCTCTACTGTTATTACGGTGGGGAAGTGAACGTTGCACAGAAAGTTATGCACGGTAAAATTGATCAGTTATCTTTTGATGCACCGAGCGCTTTATACAATGGGATTTCAGAACATTCTGACATTATGCGCTACCATTCACTGATTTGTGAAGAAACCACATTACCCGCTTCGTTATTAATTACAGGACGTACGCGAGATAGCATTCAATCATTTGAACACCGAAGTCGGCCACACTTTGGTCTTCAATATCATCCAGAGTCTTTTGCAAGTCAAGATGTGGCGAAGGTTGTTGAGAATTTTATATCCATCGCAAAGAAAGGTGTGAAGTCACATGACATTGCTCAATAAAATAATGAATTTTGAAACGTTAAATGCAGATGATATGGCATTATTCGTCAATACTTTAATCTCTGAAACAACTCCGATAGAAGATAAAGTAGGATTGCTCGTCGCATATACGATGAAAGGTGAAACAACTGACGAGTTGTATGCATTATGTGCGCGTTTGATTCAAACCATGTATGAAGAACAACCACAATATGCAGGAAGTATGTGTGTCTGTGGCACAGGGGGAGACGGATCGAATAGTTTTAATATTTCTACGACCGTTTCATTTGTTGCTGCAAGTGGCGGCATTCATGTTGTCAAACATGGAAATAAAAGCGTGACTTCGCAGTCGGGTGGCATGGATATTTTACAGGCAATGGGAATCCCAACAACGCCAGTTCAGCAAGTTTCACAACAATTGGCGACATCCCGTTTAGCATTTGTCAATGCGACAGAAGCATATCCATTAATGAAAAATATGCAACCTGTACGTAAAAAATTAGGTCGGCCGACGATTCTGAATTTGATCGGCCCTATCATTAATCCTTATGCCTTAGATTATCAAGCAATGGGGGTCTTTGATCCATCAAGAATGGTGAAAATTGCAGAGGTGCTTCAAAAATTAGGACGTAAGAGAGCGATTGTGATGCATGGTGCAAATGGCATGGATGAGGCGACGTTATCTGGAGAGAATCAAATTGTAGAAATGAACCAACATACAGGGATTGACGTTTATACCGTTAATGCCATGGATTACGGATTGCGATACGCGCCTGATGACGCTTTAAAAGGAGGCACACCTGAACAAAATAAGCAAATTAGTTTAGATATTTTAAAGGGAAAAGATCGCTCTTGTCGGAGAGATGTGGTGTTATTGAATGCGGGGATTGCTTTCTATACTGCTGAAAAAACAGCATCTATTCAAGACGGCATTATCTATGCGGCTGAATGTATTGATTCAGGTGCAGCTTATCACCAATATGAACTAGCGAGAGGTGTCATCGTATGAGTATCTTAGACGAAATCATCACATATAAAAAAGCATTATTAGCAGAGGGCTATTATGAACAGAAATTGGCTCAGATAGATGCCATTAATGTGGCGCACAAGCCACGCCTTGCGCAACTGCTTGCGGAGGATTCGAAAATAGGTGTCATTGCAGAAATTAAGTCAAAAAGTCCAACAGTGTCAGACATTCCTGAGCGTGATTTAACTGAACAACTGCAACTTTATACGGAAGGAGGAGCTTCGGCCATTTCTGTTTTAACAGATGAAAGGTACTTTGGAGGCAGTTACGAAAGGTTGATAGAGTTAACACAGCAAACAAACTTACCCGTACTTTGTAAAGATTTTATTGTCGACGAACGCCAAATAGACCTTGCGCATAAAGCAGGGGCCTCGATTATTTTATTAATTGTCCATGTTTTAACAGATGCACAACTCCAACAATTATACCATTACGCGACTGAATTAGGCTTAGAAGTATTAGTTGAAGTACACGACCGTGAAGAGCTTGAGCGTGCACATCATCTCAATCCACAACTGATAGGGATTAACAACAGAGATTTGCGCCGCTTTAAGACTGACGTTGCACACACCTCTCAAATACTTACGCGTAAGCAAGCGGGTGTGCATTATATTTCGGAAAGCGGTATTAAGACTCCTGCAGATGTCGCTCAACTGATTTCCACAGGTATTGCAGGCATTTTAGTAGGAGAATCATTAATGAAAGCAAAAGCACCTCAAAAACAAATTCAAGCTTTTAAATTAACAAAGGGTGTCTAATATGTATTTAAAATATTGTGGTTTTACGAGACGACAAGATATTGAAGCTGCGATTCAATGTGATGTATCTGCAATCGGTTTTATTACTTATCCTAAAAGTGCACGGTACGTTAATTTAGAAACATTGCACAGACTTTCAAAGCAAGTGCCCGATGACATTGATCGCGTGGCTGTGGCTGTAAATGCTTCAATGCAAACTTTACAAAATATCGTTGAACAGACGAATATTAACACCCTCCAATTTCACGGTGATGAATCTGTAGAGACATTACGTACATTTAAAAAACGCTATCCACAGATACAAGTGTTCAAAGCACTTCCTGCTGACGACATGTTGCGTTCTCATATGATGTTGTATCGTGACGCTGTTGACAAGTTTTTGATTGATACGCCCTCACAACAGTTTGGTGGGACAGGGGAAGTGTTTGATTGGTCATATTTAAATGACTTACCCGAAGCAAAGTACCTGATTGCTGGGGGATTAAATACACAAAATGTAGCGCAATTATTAAAAACGCATACACACATTGACGGAATCGATATTGCGAGTGGTATCGAAATAGATAAAGGCATTAAAGACCCAATCAAAATGAAACAGATGTGTGCAATTGTGAAAGGAGCAATAAGATGAAACATATTCAATTAGAAGTAGATGAAAATGGATTCTTTGGAGAATATGGTGGCAAGTATGTACCAGAAACATTGATGCCAGCGATAGATGAACTCAAGAAAGCCTACTTAGAGGCGAAACAAGATGACGCATTTCAAGCCATGTATCATGACTATTTAAAACATTATGTAGGACGTGAATCTCCATTAACTTTTGCGGCATCTTATACTGAACAACTTGGCGGCGCTAAAATTTATCTTAAGCGCGAAGATTTAAATCATACGGGTGCACATAAAATTAATAACGCACTTGGACAAGCCCTTCTAGCGAAAAGAATGGGCAAAAAGAAATTAGTTGCTGAGACAGGCGCAGGACAGCATGGTGTGGCCAGTGCAACCGTTGCGGCATTATTTGATATGGAACTGGTTGTTTTTATGGGAAAAGAAGATATCCGTCGACAACAGTTAAATGTATTTCGTATGGAATTATTAGGGGCTAAAGTGGTGCCTGTGACAGATGGGCAAGGAACGTTATCGGATGCTGTCAACAAAGCATTACAATATTGGGTGGCGCATGTTGAGGACACACATTATCTATTGGGTTCAGCGCTTGGTCCAGATCCATTTCCGACAATGGTACGTGATTTTCAACGTGTGATTGGTGATGAAATTAAAGCGCAACTTGATGAAAAAGAACAACGATTACCTGATGCGATTGTAGCTTGTGTGGGTGGCGGTTCTAATGCGATAGGGACTTTCTATCCTTTCGTCAATGATGAAGCGGTTAAGCTGTACGGTGTGGAAGCAGCTGGAGAAGGCGTGCATACCGACCGTCATGCGCTAGCCATCAATAAAGGAAGTAAAGGCGTGCTGCATGGTACTAAAATGTATCTTATTCAAGATGAACAGCATCAAATTAAATTAGCGCACTCAATCTCAGCTGGGTTAGATTATCCTGGTGTTGGACCTGAGCACAGTTATTATCACGATATCGGTCGTGTTGACTATGTGACGGCAGATGATAAGGAAGCTATGGACGCATTAGTTCGTTTCACACAAGCGGAAGGAATTATTCCAGCAATTGAAAGTGCACATGCATTGAGCTATGTAGAGAAACTTGCGCCTAAAATGGATAAAGATGAAATCCTTGTGGTTACAATTTCAGGTCGAGGCGACAAAGATATGGAAACAATTAAAAATTATCTTGAAGAAAGGGAGCGTTAATCATGACTACGAAGCAATTTGTCGCTTATATCATGGGGGGCCTCAGTTTATTGACGAACTTAAAGCTTTAGATGAAATAGGTGCTGATTATGTTGAAATAGGGATTCCATTTTCTGATCCTGTCGCTGATGGGCCTGTCATTATGGAGGCAGGACAAGCTGCTATTCAAGCTGGTATGACCGCACAGAAAATTTTAAACCAATTAAAGGCGGTACAGCATGAATTAAAGACACGCACCATTTTAATGACCTATTATCACACTATCGAAACGTATGGTGAAGCGGCATTTATAAAAGATGCCGAAGCAGCAGGTGTGAAAGGTCTGATTATTCCAGATTTACCTTTTGAATATGTGCAACAACTAAAAGCACGTCATCCAGAGCGTCAGTTGCAAATCATTTCCTTAATTGCGATGACAGCTGCAGCTTCACGACGTAAACGTATCGCAGCGTCTGCGGAAGGCTTTATCTATACGATTACAATGAATAAAGTGACAGGGCAAAATGGTCATTTTCATCCTGAACTCAAAAACAATATTTTGGATGTTAAAGCACAGAGTAAAGTTCCTGTGTTTGCTGGTTTTGGAATCCGAACACCCGAACACGTGCGTGAAATTATAGAAGTGGCAGATGGTGTCATTATCGGTAGTGAAATTGTAAGACGCTTTAAAGAAGAGGGAATCGACGCGACAAAAGCGTATTTAAAAACAATTAAAGTGGCTCTTGAGTCGTAAGAAACATAGTCCTATTATTTGATCATTTTAATGAACAAATAAAACGATTAAACGGTTTGAAAAACTGTTCATGCCGATGTGGAAATTATATAATAATCTCAAAGATAAACGGATTGAATTGCGACGAATATAGGGGGTGTATTGGATGATGAAGGTCATATTATTTGATTTAGATGACACGCTTTACAATCAATTGGAAGCTTTTGAATTTGCATATCATCGTCATTTTGCGGATAGTGATATTGGTGCAGAAACATTGTATCGCCACTTTAGAGTTTATAGTGATGCATTATTTGAAGCGACACAAACTGGTGAATTGTCACTGAAGGCTATGCATATTGCACGCATTACACAAGCAGTGCAAGATTTTGATATTGATTTACCAGAGCGCATGGCTATTGCGTTCCAACAGGATTATGAAGCTGCACAACAACATATCAACTTATCAGAGACGATGACACAAATACTCAACTTTTTAACGTCTCAACAAGTTGAATTAGGTATTTTGACAAATGGTGAATCTAATCGTCAACGTCGTAAAATAGCAGCATTAAAGTTAGATGCTTTTATTCCTGAATCACATCAATTTATTTCTGCAGATTTCGGTCTATCGAAACCAGAACGAGACCTTTTTAAAGTTGTCGAGCAGCAGTTAGAGGTTGCCCCACATGAAATTTATTATATCGGAGACCATTTTGACAATGATGTCATCGGTGCCATTGATGCAGGTTGGCATAGTATTTGGTTTAATCGTCGAAACCGGCCTATGACGCATCAGCAATACCACCCTGACCATATTGTGATGACCGAAGAAGAGTTATTCCAAACCATTAAAGCATTGTTCGAAACAAAACAATAACTAACGATGCGGAACGTCAACACCCCTATCTTTTCAAAATGATGAGAAGATGGGGGTGTTGTTGCATTTCAATGCTTTATAGATAACGGCAAGATTCAGTCTATTTATTGTGCCATAATATTACGTGTTAATTTTGTGCCTTGATCAGGTGTTTCAAATAATGTGATTGTATTCAATGAGACGCCTTCTGGTAGGTGCGCATGGAATTGTTGCCAAATCCAATGGGCAATATTTTCTACAGTGGTGTTCATTTCAGGTAAAGTATCGTTAATCAACTGTCCTTCAAGTTTAGGCGCTAAATAATGGTTATAGACAGCATCGATTTCTTTAAAGTCCACAGCCATCCCTTGGTCATCTGTTTTTGACCATAGTTCAACCTCTAGTTGATACGTATGTTGTTCTAAATCTACATAGCGTGTATCAGAAAAATAAACACGATTATCACACGTGAACGCATAATGCTTAATAACAATGAGCGTTTTGTGATGGCATGCAAAATGTTGCGGTGGACGTACATAATCGAATTTTGTCATGTTGTTACCTCATTTCCTCTCTTTTTTATTAGCTTAACATATGAACAATAAAGTTGTGTAGCCCTCTCCGTTTTGCTGCTATGTCATCCATTTTTTCACCCGGCTTATCTCGCTTTGTTTATCATTCGTTTTAAATGGCGCAATCACTTTTATGAGTCTCAATGGTAAATATCGCATTAACTCCCACCTTAAATTCTAGCCTATAGATAGCTACTCATAGGCAGTGCAGATTGTATTTCCTAAAAATTAAAGCAATAAATACAAGATCGTCATGTTGGGCGAGATAAAGTATGATAAAATGGTTTAAAATGTTATCGAAATATTTTGACATTTAAACGTAGTCGAAGGGGGAAGCAGGATGAAGGATGAGCAGAAAATGGAAAGTGTAAAAAGACAGCGTGCTATAATAAGAGGGCTTAGTAAAAAGGTGGAAGTTAGAAAAATTGAGTGGATATGATACCGCTGGTAAATGTAGAAGTTTTCATTAAAGTATCAAAGCATAGATAAATAAAGAGTGTCTAATTTATTTGTGCAACGCGTAAAGGGCTTATCTCAGCACATAGCATAGCTTTAGAAAGGGGCGAAAACATGTAGGATGTAGATAAGGTTTAAAGCGAATTGCGTCGAGCGTTTGTGTCAATAATAGCGCAAAAGCGCATAACCATCGCTTTAACCATTCACGTTATGGATTAGGATAGAGGTTTCTTAATCTATGAAATGATTCTAGCCAAACAATAGAATAGTAGCGATCCAGATGATATAAGCGACACTGGTATCTATGTCTATGTAGCCCTTGCTCACGCGCCCCCAGAATAGGGAATAGAAGAGACGTGAGTGTTTCGTAAAATGGATTTGATGTTGTTTTAACGATGATGGGTGCATGGTTTGAATAGAATACAGTAAAAGCGTGTCGATGCTATTGTTCTTAATACAAACCAATATGAAAGTACAGTCTGTGCTTAGAAAGAGTAGGTGGCAACATGAAAGTTTTTAAGCAACTCGGGTGGTTTTTCAAGCAAGAAAAATGGCGCTATATAAGTGCTCTGATTGCTTTAGTCATTACAGCTTTATGTAGCTTGATTCCACCGCAAATTATAGGTTTTGTGATAGACCATATCGCACAACACACGTTGACACCTCAAAATTTAACAATGTATCTTGTGATTATCTTTATTGTCGGTTTAGCAGTTTATGCGTTACGTTATTTTTTGCGTACGCGATTTTTTGGCGCAAGTGCAAAACTAGGAAGAATTTTGAGAAATCAACTTTATGAAAAATATACACGTATGAGTCCATCGTTTTATCAAAATTACCGTACGGGTGATTTAATGGCGCATGCGACAAATGATATTCGAGCGGTGCAAAATACTGCGGGTATCGGTGTGTTTACGATATCTGAAGCAGTCATTACGGGTGGCATCACATTAATAATGATGTGTGTGACGATTAGTCCCAAACTGACACTCATTATGATGATACCTTTGCCATTGTTGGTTATATTGACGAGTTATTACGGCCACTTGTTGCATAAGGGTTTTAAAGAAGCGCAAGGGGCTTTTAGTCAATTAAATGATAAAACGCAAGAAAGTATTGCAGGGGTCAAAGTGACAAAATCTTTTGGTTATGAACAAGCAGATGAAACGGATTTTCGACAATTGAGTGACCGTGTCGTAGCTAAAAACTTAGTTGTATCCAAAATTGATGCACTTTTCGATCCTACAATTGAATTGGTCATTGGTGCAAGCTACCTTTTAAGTGTGGTTTTTGGGGCATTGATGGTGATTCATGATGCCATCACGATTGGTCAACTCATTACCTTTACGACTTATTTAGGTATGCTCGTTTGGCCGTTATTAGCGCTTGGATTTTTCTTTAATATCGTTCAAAGAGGGTCGGCATCTTATGACCGGATACGCAAAATAGAAAGTGTACAAAGTGATATTGTGACAACATCTCAAACATCGGCAGTTCCTGAAGGTGATATTGATTTCAATATTGATACATTTCAATTTGAAGGCGAAACAGAACCTGATTTAAAAGATGTTCATTTCCAAATTAAACAAGGGATGACGTTAGGGATTGTTGGACATACGGGCTCCGGTAAAAGTTTATTAATACGTCTTTTACTTCGTGAATTTGATACGAAACACCCTGAAGATATTCAGTATGGTGGACGACCTATCCGTGATTATGAAATTAACAAACTTAGAGGGCAGTTCGGCTATGTACCACAAGAACATTTTCTATTTTCATCAACAATTCGCGGGAACATCGCATTTAGTCAACCGGATGTTGCAGATGAAACAATCTTTCATGCTAGTTCAATGAGTCATATTCATCAAGACATCTTAAGTTTGCCTGAAGGTTATAACACCGTTGTCGGAGAGCGAGGCGTTTCATTATCAGGCGGACAAAAGCAACGGATTTCCATTGCACGGGCGTTAATGACGGATCCACAAATTTTAATTTTAGATGATGCCCTATCCGCTGTAGATGCAGAAACTGAAACAGCCATCCTGAACAATTTGAAACAAGAACGTCAAGGTAAAACAAATATTATTACGGCGCATCGGATGAGTGCGGTCATGCATGCAGATATGATTATTGTAATGCGACATGGCACTATCATTGAGCGGGGGACACATGAACAACTCATGGCAAATGAGGGTTGGTATGCGGAGACGTACCGTTCACAAGCGATGCAAAGTCGTCTTACCCACGATTTAGAAAGTGAAGTTGATGGAGGTGAGCGAAAATGATGCAACAAGACGTTAAATCTCAATTGACGACGAAAGAACAAACACAAACTTTAATGCGACTTATTCGTTATACATTTCCATTTAAAAAGTTAATTTTTCTAACTTTAGCAATGCTCACTTTTTCAACGATGGCAAGTATGTCAGTCCCTTATCTTGTCAAAATGTTTATTGACCAATATTTAACACCGCAACATTTCCCGAGAAATGAAATTACGATTTTGTTAGTCGTTTTTGTTGCAGTTGAATTAATAGGGGCAGTCACTACGTATTTAAGTATTTATTACTTACAATATCTCGCATTTAAAGTCATCCAACAACTGCGTATTGATGCTTTTCATAATATCAGTCAATTAGGAATGAAGTTTTTTGATGAAACGCCGAGTGGGAGTATTGTTTCGCGTTTAACAAATGATACTGAGGCAATCGTCGAAATGTTTACAGGCGTGCTATCTTCCTTTTTAATTGCATTTTTCATGATTATCGCAAGTTTTGTCATGATGTTTGTTTTAGATATTCGAATGGCGTTTTTCGCAATGTTGTTTATCCCGATTGTAATTGTTGTGCTCGCAATATATCGGAAATATGCCTCCATTTATTTCTATGAAACACGTCAGCGCTTGTCTGATTTGAATGCCAAACTAGGTGAATCTATAGAAGGTATGAAAATCATCCAAGTGTTTAATCAAGAGCGACGTTTACGAAATGAATTCGAAGCCATTAATACATCACATTATCAATATTCAATTAAAACAATACGTTTAGACGGTCTATTATTACGACCTGCGATTACGATGTTATCAACATTTGCAATCGTTGTGATATTGGCGTATTTTGGTATTTTAAGTTTTTCAACCACTGTCACAGCAGGGGTGGTGTATGCATTTATTCAATATATGCAACGCTTCTTTGAACCTGTCAACCAAGTGAGTCAAAATTTAAATATTTTCCAACAAGCCATAGTTTCAGCTAGTCGTGTTTTCAAAATGATGGACGACCCCACTTTAGCGCCGTTACAAAATGCGCAAAGTGAAGGTGAAATTAAAGACGGAAAAATTGAATTTAAAGATGTTTCATTTAGTTATGATGGCCAACATGATGTACTTAAAAATATTTCATTCACAGTGGAACCCGGCCAAACAGTAGCTTTAGTAGGTCATACGGGTTCCGGTAAAAGCTCTATCATTAATTTATTTATGCGCTTTTATGAATTTAACCGTGGTGAAATTTTAATTGACGGGCAATCGATTAAAGATTTTCCACCGGCACAATTAAAGCGAAATATCGGACTTGTGTTGCAAGATCCATTTATGTTTTATGGAACGGTCGCTTCTAATATTAAGCTATATCATCCGACGATGACCCAAGAAGAAATAGAAGCAGCAGCCCAATTTGTCCATGCAGATGAATTTATTCGTCAGTTGAAAAATGGCTATGCGCACGAAGTAATTGAGAAGGGGAGTGCTTTCTCAAGTGGTCAACGTCAATTAATTGCTTTCGCAAGAACGATGGCGATTCAACCTAAAGTGCTTATTCTTGATGAAGCAACGGCAAATATTGACTCAGAAACGGAAGAAGCGATTCAACAGTCACTCAATCGTATGCGGACTGGACGAACAACGATTGCAATCGCGCACCGTTTATCGACGATTCAAGATGCCGATCAAATTTTAGTGTTGAATAAAGGGAAAATTGTAGAAAGAGGAACGCATGAATCCTTAATTGCGCAAGAAGGCATTTATTACAAAATGTATCAATTACAGCTTAACGGCGCGTAATGTACAGAGGCAGTATACAGAAGCATGTGATGTCATGTAGTTCTGTATACTGCCTTTTTGTGTGGAATACGGCTATATATAAGGACTAGCCATTTGATATAAGCAAAAACATAATAATGGCGGCAGTTGGAAATTGAAAGCATTTCCTCGACCGCTCCCGAATAAGTTAATGATTCAAAAACTGACAGCTTCCTCAGTGCGCGCTTAATAAATCTGAACGAATGAATTAAAGGGCACTGACGTCAATTTCGAAAGGTGTATCTAAATCTTCACTGTTGAGCAGCTTGATATGTGATGGGATGACACGGATAACAACTAAATCCGGATCATTTTTTGAATCAAAAAATGTTTTATCCTGTTCTTGCCATAACCAGTCTATTTCTTTTGAATTCGTAATAATATCAATTGTACCATCGATTTCGACATAAGGATGACCAGAACCTTCTTCATAACCAAGTAATACGTGTGCTTTTGGATTTTGTTTTAATTCTTCAATTTTTTGAGAAGAACGGCTTGTTTTTGTATATAAATCTAAGTCGTCATTATAAAAAATCATATAACGACTATTAGGCTCATTGTTAATTGCAGTAGAAAGAACACCGATACGAGACTTTTCAAACACTTGTTTCATTTGATCAATAACTTTTTGTTTCATTGATTTTTCACCTCAATGTATCCATACCCTCCTAAAGTAGAATCAAACGAAAGCATGGAAAGGGGGCAGTACGAGTCAAAGATTACTGGATGAGGCTGTACCCTCGAACAGCGAAGTCATACAATACAATGTTTTATCATAAAAAGATAGCGCTCAGACGATTTTCTATTAAAAATCATCGGAGCGCTAATTATTTTAGAATTCTGTCACAGCTTCTTGTTTTATTTTATGAATATTGACGTACAGATGGTTTAAAGTAAAGATCTGTTTCTTCTTTAATCACTTTGTATAAGAATAAAATACCAATTAAGTTTGGAATCATCATTAAAGCATTCGCTGTATCTGCAAACATCCAAACCGTTCTTAAGTTGGCTACTGTACCGATGAATGTTGCGATGACATAGATGATGCCATAGAACATGACAAATTTTACGCCGAACAGATATTCAAAACATTTTGCTCCATAGACGAACCAAGCAATAATCGTTGAAAAGCCGAAGAAGATGACCGATAGAGATACAACATATTCACCCATCGCACCCAAACTTGTGCCAAAAGCTTTACTTGTAAGCGCACCTGCTTCTAAACTTGCATCATGATGCACACCAGAAAGTATGCCACCTGTTGGATCCCAAAATCCTGTAACGAGAAGAACGAGTGCAGTCATTGTACAAACGACAATCGTTACGATAAAAGTTCCTGTCATTGCGACTAACGCTTGAATGGCTGGTTTTTCAGCTTTAGCATTTCCTGAAATTAAAGCGACCGTACCCAAACCTGCTTCGTTGGAGAAAATCCCTTTAGAAACCCCATTTTGAACGGCTTGCATAACTAAAATACCTGAAAAGCCACCTGCAGAGGAAACGGGTGTAAAGGCATATTGAAAAATTAAACCAAACGATGGCATAATTTGATCGTAATTAATGATTAAAATGATGATGGCAGCACCAATATAAAAAATGGCCATCATTGGAACAAAAAAGCCTGCCACATTACTAATGCGTTTTAAACCACCAAAAATAATCAATGAGATTAATATCACTAAAACGATGCCAGTCACAAAACCACTCACATTAAAGCTATTTTTCATGACATCGGCAATCGTATTTGATTGCACACTATTACCAATACCCAGCGCAGCAAAAGCACCGAATATAGCGAAAGCGACCGCTAAAAATTTAAAGCGGTGACCGAGACCTTTTTCTATGTAATACATCGGACCACTTGAAAATTCCCCTTTATCATTTTGAACGCGGTATTTCATTGCGAGTAAAGCTTCCGCATATTTCGTTGTCATGCCAAGCAAGCCTACGACCCACATCCAAAATACGGCGCCGGGACCCCCTAAAGTGACAGCAGTTGCTACACCGGCGATATTCCCATTCCCAATCATTCCAGCTAGTGATGTCATTAAAGCTTTAAAGTTACTAATATCGCCTTCGCTGTCTTTGTCACTTTCATTTGGAACGAATGCCAGTTTAAATGCATGCAATAATTTTGTGAATTGCATCCCTTTTAGTAAGATGGTTAAAAATAATCCCGTCCCTGTTAATAAAATTAAACTCGGTGCACCCCACAATATTGCATTGAGTTTTTGTAGAATATCAATCAAAATTTCTCCCTCCAATGATTCGCATTTCATAAGTAAACGCTTTCAACATTATAATACACCACGATTTAAAAAGTAAAATATTGTAAAAATTTGATTTTTGCTCTAGTCGTATGATTTGAATTTCCAATCTATCATATGAAAAATTTCTGAGATTAAAAAGTTATTATTTTTGATTTTATATAGATAGCATTTTGAAGTCATGAAACATTTTGGTTGTATAGTCAAAGTCAATTTATAATGAGAAAAGAACTGGACCATGTCTTTATCCAAGCGTGCAATAACACGCACTTTGTGCTTACAATCGACCGTCATTGCCTTCGAATTCGCTTACCATGATTTCATACTTCATTTTGAATCGCTTCAATGCGCACTCTCAAATTTTACACCTTTCTTTTGAACATTACCACTTTTATTTGCAACAAAATTGGGGCAAGACATAATGATGTCTCGCCCCTCATACATGTATGATAACTGATCGAACTGACAATAATGAAAAGCAATCAAAGAGGTTTCAAATTAAGATTGTAAAATCAATTGCTCTCTCATACAAAGTCCCTATATTGAATTAATAATGCGTAGATTTTTTCATGTAACGATAGTTCATGAGGGCTTTCAACATGTCGATTTCTTTCTGTAATTCTGCACCTTTATTGGTATCGCGAATAAGCTTACGTTCTAATTCTTCATCCACGACACGTCGTATGGATAGCTCATCTTCACCCGTTTCTAACATATTTTCTTTTGAGTTGAATTGTTGATGCGCCACCAACTGCATACCGAATGAATTGTAGAGTAAAGTATAACCAGCAATCCCTGTTGTTGATTGATAAGCTTTCGAAAAGCCACCATCGATGACGAGCATTTTACCATTGGCCTTGATAGGCGTCTCACCATCACGTTCTTTTACAGGTGTATGTCCATTAATAATTCGGCCTTGTTCTGGATCTAAATCAAACTCTTGTAGCATTTTTTTGACGACAGCTTCATCTTCACGCAAATGATAATAAGGGTTTTTCTTTTCTTTATGCGTTTTTTTATCTTGAATGAAATAACGTTCAAACGTTGTCATCGCACGTTTTCCAAAAAGTGAAGAATATTTACCTGTCCATAAATACCAAACTAAATCGGTAGAAAGGTCGTCGTGTTCATCTTTATGTTCGTATGCATAATGAACATGTTTTTCAAATTCATCCACTAATGCGCGCCCTGATTCATATTGCCCATTAATGACCATGCCTTCCATTTCACCTTGTTCGTCAATAGGAATACAACCGTGAATTAAAAGATTGCCATTATAACGCAAATAAAGGTTACCTTTTTTCATTAGAAAATCAATATGACGACGCAATTTTTCAGATTCTTGGAATGAAATTAATAGTTTATCAATAACTTCTTTTTCTTCTTCAAGAAGTGCACTGGGTTGTCTTGGATCGACGGTTCTAAAACATGTATTTTCAACAGGGTGGACGACACCGTCTATTTCAACTGTTCTATCTTGATAATTAACGCGATCCAATAGTAATCTTGACTCCATTTCGAACTCTGGACGACGTTTAATAATTGGAGCCTCTAATTTAAACTGAATCATAGTAATGGCTTGATGAATTTTAGTGATTTGTAGTCTTTCAGATTCTGATGGTGTCTTTTCAGGATGCTTTTTAGGACGAAATGCGGGATTATCATCATAATATTTTTCAGCTAAAGTCAGTAAAGGTCTCAAGTTAATCCCGTATGCATCTTCAATGATGTCCAAATTATCATAACGGGCACAAATTCGTAAAAGGTTTGCTAAACATACTTTTGATCCAGAATAGGCGCCCATCCATAAAACGTCGTGATTTCCCCCATTGAATATCAACAGAATGATAATCGATTAACGTATCAATGATTTTATCAGGATGAGGTCCCCGGTCATAAATATCACCAACAACATGTAAGTGATCCACAACGAGTCGTTGAATAGTATTGGCCAAACTAATGATAAGTTTTTCAGCTTGATTTAACTTAATGATTTGGCGAATAATCGTCTCGTAATAATCCTTTTTGTTATTGTATTTATTACTTTTATATAAAAGTTCTTCAATAATAAAAACATATTCTGGTGATAAAGCTTTACGTAATTTGGAACGCGTATATTTTGAAGATGTATAAGTTATGACTTCTAATAAGCGTTGAATTGTTTTTTCGTACCATTCATGACGTTCCGCTTTACTGTTAAACTGGCCTCTAATTCGCTTTATTTTCTCTTCTGGATAATAAACAAGTGCAATCAATTCGTTCATCGTTTTTTGATCAAGTCGATTGTCAAAAATATCGTGAACCTTCGCTTGTACGTTACCAGATCCGTTTCGCAATACGTGTTGAAAGGCGTGAAATTCACCGTGTAAATCACTGACAAAATGCTCAGTGCCTTTTGGAAGCTCTAAAATAGATTCGAGACTGATAATTTCAGTGGCTACTTTTTCTTCAGAATCATATTTCTCAGCGAGCAAATCAAGATATTGCTTTTTTAGCTCTTTTTCTGTATCAGATAACATAGTATTGACTCCTTTAATATTCATCGTATGTATGAATGGGGATGAAGCCGTTGAATTAAAAGTGACACGTTGAAGCGTGCTTTCAGATTGCTTTTAAAACATGACAGAATCAATGCTTCATTGTCCAATCGCCCCAATCGTTAATGAATGACACAATTATTTTATTTTAAGCGGTTTCAATTCTATTAAACCATATTCTTTTGTGAAGTTAAACGGACTTGTTTGGAGTGGAGAATAACAGGCCTTATAGGAACTGGATGTACTCCAAGCGTTTAAGCTTAATACTTTAGAATCTATAGAAAAGACATAAAACAAGCCATAGATAGTGCAAAATTTGATTATGGGATGCGCTTTCATAGGTCTTTTAATCATTTCAAGAGGTTGATTTACCTTATCGAAAACGGTATAATGGTCAAGTTATTAGTTAGCCTAGCTTACTATTTTAGAAGGAGGATTTTGAATGACTGCGGATAAGGGGAGTCAATTTCTTAAAAATTATATACTAAATTTTGTAGTCAATTTTCTTGTTTATTTAACAATGTATTTACTCATTGTGGTCATTGCACAGTATTCGATCAAACAATACCATGTGACTGCAGGCATGGCAGGACTTGTATCAGGGATATTTATTGTAGGTGCATTAATTGGACGGTTCGTCGTAGGACGCTATATTCATGAGATTGGTCCACAAAAAATATTAATCGTGGGTCTTATATTTTTCATTTTGACACAGGGACTTTATTTTATTGAAGGGAGCTTGACTCTTTTATTAATCACTCGATTTTTAAATGGTCTTGCACTTGCGGTTGCTACGACAGCAACAGGGACAATTGTTCCGCTTATTTCACCACCGGAACGTCGCGGTGTAGCGATTAGTTTGTTTAGTCTCAGCCTAGTGATAGGTGCAGCAGTAGGCCCCTTTTTAGGGCTCTATTTAGCCCATTTCTATCCAACGTTTGTTCTTTTTACATTTTGTCTTGTGATTGCGATAGCTGCATTTGTCATCGCGTTATTTTTGAAAGTCAAAGTTGAAATTGAGCCTAAACATGAAGAACATCATAGAATCCATATTTCTCAATTCATCTCGTTACCAGCGCTGCCTATCGCGTTTGTTATACTGATTTGTGGTTTAGGTTATGCCTCTGTTTTATCATTTTTACAATTATATGCAGAGCAAATTCATTTGACTGAAGTCGCAAGTTATTACTTTATTTGTTATGCCATCACTTCTATTTTGACGCGACCTATCGTCGGCCACATTTTAGATGAATATCATGAAAACTGGATTGCGTATCCCGCTTTGTTACTTTTTGGCTTAGGGCTCTTGATTTTAGCTTCAGCGCATGCGGGTTGGGGATTATTAGTTTCTGGTGCTTTAGTAGGTATCGGATACGGAAGTATGACAGCTGTAGGTAACGTTGTCGCAGTGAAAATGTCAGATCCGGATAAAGTCGGCTTAGCAACATCAACTTTCTATATCGGATTAGATATCGGCATTGGCTTTGGACCAGCATTAATCGGTATCATTGTGCCATCTATCGGTTACCGTACGATGTATTTAGGCATCGGTATATTGATGTTGATATGTATATTGTTATATAGCATTTTACATGGACAAAGACATCGCCATCGAAAAATAGAAGAGCATTAAAATTCAAAAAAGCAAGTGTTTGAAGTCTCTTATTTTAGACTACAAGCACTTGCGAATTTTTATTACGATAAATAGTCTGAATAAAATAAAAAATCTGAAAAAATATGTTGTAACCGCTTTCTCAACATGCTATATTCAGATACTAATATGAAAGGATTAATATCTGCGATGAGCGTCATTCCATTCATAGATCAATTATATTATGGCAAAAGATGTCGGGAAGAATGAGTGGGATGCGTGCTTACTTTTGAAGACTGTTCATCTTTACCTGAGGATGCATATCAACCTATGTAAAACGACAAACGTGCATCATTATGAAAGCGGGGCAAAAGTTATGAGTCAAAAGAAAACAAATATACGTTGGATGTTTGCAGGGATTTTCTTTCTAGTCGGTGTCATTGCCTATATGGACCGATCCAATATTTCTTATATTGCGGGTCCTATGATGAAAGATTTAGGTTTAACGAAAGGGCAGTTTGCATTACTTGCATCATTTTTCTCACTTGGTTATGCGTTAATGCAAGTACCAGCAGGATTTTTGGCTGAAAAGTATGGTCCGAAAAAAATGCTAACGATTGCACTGGTATGGTGGAGTGCTTTCACAATTTTTACAGGTATTGTCAGACAGCATGGCTTTTTATTTCTTGTTCGATTTTTATTTGGTATAGGTGAAGCACCGATGTTTCCATCTAATGCTGTCTTCAATACGTTTTGGTTTGGTAAAAATGAAAAAGGACGTGCATCTAGTGCATTGCTCGCAGGATCATATTTTGGGCCCGTATTAGCACCCTTTATAACTGTAACCATCTATAATGCGTTTGGTTGGCAAGCTGTTTTTTACATCTTTGGGGCGGTGGGCTTTGTCATTGCTATTTTATGGGGCATTATCGCAAAAGATTTACCAGAACATCATCAAATGGTAAATGAAGCAGAAAAGCAATACATTCTACAAAATCGAGATATTATGAAGACGGAAAAATCATCTGCACCATGGGGGATGTTCTTTTCTCGTTTTAGTTTTTATGCCATAGCTGCACAATATTTTATTGTTCAATTTGTGATTACTTTATTTTTAATTTGGTTACCGACATATTTAATTGAGCAGTTTAAAATAGATGCAATGACGATGAGTAAGATTGCAGGTATTCCTTGGTTCTGTATGTTTATTTTGATTATGCTAGGGGGTACGATTTCTGACAAAATTTTGAGCGCAGGTAAGTCGCGTTTTACAGCGCGTGCTTTAATTGCTATATTTGGTTTTATTGTGTTCGGTGTTTCTTTAAATTTTGCAATTTCATCTGCGACGCTTGTAGGCAATATCATTTGGATGTCACTTTGCCTAAGTGGGGTTGGTTTATCGATGGTGATGAGCTGGGTTTCAGCTACGGATTTAGGACGCAACTTTTCTGGTACAGTTTCTGGTTGGATGAACTTATGGGGCAATATCGGCGCGATGTTAGGGCCTTTATTAGCAGGCTTTTTAGCGGATTATCTAGGCTGGGTAACGATATTACGTTCGATGACATTACTTGTAATCATTGCTATAGCACTTTGGTTTTTTGTGAAGCCTGATGAACCATTAATTAAAGATCAAGTGGATGGATAAGACAAAGATTATCATTTAGATCCAAAGGACTCAAACCTAAACAAAATGAGGTGTGACAAGGTATGTTCAGCATTATGGCGCTTCTTTTATCTGTTCTGTTTTGTTTTCAATTTGAGCGTAACAGTATATAATAAAATGACATAAATTATTTGTAAAAGAGGTTAAATGATGCAAAAATTGACACGATGGTTATTTCCGCTGATAGGTATTGCGCTGATTATCGGTGGTATTTATCTTGTATTTAAGCCGAAAATCGATGCCTATTTTACGAAGCAAGATAATGAAAAGAAGATTGAACAGTATCAGTCAGAGCAAAAAAAAAGCACCAGCTTCTGAAAAGAAGAAAACACCTCAAGTTCCGAAAGATCCATCAAAAATTGTTGGCGTTCTTGAAATTCCATCAGTAGACATTAAAGAAGCTGTTTATCCGGGACCAGCAACACCTGAGCAACTCAACCGAGGTGTAAGTTTTGCAGAAGGCGATGAGACATTAGATCAGCAAAATATTTCCATTGCAGGTCATACGGATTATACGTTGAATTATCAATTCACAAACTTGCATAAGGCGAAAAAAGGTGCAAAAGCGACTTTTAAAATTGGAGATGAAACGCGGCGCTATAAAATCACTTCAATTAAAGATGTCAAACCAGAGCAAGTCGAAGTTTTAGACGAAATGAAAAAGAAAAAAGATCAATTGACGTTAATTACATGTGATGATTATGATGAAAATACAGGTCAATGGTTAACGCGTAAAATATATGTTGCAGAACAAGTGGCTTAATCATCATAAATTGTTTTAAATGAATAAATGTACGAGATGAAAAGTGGCTTAGATTTCTAACAGAGATGTTTAGAGATTTAAGTCACTTTTTTAGTTATACATCATTTTGTTTTCAAGCAGGGACGGTGTAAAATGAATCTAACAAATGAGGGTGAACGGGAGAGGATAGAAATGCGTATTTTAATTGCACCGGATTCGTTTAAAGAAAGTATGACTGCAATGGAAGCAGCAAATGCCATTGAAAAAGGATGGCGTTCAGTGACTGGGGAATGTGACACGTTTAAAAAAATTCCAATGGCAGATGGTGGCGAGGGGACAACACAATCCTTACACGATGCGTTAGGCGGAAAGTTTGTAACAACTACAGTCACTGGGCCATTAGGCAGTCCAGTAGAAGCCACTTATAGTATTGCTAATGAAGGACGAACTGCAGTAATAGAAATGGCAGCTGCGTCTGGTTTAGATTTGATTCCAAAAGCACACCGTAATCCTTTAATCTCGACCACCTATGGGACAGGTGAACTTTTACGACATGCAGTAGATCAAGGTGTCTCTCATATTATATTAGGTATAGGTGGAAGTGCAACAAACGATGGCGGTGCGGGTTTACTTCAAGCACTAGGTGTTCGTTTATATGATGCACAAGGAAACGATTTGCCATTTGGTGGTGAAGCGTTGCAACATCTTGCGCGTATTGACAGAGAGGGACAAGATCCACGTTTTGACCATATTCTTTTTGAAGTGGCGTGTGATGTAGATAATCCACTATTAGGCCATCGTGGTGCAACGGCGATTTATAGCCAACAAAAAGGGGCAACCGCAGAAGATCAGGTTATCTTAGAATCTGCCTTAACACAATGGAACACCGTCATTGAAAAGACTCTCAATAAAAGGGTCAAAAACATACCTGGTACCGGTGCAGCAGGTGGTTTAGGTGCAGGGCTATGTGCTTTCTTAAATGTGGAATTACGCCGAGGGATTGATATCGTTTTAGATGCGACACATTTTTATCATTCTGCTTTAAATACTGATTTAGTCATTACTGGAGAAGGCGCTATTGACGGGCAAACGATATATGGTAAAACACCGATTGGCGTCGCAAAAGCTGCGAAAAAATATCATAAGCCTGTTATTGCAGTAGCCGGTGTATTAGGCGAAGGATATGAAGCGGTTGAAATGCATGGCATCGATGCAGTGTTTAGTTTGTCGACAGGTCCGAGGTCAGTAGAATCTGCCTTAAAAAGAGGGCCTGATGATTTGACGGAATGGGCCCGCAATATGGCTAAGTTCTCTATGATCCATCATCAATAATCCCTATGGTTAGATGATATTTCATCGAGTTAAACAGATTGACATCAAACGGATGGGTCTGTATAAATATTTTAACTATAAAATGGGTTTAAACCAATCAGAGGACAGTTGACAATCAATTGATGCAAACTGCCCTCTCGTTATTTTGTTTTTTTATATAGAAGGATTTAACCAAAATTAGCGTAAATGTTCTACTTTAGGGAATAGCACATGATTTTCTATGTGGACATGTGCATGTGTTTCTTTTTCTAAGTCTTCAATGCGTTGATAAACTAAGCGCCAAGTCCCACACGCTGTACTTGGAGTTTCAAAATCATCTGTTAGTTGACGTATCTCTTGTAGTAATTGTCCTGCATTCAGATGTTCACTTATCAGCGAATCGATCGTTGCCTCGAGATCTTCAATTTGTTCTCCTTGATACGCCGCAACCAATTTTGGAAAAGCAATTTGTTCTTCTTCCTCAATATGCGCTAACATCTCATCTTTAAAAGTATCATAGACCGATTTTAATTGAATTAAATGAGGGTTTTGAGGACCATGTACCTTTGCCAGCTTTGTTACATAAGGAGAGAGTTGTTTGAATTCTGCTCTTAAAGTATCGTGATAACGTGATTGGATGTATTGAATCAATGAGGGCACATCTAAATAACGTGTATCTATACCTGCTCCTTGAATTTGACTTGCTTGCTCTAACTCATTGACTAATGCGTCTACATCGATACGAGGATGTTGTTCAACGGCTTTCAAGATTGAAACTTGTCCACCACAGCAAAAATCGATGCCATATTTACGGAAAACATCTGCTGTTTTAGGGTATTGCGTTACAATATCTGCGACCTTTTCTTGTGTTTGTATCATCAAAATTCATCCTTTCTGTTTAAATCTTATAAGTCTAGATTAAAGTCTTTGTGAAAAAATGAACATTAGGGATTTTACTTTATTTAGTTCAGAAAGTGGATAAGTTTATATCGTAAATTGACTGAGTGTAATTATTCACGCTTTTTCAATTAATAGTTCATTAATTATGTTAAAATAGTAATAGAGTTGAATTTGAAAAAATCGTAAAAACAGTTAAACAGGGAATATCGTTATCATTCAGTATGTGACTGCTAATGAGACACCTATTACAGTATGCCATCGAAGCATCGAATCTAGAGGAGAGAAGTATATGTTGCGTATTCAGAATTTAACTAAAATCTATCCAGGTGGAAAGAAAGCCGTGGATAATTTGAGTCTTGATATTGAAGAAGGCTCATTTGTAGCATTTATAGGGACAAGTGGAAGCGGAAAAACGACAGCATTGCGAATGATTAATCGTATGATTGAGGCCACAAGTGGCAAAATTTTAATTGGGGATCAAGATGTCCGTAAGATGAATCCGGTAGAATTACGCCGAAGTATCGGCTATGTGATACAACAAATTGGTCTTATGCCGCATATGACAATCAAAGAGAATATTGTTTTAGTACCCAAGTTATTAAAATGGTCAGAAGAAAAGAAAACACAAAAAGCTAAAGAACTCATCAAATTAGTGGATTTACCTGAGTCTTACTTAGACCAGTATCCTGCGCAATTATCAGGAGGACAACAGCAACGTATTGGCGTTATTAGAGCTTTAGCAGCGGAACAAGACATTATATTGATGGATGAGCCTTTTGGTGCGCTCGATCCGATTACACGAGATACACTGCAAGATTTGGTCAAATCATTACAGAAAAAACTTGGCAAAACGTTTATTTTTGTAACACATGATATGGACGAAGCGATAAAATTGGCAAATCGTATTTGTATAATGTCGGAAGGGAAAGTCGTACAGTATGATACGCCAGATAATATTTTACGTCATCCGGCGAATGATTTTGTAAAAACGTTTATTGGTGATCATCGTTTGATACAAGAAAGACCGAATATACGTACAGTACAAGATGCGATGATTAAGCCTATTACCGTTAATGCGGATGATTCGCTCAATCATACGGTCTCCCTTATGAGAGAAAAACGAATTGATACGATATTTATTGTGAACAAGCAAAATAAATTATTGGGCTATTTAGACATAGAGGATATAAACGAAGGACTACGGAAGCAAGCAGAGTTAATTGATGTGATGCAACGGGACGTCTACCATGTGCATGTAGACAGTAAGCTACAAGATTCTGTGCGAACAATTTTAAAACGAAACGTGCGTAATATTCCGGTCGTTGATAATGAAGGCCGACTTGTCGGTTTAATTACACGTGCCAATTTAGTCGATATTGTTTATGACTCGATATGGGGTGAAGATGCTGAAGCGGAACAAGTCAATATTGAAAATAATATAGGAGATGGGATCTAATGATTCAATTCTTACATGAATATAGCGGTGAACTCCTTAATAAAACCATTGAGCACTTTTATATATCATTAATGGCATTATTTATCGCCATTATTATTGCAGTACCTCTGGGTATTGTATTGGCGAAAACACGGAAAGTTGCCAATGTAGTCCTTACAGCAGCAGGTGTTTTACAAACCATCCCGACATTGGCAATTCTAGCATTGATGATTCCAATTTTTGGTGTAGGGAAAACACCAGCGATTATTGCTTTATTTTTATATGTGCTTTTACCTATTTTAAGTAATACCGTATTAGGTGTTCAAAATATTGATGAGAACATTAAGCAAGCAGGTTTAAGTATGGGGATGACACGTTTTCAGCTCATGAAGAGTGTTGAACTTCCTCTAGCGCTCCCATTAATTATGGGGGGGATTCGTTTATCAAGCGTTTATGTCATTAGTTGGGCAACGCTAGCTAGTTACGTGGGCGCTGGCGGCTTGGGTGATTTTATTTTTAATGGGTTGAATTTATATAATGCCAATATGATTATTGTAGCGGCAATTTTAGTAACGGCGCTCGCTTTGATTGCTGATATGTTGTTAGCGTTAGTTGAAAGATGGACGATACCTAAAGGGTTAAAAGTTGAGAAATAAGCGGAAGATAATGAATAAATAGGAGGTCAAACAATGTCAGGAAACTTAATCGAACAGTTATTCCAATACTATCAAAATAATATTGGCTACTTATGGGCATTATTTTTGAATCATTTATTAATGTCTGTGTATGGCGTATTATTCGCTTCTCTTATCGGTATTCCTTTAGGTATTTTATTATCACGTTACAACAAAATGGCTTGGTTCGTCATTACGGTAGCGAATGTCATACAGACGGTCCCAGTTATTGCGATGCTTGCCATTTTGATGTTACAAATGGGACTCGGAACAACGACAGTTGTTGTCGCTGTATTTCTTTATGCACTGTTACCGATTATTAAAAATACGTACACAGGCATCACGGGCGTCGATAGCAACATTAAAGATGCAGGGAAAGGTATGGGCATGACACAAAATCAAGTGCTCAGAATGATTGAACTCCCACTCGCATTATCAGTCATCATTGGTGGGGTACGAATTGCGCTTGTTGTCGCAGTAGGTGTGGTTGCAGTGGGTTCGTTTATCGGTGCACCAACATTAGGAGATGTCGTCATCAGAGGGACAAACGCGACAGATGGTACCACTTTTATTTTAGCAGGCGCAATTCCTATTGCTTTAATTGCTGTAGGCATTGATGTGCTTTTACGTCTTGTAGAAAAAAGATTAGATTCTGCAAAGCATGCTTAAATTTAAAATTTTTTTCCTAGTTCAATAAGTAGTCAACTATGAAAAAACGACCGACTTATGTTATGATATTCAAAGGTTGGAAACGCTTACATTAAGTGACTGATATTTCTTCAAATGAAATCTGTTGCTTGAGTGAATGAACGGGTTTGAAAGTGTGATTGAGATGCACTTTTAAAAAGGGGAAGACATATTTCGAATGTGTCCATGACTCGCGTTTTCATCCACGGGAAATGTAATAACAGAGGAGGAATGGCAATGATTTTTGAAAAAATGGCACAAGCTGATTACGAGCAATTAGTTTTTTGTCATGATGAAACGACAGGATTGAAGGCAATTATATGTATTCATGATACGACTTTAGGTCCTGCGTTAGGGGGATGTCGTTTTTGGAACTATGAAACGGAAGAAGAAGCAATCACTGATGTGATGCGACTTGCAAAAGGGATGACATACAAAAATGCAGCTGCTGGTTTAAATCTAGGTGGCGCAAAAACAGTAGTCATTGGCGACCCTAAAAAAGATAAGTCCGAAGCATTCTTTCGTGCGCTAGGTCGCTATATTCATAGTTTAGATGGACGCTATATCACTGCTGAAGATGTAGGCACAACGGTTGAAGATATGGATATGATTTACTTAGAAACACCGCATGTCTGTGGGATTAGTGAATCTTATGGTTCAGGTGGCAATCCAAGCCCGATGACCGCATTGGGGGTTTATTACGCAATGAAGCGAACTGCGAAAGAAGCCTTCGGGTCAGATTCGTTAAAAGGAAAAACAGTTGCTGTCCAAGGTGTGGGCAATGTTGCTTTTCATATGTGCCAATATTTGCATGATGAAGGAGCACATTTGATCGTCACTGATATTAACGAAGAAGCAGTTCAGAATGCGGTTGAAGCATTTGATGCGCAAGCAGTCGGCATTGATGAAATTTATAGTGTCGATGCAGATATTTTTGCACCATGTGCCTTAGGTGGCGTGTTGAACGATGAAACGATTCCTTCGTTAAAAGCTAAAATGGTTTGTGGTAGTGCAAATAATCAGCTCTTAGAAGAAAATCGTCATGGTCAAATGTTAGAAAAACGTGGCATTATTTATGCACCGGATTTTGTTGTGAACAGTGGTGGCGTCATTAACGTGGCTGATGAACTGAACGGCTATCATCGTGAGCGGGCTGAGAAAAAAGTAAAAGCTGTCTATGATCAAATGGATAAAATATTTACAATTGCGAAAGAAACGCATGTTTTACCATTACAAGCGGCAGAGCATTTAGCTGAATCAAGAATCAATACAATGATGCGTGTGCACAGTAAATACTCAGCCAAGCCGAACAATCAATTGCGTGATACACGTACCCATTGAAATGTATAAACAACCTGAAATATCATTTTTTGGTGCGCATACCTAAAACTTTGTGCTGATTGAGGGATAACAACCACAGTCGACGGGATGTTGATGGCGTGTGTAGAAATCGAAAATTTGAGGCTTATCTAAGTTTGTACCGTTTTAAATATACAACATCATAATAGGCGCCCTTCAAAGGGGTCATTGTATAATGAAGACTTCGAAGGGTGTTTTAATATTTTTGTGCAAAAGCGTATTAACCATGTTTAGCACTTTAATAATAAGAAAATTCAAAAAAATGATATTGAAAAATAAAAAGGGTTACGGTACGCTACAATAGTATTCAAATGCAGCTAAAGGTGAATGTTCAAAAAGGGAATTGTGCCGGAAAGTGTTGGTGTATCGCATAGTACATGACGATGTACACTTATGTCTCCAATCAGATGGCGTACCCCTTGTTATTATTGTCTACTTCACAACTTAGCCATGTAATACATCTCATTAACTCATTTTAGGTGGTAGATAAAATGGAAACAACAGAGAAAAGAATGAACTTTAAACAATTTATGTATAAGGTGTTGAATGGCTTAGCAATTTCAATAATTGCAGGACTAATTCCGAATGCTGTATTAGGTGGATTATTTAAATATTTAAGCCAATATGCAGATATATTTAGTACATTACAATTCGTCGTGTTAGGCATACAGTTTGCTTTACCTGTTATGGTCGGTGTACTCATCGCCTTACAATTCAAACTTGATCCGATGAGCACAGCTTTAGTAGGTGCAGCATCTTTTGTAGGTTCTGGTGCAGCTAAAGTGACTGAAGCTGGATGGCAAATCGTAGGAATTGGAGATTTAATTAATACGATGATTACCGCTTCAATTGCCGTGCTACTAGTATTATGGATTGGTGACCGATTAGGAAGCCTAAATGTGATTTTATTGCCTATTTTAGTCGGAGGCATACCGGGTCTCATCGGTGTTTTAACCTTACCTTATGTTAGTAAAATTACATTAGCAATCGGAAGTTTGGTGAATACTTTTACGACTTTACAACCCGTTTTAATGGGTGTATTGATTGCAGTATTATTTTCATTTATTATCATTTCACCGATTTCTACGATTGCAGTCGGTCTTGCGATTGGGATTTCTGGATTAGCTGCGGGATCAGCTGCTATTGGGGTAGCCACGACAGCAATCGTGTTGTTCATTGGTACTTTGCGTGTCAATAAAATTGGTGTGCCCATTGCGATCTTATTAGGGGGCATGAAAATGATGATTCCTAATACAATTCGTTACCCTATTATCTTTTTACCAGTGGGGATTACTGCTGCGATTACAGGAGCGGCAGGTGCACTGCTCGGTATCACTGGAACAAAAGAAACGGCTGGTTTTGGAATAGTTGGACTTGTGGGTCCGATTAAAGCATTAGAATTAATGGAAGGCAATCATGTAGCATCGCTGATGATTGTGATTACCGTATTTTTTATTATCCCACTTGTTGTAGGCTTTATAGTCAATTTGTTGCTTTCTAAAGTGTTTAAACTTTACACTTCTGAGATATACAAATTTACAGCGACTGAAAAATAACAAGTTGAGCTTCAAAATTAAAGTATTTTAAAGACATGATAGCGTCGCTCGCACGCGTTTGTAGATGCACCTTTAAAAATTGAATTGATGATCAAACCATGCTCTACTTATGATTTGTAAGTAAAAAAGATGGACATTAATCCCAAAATAAATAGCGCTCAGATGATTTTTATTAGAGAATCGTCTGAGTGCTATTTTTTATGATAAAACTTTGTATCGTATGACTTCGCTTCTGCTTCAATGAATCCAAATTGAATTGAGACTTGAGCCCCTAAGCAAACACGTTCATGAAGTCTATCGAAATTTTTATGTCCAAGTGAGAAATGATGAAACATGCGGGGATTAAAATCAATGTTTCACAACAAAGTTGTATACTTAAAAAATTAAAAATATAAGACCAGAATTGTGACAAAAATTTATACAAAATAAATCTAAAAAATGACATATTTTAAAACGCTTACAATTTAAAGTGATTTTATTCACAAGTGATGGTATACTGATTGTGAAATGATGAACAAAACCTAATTGGAGGTATGTAACCATGATTAAAGATACGAATACTCGAAGCAATGCTTGGGAAGGATTTAAAACTGGACGTTGGACTCGCAATGTAGATGTACGTGAATTTATCCAATTGAACTTCACAGGTTATCAAGGTGACGATAGTTTCTTAGAAGGACCTACTGAAGCAACTGAAAAATTATGGGATCAAGTGATGGCGTTATCTAAAGAAGAACGTGACCGTGGCGGCATTTGGGATATGGATACAAAATTACCATCAACAATTTTATCGCACGATGCAGGTTATTTAGACAAATCATTAGAACAAATTGTTGGTGTTCAAACTGACAAACCATTCAAACGTTCAATGCAACCATTTGGTGGTATTAGAATGGCAAAAGCTGCTTGTGAAGCTTATGGCTATGAATTAGACAAAGAAACAGAACATATTTTCACAGAATATCGTAAAACACATAACCAAGGTGTATTCGATGCTTACTCAAAAGAAATGTTAGCGTGTCGTAAAGCAGGGATTATCACAGGTTTACCAGATGCATATGGACGCGGTCGTATTATTGGTGACTATCGTCGTGTTGCATTATATGGTATTGATTTCTTAATGGAAGAAAAACAAAAAGACTTCAACGAATTATCAACAACAATGACTGAAGATGTTATCCGTTTAAGAGAAGAAGTATCAGAACAATATCGTTCTTTACAAGAATTAAAACAACTCGGTGAACGTTACGGCTTTGACTTAAGTCGTCCTGCTGAAAACTTTAAAGAAGCTGTTCAATGGTTATACATGGCTTATCTTGCAGCGATTAAAGAACAAAACGGTGCAGCAATGAGTTTAGGACGTACTTCAACTTTCCTTGATATTTACGCTGAACGTGACTTAGAAGCGGGTACAGTTACTGAAAAAGAAGTACAAGAAATTATCGACCACTTCATCATGAAATTACGTCTTGTAAAATTTGCGCGTACACCTGATTACAATGCATTATTCTCTGGTGACCCAACTTGGGTAACAGAATCTATTGGTGGTGTCGGCATTGACGGTCGTCATATGGTAACTAAAAACTCATTCCGTTTCTTACATTCATTAGACAACTTAGGACCAGCACCAGAACCAAACTTAACTGTACTTTGGTCAACTCGTTTACCTGAAAACTTCAAACGTTACTGTACAAAAATGAGTATCAAAACAAGTTCAATTCAATATGAAAATGATGACTTGATGCGTGAAAGCTACGGCGATGACTATGGTATTGCATGTTGTGTATCTGCAATGCGTATTGGTAAACAAATGCAATTCTTCGGTGCACGTGCAAACTTAGCTAAAACATTATTATATGCAATTAATGGTGGTAAAGATGAAAAATCAGGTGTTCAAGTTGCACCAAACTTTGCGCCAATCGAATCAGAAGTTTTAGACTATGATGAAGTTTATCGTCAATTTGATGAAATGATGGAATGGCTTGCAGGCGTGTACATCAATTCATTGAATGTCATCCACTACATGCATGATAAATATAGTTATGAACGTATTGAAATGGCACTTCACGATACAGATGTGCATCGTACAATGGCAACTGGTATTGCAGGTTTATCAGTTGCAGCTGACTCATTATCAGCAATTAAATATGCAGAAGTTCGCCCAGTACGCGATGAAAATGGCTTAGTGCTTGACTTTGAAACTAAAGGCGAATTCCCTAAATACGGTAACAACGATCCACGTGTAGATGACATTGCAGTACAACTTGTAGAAAGCTTCATGAGAAAATTACGTAAACATCACACTTACCGTGATTCAGAACATACAATGAGTGTATTAACAATTACTTCAAACGTTGTTTATGGTAAGAAAACAGGTAACACACCAGATGGACGTAAAGCTGGCGAACCATTCGCGCCAGGTGCAAACCCAATGCACGGCCGTGATTCAAACGGTGCATTAGCATCATTATCATCAGTAGCTAAATTACCTTATGATTGCTGTAAAGACGGTATTTCTAATACATTTAGTATCGTTCCAAAATCATTAGGTAAAGAAGAATACACACAAGAACAAAACCTTGTAAGTATCCTTGATGGTTATGCCTTACAACATGGTCACCACTTAAACATCAACGTATTCAATCGTGAAACATTGATTGATGCGATGGATCACCCAGAAGAATATCCACAATTAACTGTTCGTGTATCTGGATATGCTGTAAACTTTATTAAATTAACACGCGAACAACAATTAGACGTTATTTCTCGTACATTCCACGAAACAATGTAACGGCTAAGCAATAGATGTCACAGTCGGAGTGACAGATTTTAAGAGAAGGTAAAATGGGGGAGTACAATGATTAGAGGACACATTCATTCAATTGAAAGTTTAGGAACAGTAGATGGACCAGGTCTACGCTATATCATCTTTACACAAGGTTGCTTATTGAGATGCTTATACTGCCATAATCCAGACACATGGAAGATTAATGAGCCATCACGATCAGCAACACCAGATGAACTTGTGGCTGAAATCACACCGTACCTCCCATATTTTGAAGCATCTGGAGGCGGCGTTACAGTTAGTGGTGGAGAACCGCTTCTACAGATGCCATTTATAACAGAGCTCTTTAAAAAGCTTCATGCGCATGGCATTCACACTTGTATTGACACATCATTAGGCTGTGCAAACGATACTGAAGCGTTTAAAAAACATTTTGATCAACTACTCGAGTATACAGACTTGTTGATGGTTGACATAAAACATATTAACAATGAAACGCACAAAAGATTAACTCGAAAACCCAATACTCATATATTAAATTATATTCAATATTTAGCTGATAAAGGTCAACCGATATGGATTAGACATGTGCTTGTGCCAGGTCTTACTGATACCCCCGAAGACCTTGTAGCACTCGGCGCATTTATAAATAAACTTGGTAACGTTGAGAAGTTTGAGATTTTACCTTATCATCAGCTTGGTGTGCATAAATGGGAAGCACTTGGTGTTCCTTATGAACTTAATGATGTCGAGCCCCCGACAGATGAAGAAGTTGAAAAAGCATACCAATACGTTGACTTTAAAGGTGTAACCCCCTTAACACCTATCGGCTAGGTAAAACAATAAGACATGGATTTATTCACTCTTTTAGAATCATAATAACCCTTAAATAATGTTTCGAACCGTACACGCCCCTCACGTGTGCGGTTTTTTAATGGGTTCTTCATTTTTGGTTGTATATTTTTAACGGTTGGTGAAATATTCACTGACCGTTATTTTAATTTTTGATATTAAAAAAGCACAAATATCTCTATAATTGTAAGTGACCAAACCAACGATTAAGGAGATATTGTGCCTATGTGTAATGATATATCAGAAATGCTTGGAATTAAAGTCAAAAATTTAAAAATCACTCAAAATCTAGGATTAGATGTACATAAAAACGTAAAGGCATTATTATACGAAGGCCAATTGACATATCATCCCAGTGCTTGTGCGTGTTGTGGAATTAAAAATGATGCCCATTTAATTATTAAACATGGCTTTCGTAAAACGAAAGTTTATATGGGATTAATTTTTGAAAGACCTGCCTATTTAAAATTGAAGAAACAGCGCTTTTACTGTAAAGCTTGTCAACAAACCTTTACAGCTCAAACACCCTATATTCAACCCCGATGTACCATCTCAAATGAGGTCAAACGCATGATGACCCGGAAACTATCTAAAGTCATCTCTGAAAAGGATGTCGCTGAAAGTCTATGTGTATCACCTTCAACTGTCCATCGCCATTTAAAAGAGGTAAGTGATTCGGTGAAGACGCAGGCACATCATGTTTTACCGGAGCACTTAGCTTTTGACGAATTCAAATCAACGAAAGATGTTGAAGGTGCGATGAGCTTTATTTACTGTGATAGTGTAACCCATGATATCATCGATATTTTACCTGATCGTCGCAAACATAAATTAGAAGCCTATTTTTTAAAGTTCTCTAGAAAGCAACGTGAAAGAGTGAAAACCATCTCTATAGATATGTTTCCACCTTATATCGCACTCATTCAAGACTTATTTCCTCATGCGGAGATAATTATGGATCGCTTTCATATCGTGCAGGCTATCAATCGTGAAATCAATCGATGCCGAGTTCAAGTTATGAATGGTTTTAGGACAAAAGATAGACCTAAATATAATAAATTAAAGCGTTATTGGGAAGTTACTATTAAAAGCGCCCTTAGATTTAGATCGAATGATATATCAGTCATACGGACTTTTTAAGTCTTGGCAGAGTCAATACAGTTTAGTTCAGTATTTATTGGAGCTTGATGAGAGGCTCAAAGAGACATATGAAACGGGGCATCGTCTTTTAAGTGCTCTGAAAGTAAACGATATCCAGCAATTACGCTTCATCTTACAGGATTCAAAAACAAAAGATATTTCACAAGGACTCAAGCGCGTCATTCAAACATTCATCAAATATTTGCCCTATATCTCAAATACGATGCGTTATCCACATTTAACGAATGGGCCAATTGAGGGCATTAATAATAAAATAAAACTGATTAAACGGGTTTCTTATGGTTATAGAAATTTCTGGAATTTTAGGAATCGAATCTTAATCATTTCCAAGGTATTTGTAAGTGAATATAAAAAACGCATTAAACAACAAAATAACGTTGCTTAATGCGTTATCGTCTCGCCAACCGACGTTGACAAAGAACCTCATTTTTTATGGTGGGATGACATAAGTCATCCTGCTTTTTTGTACAAAAATAGCGCAAATGCCTCTATAATTTTAAGTGACTAAACCAAAAATAAAGGAGACATATTGCGCCTATGTGTAATGATATATTAAAAGTTACTAAAAATTAAAGATAATAATATTAAAATCACTAAAGTTGAAGAAGATGTAGTTATTAGAGGTAAGAAATCTAACGTCATCTTTGGTACCCTTTCTTACAAGCCTATGACTTGTCCTCACTGTTATCATTCGAATCCAAACCGAATACACAAACACGGAAAACGTTTATCGCGAATTACTTTTTTAAGATTCCAAGAGATAGCAGTGTATTTAAATCTGTTAAAACAACGTTTTAAATGTATGGTTTGTGGTCGGACTTTTACTTCTAAAACAAATGTTGTTGAGGATAACTGTTTTATCTCAAACCATGTTCAGAAAGCCATTATAGATAAAGCAACACAAGTTCGCTCAGAAACTGATATCGCAAGTGATTGTAACGTTTCTGCATCTTCTGTAAAACGTGTGATTCATAAAGTAAGCAATGCCACTTTTCAATAGTGAAATTACTTAAATAGATTGCGTACCGAGTCGAGACTCCCGAGGCATAGAGCCGAAACCGAAAATCCATTTTGGCTTCTTATGAGCTACAATAAAAGCCAAAATTAGTTGAGGTAAGGCGCCTGGGAAAGCGAGACTCGAAGAAGCAATCGGAAGTTTGCGACTTAATTATTATAGACACATAACCACCATATAAAGTGTACAGCCTTTTAATGATTAAAAAGGGAAGAATATTAATGATACGATGTATTTAAATGTTACTATCCGTTTCAGTGTGATTGAAGGGAGGGATTTAATTGACACGTTTTGTAAACCGGTATTATTTTACTTTAATCTTTTTTACTCTTTTAACTATTTTCTCTTTCCCACTGACACAAAAATTTTCTCAAAATACAAAATTATACTTTCTTATGTATATTGTAGTTATCTTTTTCATATTGGGAATGGAATATTTTTTAAATAGGACTCATGATATTAAGAATAAAAACAAGTGGATGCTATTTACTGTCTATCCACTAGCTTTGATTTTAATATTTGCTTACATGTTGTACGCGCTAATTTAATTGATTGAAAGAGGATGTGATAAGTTAGATCTTATACACGCTTTATTGAGCAGAATCAAAGGCGTGTGTATTGATTTGTACTATCATGAAAAGTGAGATGAACAGATAGAGGAGGAATCTTTATGACAAAGACTTTACTTTTAGGTGCTAATGGTGGCGTAGGTCAACATTTAGTGACGTTATTCCAATCAACCGGTACAGATTTTACAGCGAGTGTGCGTGACCATGCACAAAAAGAAGCGTTAGAATCAAAAGGTATTGCCACAGTTTATATTGATATTGAAAAAGAATCTATCGAATCGTTAGCAAAGTTGTTTCAAGATTATAATCAGGTCATTTTTTCAGTCGGTTCTGGAGGACATACAGGGGCAGATAAAACAATCATTATTGATTTAGATGGAGCTGTCAAAGCGATTAAAGCAAGTGAAGCGGCAAAAGTGGAAAACTTTATTATGGTTTCAACCTACGACTCTCGACGTGAAGCGTTTGATGCGAACGGAGATTTAAAACCTTATACTATCGCAAAGCATTATGCGGATGACTATTTAAGACGAAGTGCACTAACAGCGACTATCGTACATCCAGGTGCATTAACAAATGGTTCGGGTACAGGGAAAATCCGTGCTGCGCAGTATTTTGATCAACCGAATGATAGAAAAATTCCACGAGAAGATGTCGCAGCCGTTTTATTTGAAGTCGCGACGAACCCTCAACACTGGGGGAAAGAATTTCAAATTTTAACAGGTGAAACGCCGATTGCCGAAGCATTATCAACATTGTAAATAACTGTTTTTGTTAGTTGATATTGCGCTACGGTATCACTTTTTTAGAACAATAATGTCTTATATGAATAGAGGTATTATTGTTCTTTTTTTTGTGTAAAATATTCTATTTATTGATGATTGAGACTTAATTTATAAGAAAAATATTTACATATGTTGCTATAAATCAATTTCAAAAATTAATTTTAAAAATAGCTATTGACAAAAAATTCAGAAAAATATAATAATAGTAAGGAAAAGACATTTTCTAATTATTATATTAAGGGGGAACGCCAATGAAAAAGGCTTATCGTTACGTGTTGTTTTTAGCACTAAGTGTCGTTTTAATATTATCAGCTTGTGGAAAAGGCGGGGATACGACTAAGAGCGATAATAATAAAACTGCAAAAAGTGATGCTAAAGGAGGAACTTTAAATGTAGGTATCGCTGAAGCACCTGAAGGTAATTTTCAATCTATTTTTGCAGGTTCAACTGGTGACTCAGGGGTGATTGACTATTTCAATGATTCACTGATTGAGGTGGATGACCACTTACAAATCAAACCTAAAATTTTGTCATGGGAAAAGCATAAAGATAATGATCTTACTTATACATTCAAGATTAAAAAAGGAATTAAGTGGCAAGATGGTAATCCTTTAACGATTAATGACTGGATCTTCACTTTAGAAACAATTGCAGATCCTGATTATGATGGTCCAAGATACAGTAGCGTTGATATCATTAAAGGGGCAGAAGAAAAGCATAAAGGTCAAGCACAGAACATCAGCGGAATTAAGAAAATTGATGATTATACTGCTGAATTAACATTTAAAGAACATAAAGCTAATAATTTGTTAGCACTATGGACGTCAGCGCCAATTAGTGAAAAAATATTTAAAAATATTCCAGTGAAAGATATGGCAAAATCTGATGCGGTTCGTAAGCATCCTATCGGTATTGGTCCATATAAAGTTAAAAACATTGTTGATGGAGAGTCTATAGAATTAGTTAAAAATAAAGACTACTGGCAAGGCGAACCAAAACTCGACAAAATCAATTTACGTGTAGTAGAACAAACGTCTATGACGCAAGCACTTGAAAAAGGCGATATTGATATGGCTTCCATTACGGCTCCGATTGCTAAAGAAATCAAAGATAGTGGTTCAAGTAACTTGAAAT
Organism: Staphylococcus schleiferi; assembly: GCF_900458895.1. NCBI lineage: Bacteria > Bacillati > Bacillota > Bacilli > Caryophanales > Staphylococcaceae > Staphylococcus > Staphylococcus schleiferi. The sequence continues at coordinate 520,493 of NZ_LR962863.1, forward strand.
TGTTAGAGTCACCATCAACATCATATGCGATTATCGGTTTCGTATTAAACGATTATGACAAGAAAAGTCAGAAAATTGGCAAAGAAAGACCGAAATACCAAAATAAAAAATTACGTCAAGCGATGGCTTATGCAATCAATCGTAAAGAATGGATCGATGCGTTCTTTTATGGTTACGGTAAACCATTAAATGGTCTCATCCCATCAGCGCACTGGAGTGGTGCTAAAAAAGGTGACGTGAAGGAATATGAGTATAACGTTAAGAAAGCGAAAAAGTTATTAGATGAAGCAGGTTATAAAGACAAAGATGGCGACGGTTGGCGTGAAGATCCAGATGGTAAACCATTTGTCGTTAAATTGAAACATTATTCGGGCTCTAACCCTACATTTGAACCACGCTCATCAGCACTTAAAGGTTATTGGGAAAAGGTAGGACTTAAAACAAAAGTTGAAATGGAAGAGTTTGGTAAGTATTCTTCTGACTTAGAAAAAGCTGACAAAGATATAGAAGTTTATTTCAGATCATGGTCACAAGGTGCGGATCCAGACCCATCAGATCTATATAAATCTACAGCGTTATGGAATGAATCACGCTATAACAATCCTAAAGCAGATAAACTATTAAATGAAGCGTTGGATTCGAAAGTCGTTGGAGATAGTAATAAAAAGCGTAAAGAAAAATATTTAGAATGGCAAAAGATTATGGCTGAAGATGTACCTGTTATTCCGCTTGTTGAATTGAAAGATGTGACAGTTGTAAATAACAGAGTGAAAAACTTCGAAGTTTCATTGAAGGGCTCTAACCCTATTTATGAATGGACTGTTGAAGATAAAAAGTAACAGTTCAACTGTTAGGATGAATGTGAGAAGGGTGGGGTGACGAATAACGTCCCTCTCCTTTTCTTATATTCAAGTATAAAAGTTGTGATTAATGCATAGCGTTTTGTTTTTAAAGGATCATTTTACGTTTTAATATATGACGAACATTTAAATGGGCAAATTAGGGGTGAAAAAATGAATAATAGCAATTTGTTAGAAGTGAAAAATTTATCAACCGCATTTTACATAGAAGGCGAACCGCATCAAGCGATTTCTAATGTGAATTTGGAAGTAAAGAAAGGTGAAATTTTAGGCATTGTAGGCGAATCGGGATCGGGGAAATCTGTTTTGAGCTTATCGATTTTAAAGCTTCTGCCCGAAAAAATTGCGACAATTGCATCAGGTGAAGTGACATACAAAGGGGAACGTATCGATGATATTCAAGCCGATCAATTTAATCGTGTTCGAGGTAAAGAAGTTGCGATGATTTTCCAAGAGCCTATGACATCTTTAAATCCAGTTTTTACCATTGGAAACCAACTTATGGAAATGTTGACGTTACATTTAAAAATTTCTAAAAAAGAAGCAAAAGCGAAGGCGGTTCAATTATTGAAAGACGTGGGTATCCCACGACCAGATAAAGTGATAGATGAATATCCACATCAATTATCCGGAGGGATGCGTCAGCGTGTGATGATTGCAATGGCAATTTCATGTTCACCGCAGTTGCTCATTGCTGACGAACCTACGACTGCATTGGATGTGACGGTCCAAGCACAAATATTAGAACTCCTTAAACGTATTCAGCAAGAAACGCAAATGGGTGTCATTTTTATTTCTCATGATTTAGGGGTGATTTCTGAAATTTGTGATCGTGTGGCCGTCATGTATGCAGGTAAAGTTGTTGAAACTGCTCCAGTAGAGGAGATTTTCCGCCATCCTAAACATCCATATACAAAATTACTCCTCAGAGCTATCCCGCGTTTAGATGTTCAACAAGATAAGCTAGAAACGATTAAAGGTTCTGTTCCGAGTTTAAGTGAACTCCCCCAAGTCGGTTGTCGTTTTGCGAATAGGTGTCCGAATGTGATGCCAATATGTTCAAAACAAAATGTCAATGCTATTTCAATAGCCGAAGAACACCAAGTGTTTTGCCATATATACGATGATGACGGACAACTAAAGGAGGGGAATGTCCATGGTAAGTGAAAATATTTTGGAAGTGAAGAATCTGAAACAATATTATCCGATTAAAGGTGGCGTGTTCCAACGAAAAGTGGGTGAAGTGAAAGCCGTCGATGATATTTCATTTTCTATAAAAAAAGGGCAGACAGTAGGCTTGGTTGGAGAATCAGGTTGCGGAAAATCGTCAGCAGGTCGCACAATTTTATGTTTACAAAAAGCGGATGAAGGCGAGATTCTATTTTGTGGCCAAGATTTAACAAAGCTTAAAGGTAAAGCTTTGAGAGAGGCACGCAAAGGATTTCAAATGGTGTTTCAAGATCCATATGCATCACTCAATCCTATGCAAATGGTCGGTGACATTGTAGGAGAACCAATTAGAAACTATTATAAGAAAAAACAAAGAGAGATTGAAGATGAAGTGAAAGGCCTGTTAAGACGCGTTGGCTTAAATGATGCTGATTATTATAAATATGCGCATGAATTTTCAGGTGGACAACGTCAGCGTGTCGGTATTGCACGGGCATTAGCACTTAAACCTAAGCTGATTATTGCCGATGAACCGGTCAGTGCATTGGATGTGTCAGTCCAATCACAAGTATTAAATATCATGGATGAATTACAAGAAGAATTCGGTCTTAGTTATCTTTTTATTGCGCATGATTTAAGTGTTGTAAAGCATGTCAGTGATTATATTTGTGTGATGTATTTAGGACATATTTTAGAGCAAGGACCAGCTGAAGAAATTTATAAAAATCCTTCGCATCCTTATACACAGTCTTTAATTTCCGCAATACCAGAAATCAATCCAGACCATAGAAAAAAACGTATTTTACTTGAAGGTGATTTGCCTTCGCCGAGTCATCCCCCTAAAGGGTGTCCATTTCATACAAGGTGCCCTGTGGCAGAGCCAAGATGTGCTGAAATGAAACCAGCCCATGTCGAAGTGAGCGAAGACCATTATGCGGCATGTGTATTATTAAATGATGGAGGGATGACAAAATGACAACATTGATTACAAGACGTATTTTATTAATGATTCCAATGCTTTTATTGATGTCTATCGTGATTTTTACAATTGCTAAGTTACAGCCAGGTGACGCATTTTCTGGCAACATGGATCCGAAAGCAGGACCTAAATACTATGAAGAGGAACGGGAAAAATTAGGCTTAAATAAACCAATCCATGTCCAATATCTCAAGTGGGGTGAGCGCGTCTTACAAGGTGACTTAGGTGATTCCATCCGTTATAAGCGTCCAGTTATGGACTTAGTTAAAGAAAGAATGCCGAACACGATTTTACTTGGCGTAATCAGTCTTGTGATTACATATTTGATTGCCTTTCCTTTAGGGATTTTATCAGGTCGAAAACCGTACAGTTTGTATGACTATAGTATTCAATTATTGAATTATTTAATGCTTGCCATTCCATCATTTGTTGCAGGTGTGTTTGCAATTTATATTTTTTCATTTCAATTGGGCCTTTTCCCATTTTCAGGTTCAGTTGAAATTGGGTTAGAGCCAGGTACGGCACCTTATTATGTAAGTAAAATTTATCATGCCATTTTACCTGGTACTGTGTTAGGCCTGTTGTCTACAGCGAGTTATGTTCAGTTTTTAAGAAATGACATTATTGAAAACTCTCGAAAAGATTACATCCGCACAGCACGTGCTAAAGGTTTATCAGAATCTAAAATCTACAATAAACATATTTTAAGAAACTCGATTATCCCTATCGTTACGTTTTTTGGTGCCGACGTTTTATCTGTTTTTGGGGGTGCGGTGATTACAGAAACCATCTTTTCTTATCCGGGTGTCGGTAAGTTACTTATTGATGCGATTAGTGGTAAAGATTATCCATTAATGATGGCGTTGCTCTTATTCTTTTCATTTTTAGGCTTATTAGCCAATTTGATATCGGATGTCACATACAGCATCGTTGATCCGAGAATTAAGAGTAACTAGGAGGGAAAAGAGATGGATAAATTAAAAAAAGTAAAAAGTAAATCACCTTTAGCGATAGCACGCAAAAAATTCTTGAAAAATAAACCTGCGATGATTGCAACGATGATATTAGCCCTTATTGTAATTATTTCATTTTTAGCGCCTTTATTAGCGCCATATAATCCAAATGAACAAAACCTTGTATTAATTAAAGGGGATATGTCGTCAGAACATTGGTTAGGGACAGACTCAGGGGGACGTGATATTTTAAGTCGCTTGCTCTATTCTGGACGCGTTTCATTAATGTTTGGTTTCTTCACTTCTGTAGGATTGATGACATTAGGCATTATTATCGGTATGATATCTGGATATTATGGCGGATGGGTAGATACGATCTTAATGCGTTTCACTGAATTTGTAATGCTATTCCCTTTCATCCCATTTGCAGTTGTATTAAATGCGACTTTCAGTGGTAAAATTGAAAATCAATATGGCTCAGCTATCGTTTTAGGTGCGGTATTGATTGCTTTGTCTTGGGTTGGGATTGCCCGAATTGTGCGCGGTAAAGTGATGCAAGAAAAAGAAAATGAATACTTTTTGGCAGCTAAATCCATCGGGACGCCGGTTTATAAAATATTGCTCAAACACCTACTGCCGAATATTTTAAGTGTAATCATTGTTCAAGCGACCCTCGTATTTGCGGTACAAATTGTAGCTGAAGCGGGTCTTAGCTTCCTTGGATTCGGTATTAGTAAAAGTGTCCCAACATGGGGTAATATGTTGACAGATGCACAAGAAGGCGATATTTTAAGAAGCAAACCATGGATATGGATGCCACCTGCAATTATCATTACAACAACTATTTTATGTATCAACTTTATTGGAGAAGGGCTTAAAGATGCACTGAATCCTAAATCGAATCGCTAATTGAAAGTGATGGAGATAACAATCTAATAGTTAATGATTAAGCACATACAAGACTTTTCTTTTAGTCATTTCACATATGGATTAAAACACGATACAATAAAGAAAACGATTTAAAAACAGCTTTTAGTTTATAGATTGCGCAAGTCATGATAAACAATACGTCTGAGTAGGGTGCTATGGCTTGTGTCATTGGGATATCACGTTTAAACAAAGGGAGTGATGAAAGTGCTTAAAAAGTTAGTCATTCTATTTTTCGCAATGGTCATTACGACAACAATTAAAGAAACTTATTTTGTGGCAGGAACTTGGCAGTATTTACTGTTACAATCACTTTCATTAAGTTTAATTCTATTCTTTATTTATCATTTCATTGTATTTCAATTAGGGTCAAAGCGTGATGCAACACACCATGAGCATCATCATGCAGTACAAGAACGAGAAGAACATGAGCAAGTGACCCAACGTGTAGTACGCAAATAAGTGAAGTTTTAGTAGTTGCATTATGTATCACTGTGCTTTAATTTGTATCATTGATAATGAGGTAGGACGATGGAATCTAATCCATTTCAGTCCTACCTTTTTTATCGACAAGTTCGCGCTATCTGACTAGCTTTGAATTCTTTATAGATAGCGGTTTATATTTTTATCTTTATGTGTAAGTTATCTTCTTTTGTTTTAAAATACGTGTGTACAAAAAACTTTTCCAATAAATAAGTTAAATGATAAATAACTTAAAAAGTTGTTGATTATTAATTATAAAAATATTATACTATAATAATCAAATAGAAAAGGAAGTGTCCGAATGGAAAAGTTTAAAAAAGTTTTTATGCTTGTCGTACTTCTTTTAGCCATGGTTCCTGTTATTTTCTCACAGGGCAGTTTTACAGCAAAGGCCAATAGTGGAATCTATCCGATTAACGGCTCTGATAAGGCACCTCATAATATTGTGGGAAGACTTGATTTTAAAAATGGTCACTCTGGTACAGGCTTTGTCATTGGTAAAAATACTGTCGCTACAAATAGACATGTTGCGAATAATTTTAAAGGTAAAGATAGTGGCACGTTTAAGTTAGCGTTCAATCAAAAGAATAATGGCCCTAAGTCATTAGGTGATTTTAGTGTAGTAAGTGTTAAATTTGCGCCAAATCAAAATGATGATGTTGCGATTTTAACAGTTGTTCCTAAAAATGGTAATAAAAATGTTGGTGAAGTCGTTAAACCAGCGAATATTGTTGATGCAGATTTTATCGATAAAAACTGGCTTGGAACAGCAAACAACCAATTACATATTGCAGGTTATCCAAATTTAGGAGATCGAAACATTATGTGGGGTTCAGACGGAAAAATTTTAGATTTCGCTTTTAATAGTAATCGTACTTATAAATCTGATATTCTTGCAAGTCCAGGTGCATCAGGTTCACCGTTATTTAATAAAAATAACCAAGTTGTGGGTATTAACAGTAGTTTTTATGCAGATGATCCTAAAGTAAGCGGTGGCTTTTTATTTAAAGAAGATCTATTGCAATTTGTATTAGATAACAGATAGAATCCTTATAAACAATTAGAATCGTAATGACATATCATACAAAGTCGATGGTATGAAAAAGTCGGGACATCAATCCTCAAAAATAGCGCTAAGATGATTTTTAATCGAAAATCGTCTCAGCGCTTCTTTTTTATGATAAAAACTCGCTTACCGAGGGGACAGCCTCATCGCGTTTCTGTTTCAATTAAGCCAAATTGAGATGAGGCTTCAGTCCCTAAGCAAGCGAATCTATGGGGGAGAGTGGATTAAAAATTTTTGTCTCGTCCCATTTGATTTTTAGGTTGTTGTTCAACCTGCAAATTAATTAAGAGAATATTTCTTTTTTCTGTGCATGTCCAAAGATCTTTTCTTTGATTGCTTGTCCAGTCGGTGTTCCAGCTAGACCGCCGATTCCTGTTTCGCGTAATGAAGCTGGTAAGTTTCGGCCCACTTTGTCCATTGCCATAATGACTTCGTCCACAGGAATACGGCTTTCAACGCCTGCTAAAGCTAAATCTGCAGAAATGAGCCCGTTACCTGAACCAATCGCATTACGCATAACACAAGGGATTTCAACTAAGCCAGCAACTGGATCACAAACAAGTCCAAGTAAGTTACTAAGACTGATAGCAATTGCATGACCTGCTTGTTGAGGTGTACCTCCGAACACTTCGACTGCAGCGGCTGCAGCAATGGCTGAAGCTGTACCCACTTCAGCTTGGCATCCACCAGTAGCACCTGCTACCGAGGCATTGTTTGCAATAATCATACCGCACATCGAGGCAGCAAATAGAAATTGGAGCATTTGTTCATTGCTTAACTCATGAGAAGCTTCTAATTTGAAGAGCACACCCGGTATTGTTCCTGAAGAACCCGCTGTAGGGGTCGCACAAATAATTCCCATTGCTGCATTGACTTCATTTGTAGCAATCGCTCCTTTGACCGCCGTCATCATATCGTAACCTGATAACGCTTGATGAGTTTGATTATATTCATGAACTTTAATGGCATCTTGACCAGTATAGCCTGTGACACTTTTAACGCCTTTACCCGTTGTTCCTTTTTCAACAGCATCTCGCATTGTATCTAAATTTTGTTGCATCATATCGAGGACTTCTTCTCTAGACATGCCGCGTGTAGACATCTCCTGCGCAATCATAATTTCTGCAAAAGTTGTGTCGTGTTGTTCAGCATACGTAATTAATTCTTCCATAGTATCAAACATAGAAATCCCTCCATTTATTGTATATATGAAAAGTTTAAGCAAGGATAAGCCGTTTTTAATGAAGTTAATAATGATTCATCAATGGGCTTATTTAAATGTAGTGCTAGAAGACAACGACCTGCATTCATCGTTTTAATTTCTTCATTAATATCTACTTCTTTTTCGACAAGTTGATTGATCAAATGATTCACTTCAGATATCGTACATTCGCCATCAATAACGAGAATATTCGGTGTATGTGACATGAGAATACACATTTGATTGACGTGGATACTTTTCACTTTAAATGCGCCACCACCAATAGAAATTCCATTTAATTCGACGTGACGCGAGCCGTGATCTAATTGAATTAAGGCGCAATTCGGATGTTCCCCTAAACTCGTTCCAGGTTCTTCAATAAATTCAAAGTCAATACCCTGTTCTTTAGCAATTTTTGTAGAGGATTTAATACGTGGGTCAGATGTATTGAAATTAAGTAAGCCTCCGATGATTGCTAAATCTGTCCCATGACCACGGTGTGTTTCTGCGAAAGATTCGTAATAATGTACTTTAATTTTTTCAGGTGTATCACCTAGAATTGCGCGTGCAGCTTTTCCGATTTTAACGGCGCCTGCTGTATGTGAACTTGAAGGGCCCATCATTACTGGACCAATAATATCGAATGCACTTTGATAATCTTTTGTACGAGCCATAATGCGTTTCACTCCTTAACTAGTTTGTTGTTTTAATTGAGGTGTATGCACATTGAATGTAAGTCGTTTTTTGCTAATAAATGTACTGATGATATAACTTAAAAGGATGCTAATGATTGCGACAACAACAATCGTAATGGCTGTGCGCAATGCATCATTAAAGCCTAGGGCAACAATCGGACCTGCAATTGGCGTTGCCATACCTGGTTGATTGACGACAATACCCATATAAGTGATGAATAAGCCGTTGACCATGCCTACAATTGCGTTCGTACCATATAGCTGAATGGGATATTTTGCAATGATATCAATTTGTGTGAGGGGTTCAATAGCGACTGCAAATGCTTTACCAGAGTTACCAATTTTTAATTTTTTAAACAGTACAAAGTTTGCAAACGAGCTACCCATACATCCTAGGGCTCCGATTGCCATTGGAATACCTGTTAAACCGAGTAAACTTGTGAAAACCATCGAACTGAGCGGTGTCATACCTACAACAGGTACAATCGCACCTATAACAAGTGCAAGCGCATAAGGGTTATTATCACCAACAGCAGTTACCGCAGAACCAATTTGTTTAAGAACAGCGATCACGCTTGGTGAAACGAGAGATGCAACCCCATAAGCTAAAGCAGGGGAGACTAAAATAACGACAATCAAATCTAAACCTTCCGGAACATATTTTTCTATAGCTTTAATTCCAAAACCGACGATATAAGCTGCGATAAATGCAGGTAAAAGTTTAAAATCATATAACACCAAACCGGTTAATACCGCAAAGACAGGGTTGATACCAAACTTTAAGCAAGTCAAAATACCTACTGCAACCCCGCTTAAGCTACCCGCAATTTCTCCTAATTTGATAAAGTATTCCAAGTGTAATACACCACCGATGGCATACTTTAAAAACGCTTCAGGTAAAAATGATGCACATGCTGCACCCGATAAGGCTTGTAAGCTGACTTTACCGTTTGGTGCAAATTTTAAGAATAATGTCATCGCCAATAAGACGACCAGTAGTGTTCCAATTCCTAAAATAAAATCCATAACTTTTCCTTCTCTCTTAATTTGCTTTTTAAGTTTTGGATAGCTATCAAAACACCCTCATCATAAAGGCATTTTAGATGCTGTGCAAGCCCTTACATTATACTAAAAATGCAATTTTTCATGTTGTTAACATAATTAATTATATATTTATATAGATTGTGAAAATGAATGTAGTGTTTAATTGTTCATAATACTAAAATTTATCTAAGTATTTCACATTAAAGTTTTAATACGATAAATCAAATTGATTTAATATGACATATTTGTGAATTAATAAAAGTTTAAATATTATTAATTTTCAATCTTATAAAATTACTCAATTTGAATCAAAATACTGCAATAAGTAGTGAGTGATAAATTATGATAATTATGTGAATGGAATCACAAAAATGATGAAATTAAGTTGGATTAGGTGTATAATACAAATAGGGAAAGGAAAGCAATAATTAAAGGATGTGTTAAAAATGAGAAAAGCAATTTTAGAACTAATCCGTTCTAACCAAAGTTGTTACGAAATTTACATTCATACTGGTGTAAGCCAAGGTATTATTTCAGACATCCGCTCTGGCTATCGTACATTAGATGATATTAGTTTACGTGACGCTGAACGCCTTTACGATTATGCGCAACTCGTTGCTGCATAATATTTAAAATATGAGAATACTAACCGAGAGAGAATAAGAGAATAGATGGAAAAGCATATACTCATAAAACCATAGACCTTTCAAACTGGTACGTTTCAAATGTTCCGTTTAGAAAGGTCTTTTAATTTTGTCTATATCGAATATAAGAAGATAAGGTAATGGAAAAAGCAAGATATTACACGTTTGTCATGCCATTCTGGGATAATACTTATAAGGGGGAAGCATGATGAAAATCGGTACTTTATCAGATATCCATTTTGATCGACATCAACAATTACGGATGGAAGATTATATTGAAGCGCTAGCGCAGTTGACGCGTCAAAAAGCGTTAGACATGCTGATTATTGCAGGTGATATTTCCAATCACCATAGCACTACATTGCGCTTTATCGCACAGTTGACTGATAAAGTTGAGTGTAGCGTGTATTTTATTCCAGGCAATCACGATATTTGGCGTCAAGCTGATGAAACAATCACTTCGGAAGAAATTTTAGCTTTATATACAGCGCATCCCCAGTGCCTCATCAATCAACCGCTTGAATTAGGACAATATGTCATCGTTGGCCATATGGGTTGGTATGATTATCGCTATGCAAGTGACAAATATACTTTGGAGAAATTGGAAAAAGGGAAGCATTACGGGGCGACATGGCAAGATAAAGTCCATACGAATTTTGAACAATCTGATCAGATGCTATCCAAACGTTTTGCAGAATCAGTGTTCCATCAATTAGAGCCTTATCAACATCATAAAGTTATTTTAGTCACACATGTTGTAACACATCCGAAATTCGTTGTCCCTTTACCGCATCGGATTTTCGATTTTTTCAACGGTTTTATTGGGACACAAGATTTTGATTGTATTTATGAAAACTATGACGTGGCGTACAGTGTGATGGGGCATGTTCATTTTAGAAAAAGATACACCGAAAATGGCACGACGTATCTTTGTCCTTGTCTTGGCTATCCGCGAGAATGGAGAGGTGGCGATCTCTACACAGAACTCAAAGACGCATTGCAAATGATTGAGCTTCCAGATAGTGATAATCAACACGATTCCAAGCATGTGTAATATAAAAGTATGTCATTGGCCTTGTCACAGCATTTAAATTATAGTAATAAATAGATTGCAAAAGCGTAAGCGTATGTAAAATACAGTGGATAACGATAAAAAAACGACGGAATCAAGTGCACTACAAGATTCCGTCGTTCTATTTATTTTAGGAGAGCGTTATTAAATTATTATTCACACAAGTTGTTTCAAGTTATTTAGTAAAGACCTTTTGTTTCGTTGCTAATGTCTATATAAATATTTTTAACTTGTTGATAGTTTGCAATGGCATCTTTATAAGTTTCACGACCAATACCTGATTTTTTGTAGCCTCCGAATGGCGCACCTTCAGGAACTTGGTTATACGTGTTGACCCATACACGACCTGTACGGACATTTTTAGCTACATTTAATGCACGGTTGATATTTGTTGAGAAAACACCACCAGCTAAGCCGTATTCAGAGTCATTAGCGATTTGAATCGCTTCTTCATCGTCTTTCACTTTAATAATTGTTAATACAGGACCAAAGATTTCTTCTTGCGCTAATTTATTTTTATTATCTTTCACTTCGATTAGTGTAGGTTCAAAGAAATGACCTTTATCTAATCCGTTATCAGTTAAACGGTGACCGCCGACAAGAATATTGGCATCATTTTCTTTCGCATAGTCGATATAACCTTGAATTTTATCGATTTGTGCTTGGCCTGTTTGAGAACCCATTTGTGTTGCACTATCAAGTGGATCGCCAACTCGAATTTGTTTAAATGCTTCAACAAGTCGTGGTACAAGTGTGTCATAAATTTTTTCATGCACAAGTAAACGAGAACCTGCACTACATACTTCACCTTGGTTGAATAAGATACCGAGTTGGATGCCTTCTAAAGCTAAATCTAGGTTTGCGTCATCTAAAATAATATTGGCACTTTTACCACCAAGTTCAAGTGTTGCGGGTACGATACGTTTTGCACCTGCTTCTGCAACTTGATAACCCACATCAGTAGAACCAGTGAATGATAATTTGTCGACACCTTCATGATTGAAAATCGCGTTACCAGATTCTGAACCTTTACCTGTTACGACGTTGACAACACCTGCTGGTAAAACTTCTTGGAAGATTTTAGCCAGTTCAATTAAACTTAGCGGTGTCGAAGAAGAAGGTTGAATAACGACTGTGTTACCAGCAGCTAAAGCTGGACCTAATTTCCATGAAGCAAGTAACATTGGGAAGTTCCATGCAACGACAGCACCGACAACACCAATGGGTTCGTGTTGAATAATGCTCATAACATTGTCTTCAATATTGTTGAGAGAACCTTCATCCGTATCCACAACACTTGCGAAATATTGGTAATGGCGTGCTGCAGAAGGAATGTCGATATTTGCAGACTCACGAATTGCTTTACCTGTATTTAATGTTTCAATTGTCGCAAAATGATCTTTTTTCTCCATTAATTTATCATGGATTTGACGTAATAAATTTGAACGTTCTTGTTTTGATTTGCGGCTCCATTCTGGAAATGCGTCTTGCGCTGCTTTAACAGCTTTATCGACGTCTTGTTCATTGGCTTTAGCGACTTTTGCTAAAACTTCGCCTGTTGCTGGATTGCTGACATCTAAGTACTCGCCAGATTCTGGCTTTACAAATTCTCCGCCAATAAACAGTTCATATTGATCAGAAACATAATCCTTAACATTGATACCCATAATATTGCCTCCTTTTAGTTCAACATTATAAAAAGCGTTATATTTTTGTGTTGTGAATTCATTGGTGAGCGACTTTTTAAAATGTTCCAAAACAAATCTTTCATAGTCTTATTTTAAATCGATATGTCTAAAAGGTAAATTAATCTGACTCATTAAGAAAAATGTGCCTTTCGAAAGGCGGTAAAATGATTGATGCGTAAGACGGGGTAATAAAAAAACAAGCCTCCATAAAAGGAGGCTTGCATACTGGGGAAAGAGAAGTTAAACCGTATCAACGGCTCATGCTTCTAAACATTGTAGTCATGAGTTTTTTATGGAAGACTCATGTTAGAAAATGACTGACACCTTAGTTAGGTAATGAATTCAATTGTTTAATATGATTACTCTTGAGGAAAAATGAACAATCAAATTTACCTGTGACACTTCATCTTATCAGAGATGTGTGAGAAGTATCTGCAAGCAATTATAGCTGAGTTCCAAACTTTTGTAAATAGGAAACATTTCGATTTGTAAAAATTTATCATTCTCGAGTCTGAGAAAAAGTCCGTACTCTTGTCGGATGTGTCATGAAAAATCAAGGGGTATACTGTACATAGAACAGTAAATCAATATTCCCATTAGATAAACTGTTCACACTCATCTCAGTGTAAGTATACTTGATCACCCCGATAAAAAATCAAGTATCCTAAACCTCCTTTAAAGATAAGATAAGTTAAGCCTTAGTCGCCGTTGAAGTGAGTCGATTATATGCATCTAAAACAAAAATCGATATCATTGTCTCTCCATTTTTAACATTAGTGATAGGTGGCGTTGTGGCAAAGTTTTTAGGCCCTTTTCTAAATCAAATGATGCGTGCCATTGGAAGAGTGATTGTTATCTCTACAGAGCAGCAACCATTTTTAATGGGAATTTTAGTTGCGGTTATCTTTGGATTGTGTCTGACTGCACCGATTTCCAGCGCTGCGTTAGTCTTGATGCTTGATTTATCAGGATTAGCAGCAGGTGCAGCAACAATCGGATGTGTCTGTCAGATGGTTGGTTTTGCTGTTACAGGCTATAAAGATAACGGCATCAGTGGTTTGATTTCAATTGGGATTGGAACAAGTATGTTGCAGGTATCAAATATTTTATTAAAACCATTCATTCTTATCCCACCTACACTCGCAAGCGCAATCATTGCACCGATTATGACAACAATGTTTCCGATGACCAATAATGCGGCAGATGCAGGAATGGGAACGAGTGGCTTTGTTGGTCAAATTATGACGATACATACGATGGGAAGTCAATTAGATACATGGATACGTATTGCTGTCTTCCACTTTATTTTACCTATCGCAGTGACTTATGTGATTTATCATTTTATGCGTAAGCGTCAATGGATTCACGATGGGGATCAAAAGTTAAATGTAAGTGAGTAAAATATCTTTAAAATTTTGTGAATGTTAAAACACGTATATCTTTTTAAAGCGCTTTCTTGTTACAATAAGGTTAAAGATCTCAACAAAGGGGGCGCCATGTATGGCAACATCTTCAAAGAAGAAAGAGGGAACAACATTTAAGCCTTTATGGTTTATCTTAAGTTTTGTAGCACTTTTTATAGTGCTTTTATTACCGACATCAGACCAGCTTCCAGTGATGGGAAAATGTGCGTTAGCTATTTTAGCGTTTGCAGTCATTTTATGGGTCACTGAAGCGGTCACTTATCCGGTATCAGCGACAATGATTGTCGGTTTGATTATTTTACTTCTTGGCTTTAGTCCAATTCAACATCTTACTGAGTCGCTTGGAAATCCTAAAGTTGGGGGCCAAGTCTTAAAAGGGGCAGATGTATTTGGCACAGGAAACGCGTTAAAACTAGCCTTCAGTGGTTTTTCATCTAGTGCTGTTGCGTTAGTTGCTGCCGCACTGTTTCTCGCCACAGCAATGCAAGTCACAAATTTACATAAACGACTCGCTTTATTAGTTCTATCACTTGTAGGTAATAAAACGAAGCGCATCGTCATTGGGGCCATTTTAGTTTCAATTATTTTAGCCTTTTTCGTACCTTCTGCAACTGCACGTGCAGGCGCGGTTGTGCCTATTTTACTCGGTATGGTCGCTGCATTTGGTGCTGCAAAAGAAAGTAAACTCGCAGCTTTACTAATCATTACAGCGGTTCAAGCTGTTTCGATATGGAATGTTGGGATTAAAACTGCAGCGGCACAAAATATTGTGGCAGTTAACTTTATCAATGATCAGTTAGGTCATGATGTCTCATGGGGCGAGTGGTTTTTATATGCAGCACCATGGTCTATCGTCATGTCGATTGTGCTTTACTTTGTCATGCTCAAAGTCGTACCGCCAGAAAAAAATGAAATTGAAGGTGGCACAGAGCTCGTTAAACAACAACTCGCTGAACTCGGTCCTGTAAAACCTAAAGAGTGGCGTTTAATCATCATCTCTGTCTTATTATTAGTATTATGGTCAACGGAAAAAGTATTACATCCAATTGATTCATCATCAATCACATTATTAGCTTTAGCCGTGATGTTAACGCCAAAAATTGGTGTTATGAGTTGGAAAGAAGCAGAACAGCGTATCCCTTGGGGAACGATTATTGTTTTTGGAGTAGGGATTTCATTAGGAAATGTACTATTACAAACACATGCCGCGCAATGGTTGAGCGATGCAACATTCGGATTGTTAGGCTTAAAAGGAATGCCAATCGTTGCGACAATCGCGTTGATTTCTTTATTTAATATTTTAATCCATCTCGGATTTGCAAGTGCGACAAGTTTAGCTTCAGCATTAATTCCAGTATTCATCTCATTGACTTCAACTTTAAGTCTAGGAGATCATGCGATTGGCTTTGTACTTATCCAACAGTTTGTGATTAGCTTTGGTTTCTTATTGCCTGTCAGTTCACCACAAAGTATGCTCGCATACGGTACAGAAACATTTACAGTTAAAGATTTCTTGAAAGCAGGTATTCCGATTACTGTGATTGGCTACTTGCTCGTTGTGTTATTCAGTATGACTTATTGGCAATGGCTTGGCCTATTGTAAAGTCACCTTAGTATCAATGAATAAAAGGTGAAAGGATATGCCGTTGCTTTAACTATATGATGCCAGGTGTTGAGACATCAATCCCAAAATAACTAGCGCTCAGATGATTTTTAATAGAAATTCGTCTGAGGGCTTACTTTTATGTATATCATTATTTACGATTAGAGTTAAAAACAAGTCACTTTCGTCTCATATCATTAATCACGACAAAAATTAAAAAAACGACAAATTGATATGGGTTTATCGCGCTTCTATTTCAATTAAGCCAAATTGAGTTGAGACTTTAACCCCTAAGCAAGCGTCTTCATGAATGTAGGGTAATCAAGAATATTATGTTCCAGACCTTTATACGACTTACCATAAAATATAAATGAGTTGTGGGTGTAGTTTCTTTTACTGATATTGTCAAAATATTAAAAATTAATATTATGAATAAGTGATAAAATGAGAATGGGGCAAACAAAGTGGGGTTGATACCATGAATTTATATAGAAAATTAAGGCAGTTTGGTGTTGAAGATTTAAAAATATTAGAGAATGTGACTTTTCAAACCGTCACGAATCTAATGGAACTCAATAAAGAAGAGGCGAAGCAACTAGAAGTCGACATGCAAATCGCTGGCTATACATTTCAGCAGCCCGTTGCTTTAGATGCACACCATGTAGAATTACCCGTTCAGATTGAATGTGATTTAGACTGTGAAAACGCACCAAAAATGAAAAAAATGCGTGATTTCATTATCGGTTGTATCACTTATGATACACTCATGCTTGATCGTGTGATGACGCACACGCAACTACAAATCATCTTGAATGAAACACGTATTTTTGAAGACTTAACCCAATTCAAATTATTTTTATGGAACCATCGTGAAATGTTAACGCATGTGCAAATTTCACATTTGCTGTCGCATGGATATAAGGGCGCGGCACGCGTAGATATTGAAGATGTGTATCATCAAAAATATGTTTTGGTGCTATTTGTGGAGTTTGACAGTCATAAAAAAGAGGCGGGTATACGTCAAGTTAAAGCAAACTTATTATCTATTACGTAGGAGGACGATGTCATGAACGAACGTTATTTGAAAGTTTTAGGTCTTTATTTTGTCAGTGCAGCAATTCCTGCTTTACTCGATAAAATCAATTCATCAAACTGTTTCTTTAAGTGGTTTACAAAAACAGTTATTGGCTACGGTATTTTTGCGAGTGGCTTAAAAATAATGAAAAAGTATAAACATTCCTAATTATATTGATTTGAAAAGTCACCTAGAATGTGGCAATCACCTCTTTTAAGGAAAGGGAAGCAATAGAAAGTAAAGCTTGTATCACACATTTTATTTTCTATTCCCTTTCCTTTTTTTATTCGCTGATGATGATGTACAACATTGTAGGGCGTCATGTAAAATGGAAGCAGCAAGGTTAAAACAAAACATCAACTTAAAAATTAAAATGGAGGCTTTGAAATGGGGATTCAAAAACCGTCAAAAACAATTGAGGATACCTATGCGTCGCGTCATACAATTAATGACATTATCCATGCGGTAGCGATGAAAGAGGTCATGCTTGATCGCGCAATGCCACGTTATATGGTTAAATCTATGATGTCTGGATTTTTATTAGCGATTGTAACGGTCTTTATGTTAGCTATTAAAACGCAAATGGCCGGTGCTTTACCCGGGGTGGTCAACTTAATGGGCGCCATCGCATTCAGCATTGCCTTAGTCTTAATCGTCTTGACACATTCTGAATTATTAACGAGTAACTTTATGTATATGACAGTTGGGATGTACTATCGAACAATTTCTATCACAAAGGCGATGTGGTTGTTTATTGTTTGTTTTATTGGCAATATTTTAGGTGCTTTTGTGTTATTTATTTTAATGTATTTTACAAAAGTAATGACGCCAGAGATGGTACATGCATTAACCGCAACTGTTACAGCCAAAACGGTTGAACCCACGTGGCATGCGATACTCGTTAAAGCCATTTTTGCAAACTTTTTTATTAATATTGGGATTTATGTCTCTATGCAATTTAAAGAAGGTCTCTCAAAAGCTTTCTTTATTGCAGTTGGCGTTATTATTTTCGTATTTATGGCTTATGAACACGTCGTATATAACGCAGGTTTATTTGTAGGTATGATTTTCTACAATTTCGATGGCCTTTCAGGGTTAGGCGTATTAAAAAACATCGTCTTTGCTTTTATTGGTAACTATATTGGTGGAGGCTTGATGGTCGGCTTGCTTTACGCTTATCTTAACGGTTCACGTCGCGTGGAATAAGGTCTATGCTTATTCTGAAAAAGCTTTATTAATACAGAGAACGCTCATTTTTAAATAGAATGGTCATATAATGACCCGCGGTGAATACGCTTCGGTTGGAGCGTATTCTTTTCTATCCTACTTTATATTTGATAATCTACTTATGAATCTTATGGGAAAAGGGGAGAGAAAATGTCTCAAATCAATATCCGGTTGGCGACATTGGATGATGCTGAGAGATTGCAACAACTGATGTATCGCGCATTTACACCGTTAAGAGAAGTGGGCATCGATTGGCCGTCTGTGAATGTCGATTTAGAAATGATCGAAAAGAATATTAAGTACAATGCTGCGTATGTATTGGAGAAAGATGGAGAAGTGATTTCAACGTTAAGTATTCGCTTTCCTTGGGAGCCTAAAAATCCAGTGTCGAAATATCCGTTTGTTTGGTGGTTTGCAACGGATCCTGATTATAGCGGACAAGGCTACGGACATCAAATGATGTCTTATGTCGAAAATACGATTTTGCGTTATACGCTTAAAGCGCCCGCCGTTGTGTTAGGGACATCTGCACGTAAAATGAGCTGGTTAAAAGATGTATATGAAAGACGTGGCTATGAAACATTTTTTACGCTTGAAGAACCGAGTGGTGATCAAGGTGCCATGATGGTTAAAGTATTAATACCCGAATGTTTTAATCGTTCATTATTAGCACCACCTCCATGGTTTGAAGGTGAGTCTTAAACACCGTACTAGGATAACATTTAATTAGCGTGTTAAATGAACTTAATCATTTATAAAAACCCGAGATTTTCATGAAAGTCCGATAATATCTCGGGTTTTGTCTTGCTTAAAGACGAGGTTAAAATGAGATACGTTGAGATGGATAAGTTACGAGTAATCACTTGGTCAAATAGGTTGTGGTAGTGGCAACTCAAACGTTAAAGCATACGAAATAAAGGTATGATCGAACTAGGGAATTCCCTCAAATTCAGCTGGAGGGGATTCCCTAGTTTTTATGTTTTCTGTGAATTTTATCACATAAACAAACGGATTTCGTCTACAATAAAAGCGTGGGGGTGAAGTGATGGAAAAAGTCATATTAATTGTACACGGTATGAGAAAAGGCGAGCTCAACCAAAAATTAATTCAATTTGTTGACCAATTGTTTGAAGGTGACAAGTTAGATTATGATATTGCGTTTTTAGAGAGTGAAACGAAAGATTTGAACACGACGCTTACAAAGCATATTCGTCAAGGTGCCGACACTTTATATCTTGTGCCATTGTTACTTTTCTCAGCGTCTCATTATTATGAAGATATTGTCGTGGCTTTAGAGGAATGGCAAGCGCAATATCCGAATGTTGTCTTTCATTTAACGAAACCACTCGGTACACATCTTAAGATGGAGACATGGGCGCGTTATCGTATTGAAGCAATGGAACGAACACCAGGTCAAAATGTAGGGGTGGTCCTTCTTGCTCACGGGAGTGAAAGATTCGATGAACCAGATTTGGCCTTAACCCGTATTGCCAATCAACTTTCGACCGCGCAGGAAACTTGCTATCCCAGCATGGTTTATGGGGCATTAGATTTTAAAACGCGCCTACTACAAATTGCACGACAACATGACACTTTGTGTATTGTTCCGTTTTTCTTATTTGATGGTTTTTTAGTACAACGGACAAAAGCGCAAATTAGAATGATGCAGTTACCTTGTGAAGTGACATTTACAAATGCCATCAACTTTCACCCGATATTAAAAGAAATCATCTTAAGTCGTTTATCTGAATGTCGAGGAGGTGTCCCGTGTATCCAATACAGTTAAATTTATCGAATAAGACGGTCGTCATCATTGGTGGTGGAAAAATCGCTTGGCGGAAATTTAAAAAGGTCATGCATGAAGCGAAGACGGTTAAAGTGGTCAGTCCTGAATTTAATCCGGCGTTTTACACAAGGACGTGGGCACCCCATATCACTTTGGATAAAAAAACTTATGATTCAAAAGACATTGCGGATGCCAATCTCATCATCATCGCAACGAATGACGCAAAGGTGAACCAGCAAGTACGTGATGATGCGCGTCCTGAACAGTGGGTAAATCACACCGGAGATCGACGACAATCTGATTTTTATAATTCATTCGATTTTGTACACAACGAAATGACAATTAGTGTGAGTTCTGAAGGGCAATCTATTCAACGCACACAAGCATACGGCGCAAAAATAAAAGCGTATTTAGAAACGCTTGAGGAGGATTTCCATGAGTAAAACAAGATTATTAATGGTGGGTAACGGAATGGCAGGTGTCCGTACAATAGAAGAAATATTAGAGCGAGATCCTGAGCGCTTTGATATCACAATTATTGGTAAAGAACCGTATCCTAACTATAACCGAATCATGTTATCTAACATTTTACAAAATAAAATGACTGTAAAAGAAACCATAATGAATCCTTATGAATGGTATGAAGAAAATCATATTCAGCTCATTACAGGGGATAAGGTTGTTCAAATTGATCGCGAAAAACAACAAGTTGAAACAGAACAAGGTCAAATTGTGGGCTATGATCAAATGATTATCGCAACGGGGTCAGATTCTTTTATTTTACCGATTGATGGTTCACGTTTAGAAGGTGTTGTCGGTTTTAGAACCATTGATGACACAGAGAAAATGTTAGAGATTGCGAAAACGAAACAAAAAGCAATCGTCATTGGTGGGGGACTTTTAGGACTAGAGTGTGCAAGAGGTCTCGTTGATCAAGGGATGGATGTTACAGTTGTTCATTTAGCAGAGTGGCTCATGGAGGTTCAATTAGATCGTAAAGCCGGTGAACTCCTTAAAAAAAGATTTAGAAAAACAAGGTATTAAATTTGAACTTCAAGCCAATACACAAGAAATCTTAGGCGAGAAAAATGTAGAAGGCATCCGCTTATCTGATGGTCGTGTATTAGATGCAGATATGGTTGTAATGGCTGTCGGTATTCGACCTGTCACAAAAGAAGCACGTGCAGCAGGATTAGAAATTGGACGCGGTATCATTGTCGATGATTTTATGAAAACGAGTGATCCTAATATTTATGCGGTAGGTGAATGTGCTGAGCACCGTTCAAAAGTGTATGGTTTAGTTGCGCCATTATATGAACAAGGCAAAATTTTAGCGGACCATATAACAGGACGTCCAACTGAAGGGTATCAAGGTTCAACGACTTTCACTTCATTAAAAGTTTCGGGATGTGATCTTTTTAGTGCAGGTCAAATTACTGAAAACAATGAAGTTCATGGTATTGAGACGTTTAATGGTGTCGATAATATTTATAAAAAAGTCTTCGTTAAAGATAAAGCGATTGTCGGCGCAGTGCTTTATGGAGACACAGAAGAAGGTAATCGCTTCTACAATATGATGAAAAAAGGCGAAACCATTGATGATTATACATTAGTATCCATCTTGCATAAAGCGGGTGAAGTTGACGCCATTAGTGTGGCAGAAATGGATGACGATGAGACGATTTGTGGTTGTAACGGAGTCTCTAAAGGTACAATTGTCAACGCGATTACAGAACAAGGTTTAACATCAGTTGCCGATGTCACACGTGTGACAAAGGCCGGTAATTCTTGCGGTAAGTGTAAAGGACAAATTGCAGAATTACTTGAATATACACTTGGTGATGACTTTGAAGCAAGTGCACCAACGGGTATTTGTGGCTGTACAGATTTATCAAGAGATCAAATTGTGACACAAATTCGCGCAAAAGGATTAAAAACGTCAAAAGAAGTACGTCATGTATTGGACTTTAAAGATAAAGGCGGTTGTCCAAAATGTCGACCTGCACTGAACTATTATTTAAATATGGTCTATCCGGAAGATCATGAAGATGAAAGAGCAT
The DNA here is from genome assembly GCF_900458895.1 of Staphylococcus schleiferi. Taxonomy (NCBI): domain Bacteria; kingdom Bacillati; phylum Bacillota; class Bacilli; order Caryophanales; family Staphylococcaceae; genus Staphylococcus; species Staphylococcus schleiferi. The sequence goes on from NZ_LR962863.1 coordinate 542,450, forward strand.
CACGCTTTGCCAATGAACGCTACCATGCCAATATTCAAAATGATGGTACGTTCTCTGTGATTCCTCAAATGCGTGGTGGTGTGACGGATGCAGATCAATTGATTCGTCTCGGTGAAGTAGCCAAAAAATATGATGTACCGCTCGTTAAAGTGACAGGTTCTCAGCGTATTGGTTTATATGGTGTGAAAAAAGAAGAATTACCAAAAGTATGGGAAGATTTAGATATGCGCTCAGCTTCTGCATACGGTAAGAAAACACGTTCTGTTAAAAGTTGTGTAGGTAAAGAATTCTGTCGATTTGGTACACAATATACAACAAAATTAGGTATACGTTTAGAAAAAACATTCGAATATATTGATACACCACATAAATTTAAAATGGGTGTCTCTGGATGCCCAAGAAGTTGTGTAGAATCAGGAGTCAAAGATTTTGGCGTAATCGGTGTTGAAAATGGCTTCCAAATATACGTAGGTGGTAATGGCGGTACAACTGTGGAAATCGCTGAACATTTAACAACGGTTGAAACAGAAGATGAAGTGGTTAAACTTTGTGGTGCTTATATGCAGTATTATCGTGAAACAGCGATTTATGCTGAGCGGACAGCACCATGGTTAAGACGTATAGGCTTTGATCAAGTCAAATCGGTTGTCTTGGACCCTGAAAAACAAGAAGCACTCTATGAACGTATTATGGAAGCAAAAAGCGGCCGTTTCCAAAGAACCATGGAATGAGATTGTTCAAGATGAAATGAAACAGAAAATATTTGAAGTTGAGAAGGTGTGAGGCATATGTTAAAGGAAAAAGTTAAAGTTGCTAAAGTTTCAGAATTAGAACCTTTAATTGGTAAAAAAGTCATTGTCGGAGATTTAGAAATAGGTTTGTTTCTAACTGAAGCGGGCGAAATTAAAGCTATTCATAACGTTTGTCCTCATAAACAAGGCCCTTTATCAGAAGGAACAGTGAGCGGAGACTATGTCTTTTGTCCATTACATGATCAGAAAATTGATTTGAATACCGGTGAAGTTCAAGCGCCTGATGAGGGATGTGTTGCGACTTATCCTGTTGAAATTGTAGATGGAGATATTTACGTATGTCTGCCTTAAACGCGTCTCCACCTAAAGTTTATCTTATTGGCGCAGGGCCAGGACATCCCTGTTTACTAACTAAAAAAGCAGAGCGTTGCCTTCAAAAGGCAGATGTCATTTTATATGATCAGTTAGTTCATCCCTTTTTACTTCATTTGTCTTCACCAGAGACAGAATGGATTCACGTAGGTAAGACGCCTTATACGAAATATATTAAGCAAGAGCGTATTAATCAGTTAATCGTCGAAAAAGCACAAACCGCACAAACCATTGTAAGACTCAAAGGAGGCGATCCTGCTATTTTTGGGCGGGTCGCTGAAGAAGTTGAAACGTTACGTGCACACCATATTGATTATGAGATTGTTCCGGGGATTACGGCCGCGAGTGCTGCAGTAAGTCAACTAGGAAAAGGCTTAACAGAACGAAATGTATCGACGAATATTACTTTTACGACGGGCCACTTTAAAAACAACGAAGAAAATGAAATTGATATGACGACATTGGAACATGGGGGGACGTTAGCTATTTATATGGGGATTAAACGTTTGCCTCGATTAATGCATGATATTAAAAATAAAATGGGCATCGATTTTCCAGTAGCGATTGTCTTTAATGCGACACATCCTAACCAACGCGTGATAAGTGGAACAGTGAATACCATTGTTGAACAAATTGAAATGTTGCCTGAACGTCTAGGGCCAGGTGTTACCATTGTGGGACAAGTCGTCAGGGATGTGCAAACAGACGTCGCGAACACCTCAAGAAACTACGAAACAGTGTTAATTAGAGGGGAGCGATTGGAAGCGATAGCGCGTGCTTTTGACTATTTCGAAGCGGGGCATCAGGTCGTGATTGATGATCGCCACTATTCTGATTTACATGCTTCTCAAATTGAAAAAATCATCCAACTCATTCAAGATACGACTTTTACACAGGTCGTTGATTTGTAAAAAATTTAAATATCTCGTTAATTAAGTAGAGCTAAGATGATTTATCATAAAAATTGTCTTAGCGCTTTCTTCTTATGATAAAAACTTCGTATTGTATGACGTTGCTTTCCGAGGGGACAGCCTCAGCCTGTAGTCTTCGGTTCGTCCTGTTCCCTCAGGCGTCTCGTCATCCATACTTCGTTTATGCATATAATCATTCACTATTAGAGTTAAGAACAAGTCGATTTTGTGAAGTCTAGTCAGCTTTGCGGGGGCAATACAACGAAATATTTGTTGCACATGATATTTCTGTATTGCGCTCAAAATCCAATTTACTTTCACCAAGTTACTGCCGCATCTCAGCCAAATTGAGTTGAGCATTTAGCCGTTAAGCAAGCGATTTAGAACCACGTGTGAGGTATGAAAAAGCATAGGGATTCCAGTTAATGAAATAGGTAAATCCCTAATAGGATACGCTTGTGAATAAATGTACAATATGGGTGATGACTGAAGTCTATGTGTAAGAGGAGGATGACAATGGCTAGATTTGGACTGAATTTTTTTTAAGCCTACTGAAAAATTTAACGGGAATTGGTCGGTATTAGAACACAAAAGTCGTGAATGGGAAAAAAATGTATCGAGAAAGATGGAGTCATGACAAAGTAGTCCGCACAACGCATGGCGTGAACTGTACAGGCTCATGCTCATGGAAAGTCTTTGTGAAAAATGGTGTGATTACTTGGGAGAATCAACAAATTGACTATCCAAGTTGCGGACCAGATATGCCAGAATTTGAACCACGAGGTTGTCCACGTGGCGCTTCATTCTCCTGGTATGAATATAGTCCACTCCGTGTAAAGTATCCTTACGTTCGTGGAAAGTTATGGGAATTATGGACAGAAGCGTTGGAAACGTATCAAGATCCAATTAAAGCATGGGCCTCAATTGTAGAAAACGAAGAAAAAGCACGTATATATAAGTCAGCACGCGGTAAAGGTGGACATGTCCGTGCGAGCTGGAAAGATGTGGCACAACTTATTTCAGCTCAATTGATTTATACAATCAAAAAAGATGGACCTGACAGAATCGCAGGATTTACGCCAATTCCAGCGATGTCTATGATTAGTTACGCGGCAGGTGCACGTTTTATTTCGCTATTAGGTGGAGAAATGTTGAGTTTCTATGATTGGTATGCGGATTTACCGCCAGCATCACCGCAAATTTGGGGTGAACAAACAGATGTACCAGAATCGAGCGACTGGTACAATGCGAGCTATATTATGATGTGGGGTTCAAACGTCCCACTCACTCGGACACCAGACGCACACTTTATGACTGAAGTTCGATATAAAGGGGCTAAAGTCGTTTCTGTCGCGCCAGACTATGCTGAAAATGTAAAGTTTGCCGATAACTGGTTGGCTCCTAATCCAGGTACAGATGCAGCGTTGGCACAAGCAATGACGCATGTTATTTTACAAACTTACTACGAAGATGAACCTTCAGAAATGTTTATCAACTATGCCAAACAATATACAGATATGCCGTTTATAATTCGATTAGATCAAGATGATAAAGGTTACAAAGCGGGACGTTTCCTCCGTTCAAGTGACTTTGGCAGTCAGTCTGAGAATAGTGAATGGAAACCGGTTGTTTTAGATTCTTTGACAGACACGATTCAAGTTCCAAATGGGACAATGGGTCAACGTTGGGAAGATGGCAAACAATGGAACTTAAAACTAGAAAATGAAGCGGGCGCTAAAATTGATCCTGCAATGACAGTTGCAACGGGTGACTTTGAGTACATCATAATTCAATTCCCATATTTTGATAATGCGGGCAATGGCGTATTTGAGCGTGTGATTCCAGTGCGTAAAGTAACGTTAGCGAACGGTGAAGAAACGTACATCGCAACCGTTTATGATTTAATGGCAAGTCAATACGGTGTGAAACGTTTTAATCATGAACTAGAATCAAAAGGTTTTGATGATGCGGCTTCTTTCTATACACCTGCTTGGCAAGAGAAGATTACAGGTGTCAAAGCGAATGTTGTGACACAAGTGGCAAAAGAATTTGCGCAAAATGCCATCGATACAGGTGGACGTTCCATGATTATTATGGGCGCAGGAATTAACCATTGGTTTAATTCAGACACCATTTATCGTTCTGTATTAAACTTAGTCGTTTTATGTGGCTGTCAAGGCGTGAATGGTGGCGGATGGGCGCATTATGTTGGACAAGAAAAGTGTCGTCCGATTGAAGGTTGGAATACGATTGCTTTCGCTAAAGACTGGCAAGGGCCACCGCGTTTACAAAATGGAACAAGCTGGTTTTACTTTGCGACAGACCAATGGAAATATGAAGAGTCAGGTGTAGATCGCTTAGCTTCGCCACTTGCAGAGAATATCAAATTACAACATCCTGCTGATTATAATGTTTTAGCTGCACGCAATGGCTGGTTACCTTCTTATCCGCAGTTTGACCGCAATAGTCTTTTATGGGGAGAAGAAGCACGCGATGCGGGAGAATTTAATAATGAAGCCATTTTAAAACGTGCCATTGAAGATGTGAAATCACGTAAAACAAAATTTGCGGTTGAAAATCCAGATTTACGTAAAAATCATCCGAAGACTTTATTTGTTTGGCGCTCGAATTTGATTTCAAGTTCTGCTAAAGGTCAAGAATACTTTATGAAACATTTACTAGGTGCAAAATCAGCATTAATGGCTGAGCCAAATGAAACGGATCGACCTGAAGAGATTGAGTGGGGAGAAGATACAGTAGGTAAACTTGATCTCCTTGTTTCTTTAGACTTCCGTATGACGGCAACGCCTTTATATTCTGACATTGTTTTACCAGCGGCCACTTGGTATGAAAAACATGATATCTCTTCAACAGATATGCATCCTTTCATTCACCCATTCAATCCGGCAATCGACCCTTTATGGGAATCACGTTCAGACTGGGATATTTTCAAAACGATTAGCCGAACATTCTCTGAAATGGCTCGTGTTCACCTTACTGGTACTTATAAAGATGTTGTAACATCACCGCTCGCACACGACTCTAAGCAAGAAATCTCACTTGCTTACGGTAAAGTGCACGACTGGACAAAAGGTGAAATTGAACCAATTCCGGGTCAAACGATGCCAGGCTTTGCAGTGGTTGATCGTACTTATACTGACGTTTATGACAAATTTATTTCTGTAGGACCTTTACTAGAAAACGGTAAAGTGGGTGCTCATGGCGTGAGCTTTTCGGTCAAAGAACAATACGATGAACTTCGAAGCATGGTAGGGACATGGGAAGATGATTCGATTAAAAATAATAAACCGCGGATTGATACAGCGCGTAAAGTAGCAGATGTGATTTTAAATGTTTCATCCGCATCAAATGGACGGGTCTCACAAAAATCTTATCAAGACTTAGAACGACAAACAGGGATGCCATTGAAAGATATTTCAGCAGAACGTGCATCTGAGAAAATTTCATTCTTAAATATCACATCACAACCGCGTGAAGTGATTCCAACAGCAGTCTTCCCGGGTTCGAACAAACAAGGTAGACGTTATTCTCCGTTTACAACGAATATTGAGCGACTCGTGCCATTTAGAACGTTAACAGGACGCCAAAGTTTCTATATTGATCATGAAGTTTTCCAACAATTTGGTGAAGCGTTACCTGTTTATAAACCAACATTACCACCAATGGTATTTGGAACGAAGGATAAGCCTGTTAAAGGTGGCGTCGATACGCTCGTACTTCGCTATTTAACACCACATGGAAAATGGAATATCCATTCAACATACCAAGATAACCAACATATGTTGACGTTGTTCCGTGGGGGGCCGACGGTATGGATTTCAAATGAAGACGCAGCACAACATGACATTAATGATAATGATTGGTTAGAAGTGTATAACCGTAATGGTGTAGTCACAGCGCGTGCAGTTGTGTCACATCGGATGCCTCGAGGCACAATGTATATGTATCATGCACAGGATAAACATATTGAAACACCGGGATCTGAAATTTCGGGAACACGTGGTGGATCGCACAATGCGCCAACGCGTATTCACTTAAAACCGACACAATTAATGGGGGGCTATGCCCAAATCAGTTATTCATTCAATTATTATGGTCCAATTGGGAACCAACGGGATGTATACGTGGCAGTGAGAAAGATGAAAGAGGTGGATTGGCTTGAAGATTAAGGCGCAAGTGGCAATGGTTCTGAACTTAGACAAATGTATCGGATGTCATACATGTAGTGTGACGTGTAAAAGTACTTGGACAAATCGACCTGGCGCAGAATATATGTGGTTTAACAATGTAGAAACAAAACCGGGTATCGGCTATCCAAAACGATGGGAAGATCAAGAACAATACAAAGGGGGATGGACATTAAACAAAAAAGGTAAGCTGGAGTTAAAGTCAGGAACACGCTTGAACAAAATAGCACTTGGTAAAATTTTCTATAACCCAGATATGCCAGTGATTAAAGATTACTATGAACCTTGGACATATAACTATGAGCACTTAACAACAGCTAAACCTGCCCAACATTCTCCAGTCGCAAAAGCCCATTCATTGATGACAGGACAGCGCATGGACTTAGACTGGGGTCCTAACTGGGAAGACGACTTAGCAGGCGGACATATTACGGGCCCTCAAGATCCTAACATTCAAAAAATTGAAGAAGAAATTAAATTTAACTTTGATCAAACGTTTATGATGTATTTACCTCGCCTTTGTGAACATTGCTTAAACCCAAGCTGTGTCGCATCTTGTCCATCTGGGGCAATGTACAAGCGTGATGAAGACGGTATCGTCTTAGTTGATCAAGAAGCGTGTCGTGGTTGGCGTTACTGTATGACAGGTTGTCCTTATAAAAAAGTATACTTCAACTGGAAAACAAATAAAGCAGAAAAATGTACATTTTGTTTCCCTCGTGTGGAAGCAGGAATTCCGACAGTTTGTTCTGAAACATGTACAGGTCGTATGCGTTATTTAGGGGTCCTATTATACGATGCGGATCGCGTTCAAGAAGCAGCTTCTGCTGAAAATGAACAAGACTTATATGAAAAACAATTGGATTTATTTTTGAATCCTTATGACGAAGCGGTTATTGAACAAGCTGAGAAAGATGGTATTTCTCAAGAATGGATTGAAGCAGCTCAAAATTCACCGATTTATAAATTGGCAATCGAATATAAGTTAGCGTTTCCATTACATCCAGAATATCGTACAATGCCGATGGTTTGGTATTGTCCGCCATTAAGTCCAATAATGAATTATTTTGAAGGACAAAATGCCGGAAACAATCCTGATGCTATCTTCCCAGCAATTGAAGAAATGCGCTTGCCTGTTCAATATTTAGCAGAACTTTTCACAGCTGGCGATACAAAAGCTGTGAAAGGATCACTTCAACGTATGGCTATGATGAGAAGTTATATGCGTGCACAAAATACAGGTCGTGAGTTTGACATGTCTCGCTTAGAACGTGTCGGTCTCACAGAAAGACAAGCAAAAGACATGTACCGTTTGTTGGCGATTGCGAAACATGAAGATCGCTTTGTGATTCCAACGTCACATAAAGAGCAATACATGGACACTTATGCAGCGCAAGGCAGTCAAGGCTATGGTGGTGAACATTTCGGCGCGAACTGTGATGGTTGTGGTGTGCCTGTAGGTGCAGGTGGTAAAACAGGACGTGAAATTTATAACGACAATTTCTATGGAGGGATTTTCCGTGATTAATCTTGATCGGCTGAACAGCTATAAAGAGACGCTCGGTTACATGAGCCAGCAGTTAATTTTTCCAGAAAAGTTAACCTTCCATCCTAAAGTCTTTGAAGAAATTTTTCATGAAGCGCACCCTGCCTATCCCTATGTCAAACAATATCGAGAAGAAATGTATGAAAAGAGTTTATCTGAAATTCAAATGCTTTATACCGATACGTTTGATTTTAATAAAAAAGCGACACTCTACATGACATTTAATCAATTTGATACACAAAAAGAACGCGGACAAATGTTAGCAAAATTAAAAGTGCTTTATGAAATGTTTGGCCTAGAGATGCCTTCATCTGAGCTGTCAGATTATTTACCATTGATGTTGGAGTTCTTATACGCTGCCCAATTTGACGGGGATGACAGGGCACAAGAAAATGCACAATTATTAGTGATGATTATTGAAGATGGCACGTATCCGATGATGAAATATCTTGAAGAAAAAGGCAATCCTTATCGTCACTTAATTAAAGGTCTTAGAGAAACGTTAAAGCAATGCATTGTACAAGTCGAAGAGGTGAGACATCATGTTTAATCAATTTTTATGGGTGATTTTCCCGTACCTCTGTCTTGCAATCTTTGTGATTGGTCATATTGTTCGCTACCAATATGATCAGTTTTCATGGACTGCAAAATCGAGTGAATTTATTGAAAAGAAGCAACTTAAATGGGGCAGTCTCATGTTTCATTTAGGGATTATTCCTGTATTTTTCGGTCATGTCGTTGGATTGTTGATTCCAGCACATTGGTTAACGGCAATCGGTGTGAACAATCATATCTACCATATCGGAGCGGTGTATATCGGAAGTATTTTTGGTATAATAACGTTAATCGGTATGTTGTTGTTAACTGCAAGACGCGTGACTAAACAAAATGTGCGCCGTTTAAGCTCTGCATCAGACATTTTTGTCAATTTCTTATTGTTATTAATTGTTTTTATTGGATGTTATGCCACATTAGTGACAAATGCAACGACACCTGACTTTGATTATCGACAAACGATTTCAATATGGTTTAGAGGTTTATTTACGTTGCGCCCTGATGCAAGTCTCATGGTAAGTGTTCCGTTAACATTTAAATTGCATATTTTACTTGGCTTTACGATTATGGCATGTTGGCCGTTCACACGTCTTGTGCACGTGTGGAGTGTCCCTTTATCTTACGCGAGTCGCAGTTATATTATTTATCGTAAACACAAAATTTAAATTGGAGTGATGACCGTGAACCAGATTGATTTTTCTCAACATGATTATCAAGATGAAATAGATAGAATACGTCATGAATATGAGTTTGACTTTGCCGGTATCGCATTACCTTCAGAAGATCATGTTGGCACAAAGATCAAATGGCGTTACGTGTCAGGCAACTTAAATGAGCGTTATCAACGCATCGTCTTACGTCATGGTCATGGTGTGGCGGGTAATGTGATGAAGACAGGGAAGCCTATGGTAATTCCAGATACGACACATCATGAAATTCAAAGTTCACTTTTTAACTTTCCAATCTTAATGAGTGAACAGATTACCGCATTAATTGCCATACCTCTATGGCATAATCACCGTGTGAAAGGTGTGCTCTTATTAGGCCAACGTAATCAAAAACCGTTGCCTCAGATTGCACGTGACTTGTCGTTAATTAAAGGTATTGGTGGTTTAACGAGTGAAGATAAGGTGATGTTATGATGACAGAAAAGACACATGATTTATTGTCGTTCTTATTGTCGTATTACCATACGACGTCAGAAATGATTATTTTTATTGACCGCAATGGTAAAGTGATTTATATGAATGAAGCAGCGAAACGTATCATCTCGCCAGATAATGATATGAGCGGCATTTCTAATACAATATGTGGCCGATGTGAAGGCTATACCAATGAACATGATTTACGTACATGTCAAAACTGTTTTTTACATTCAGAAACGTTAGGGAATACGACTTTTCAAGTTTTTATGAAGACGACCGACAATAAAATCGAGCCTTTTACAGCCACATATCAAACGATTGATGAAGCACAACAGATTAAGGCGTTTACGTTACAAAATGTCACAGCACAACTGCAAAGACAAGAAGAACTTTATCAACGTAACATGATTCAAAAGACGATTGCAGCACAAGAAAATGAGCGGAAACGTATCTCTAGAGAACTGCATGATGGTGTAGTTCAAGAGTTGATTAATGTGAATGTTGAAATGCGCTTGCTCAAATATCAGCAAGATATGGATTCATTATTAGCAAACTCTAGAAATATTGAAGGCTTAATGACGAAATTAATTGATGATATTCGAAATTTATCATCAGAGTTGCGTCCTTCCTCTTTAGATGATTTAGGGTTAGATGCCGCATTCAAGTCTTACTTTAAGCAGCTTGAAAATAATTATGGATTAGTTGTGAATTATCACTTTGATATTGAACCAGAACGTTTTGATACTGAAATCGAAACCGTTGTCTATCGTATCGTTCAAGAAGCGGTTTTCAATGCGATGAAATATGCAGATGTTGATGATGTCGATGTCATCTTACGAAAAGACCAAAATTATCTCTATGCTGAAGTTTCAGATCAAGGTTTAGGTTTTGAACCGAGCGATTCGCCTAAAGGTTCTGGATTAGGCTTATATGGGATGTATGAACGTGCTGAGTTGGTCAACGGGCATTTGAATATTGAAACGCAGAAAGGTAAAGGCACCATCGTATCGCTCGAAGTACCAATTAGTCAAAAGTGAGGGGAATAAAGCATGAGAATCGTAATTGCTGATGATCACGCCGTTGTACGTACAGGCTTTTCTATGATACTCAACTTTCAAGAGGATATGGAAGTGGTAGGGACGGCTGCCGATGGCGTAGAGGCGTATCAAAAAGTGATGAAATATGAGCCGGACGTACTCATTATGGATCTCAGTATGCCGCCGGGTGAATCAGGATTAATTGCGACGAGTAAAATCTTAGATAGTTTTCCGAATACTAAAATTCTGATATTGACGATGTACGATGACGAAGAATATTTATTCCACGTCTTGCGAAGCGGGGCGAGTGGCTATATTTTAAAGAATGCGCCAGATGAACAATTATTGTTAGCGATTCGCACGGTCTATCAAGGTCAAACTTATATTGATCCTAAAATGACGACGTCTTTAGTTAAAGAATTTGTTCAATCTTCACAAGATGAATCGTACTCAAATGACCCATTCAAGATTTTATCGAAACGTGAACTTGAAATTTTACCGTTAATTGCTAAAGGATATGGGAATAAAGATATTGCTGAAAAGCTATTTGTCTCTGTTAAAACAGTAGAAGCGCATAAAACGCGTATTATGGATAAACTTAATTTAAAATCAAAGCCAGAGCTCGTGGAGTATGCATTAAAGAAAAAGCTATTAGATTTCTAGTCGACGAAAATGAAGTGTTTTTTGAAGCATAAACAATTCCAATATACGGAGGGTTTTGAATAATCAAAAGGTGTGTGTAAAAAAGTTCGGCACATCAATTACAAAATAAAAAGCGCTAAGATGATTTTTAATAGAAAATTGTCTTAGCGCTTTTTATATGATGAAACTTCGTATTATATGACTTCGCTTTCCGAGGGGACAGCCTCAGCCTGTAATCTTCGGCTCGTCCTGTTCCCTCAGGAGTCTCGTCATAAATACTTCGTTTCTGCAAGTCACCATTCACTATTATAATTTTAAAAAAATAAGTCACTTTCGTATCATTTAATTAATAAAGATAAAAAATCCACGATATTTGTCCATATCATAAACGTTTAGAATTTAAAAGGTACACATATCAAAATAAGCGATATTTAATTGATAATACCTTTACTTTGATACATCGCTCTAATTTTTACAGTTTTGACTTTCTAAAAAGCTTTCATCGTCTCCTAAAATTGTCCTCTATACCTTTATGATTATGGCATGATTGCCACAATGAACGAGACGCTTGAGGGAAGAGTGAAAAAATTAAACTTGTCTACCTATTCTAATAGTGATTCATTGTTTTACGCAGTGGCTGTCTGACTTCACACGAGTTCAAACTTGCTTTTGTGAAGTCTAGTCAGCTTTGCGGGGGCAATACAACGAAATATTTGTTGCACATGATATTTCTGTAATGCGCCCAAAATCCAATTTGGCTTCATCAATTTTCAGCTTCAATTAAGCCAAATTTAGTTGAGACTTCAGCCCCTAAGCAAGCGAGTTCATGAAGGCAAGATTATCAAAAATTGAAATGTTGGCTCTTTTGTTATTTAAAAGTATCGGGGTTAAAGCCAAATTGGATTCGGATGAAAGGCCAAACTCTTACGGTCACTTTACCGACAATCTGTCGTTCTGAAATCAGACCCACTTCAGGACGTCGACTATCAATACTATTTTGGCGATTATCCCCTAATACTAAATAGCGATGTGCAGGGATTTTAGACTGACCTTGCGCATTTTTTAAATCTTCCACATTAAAATCTTCGGTCAGAAAGTCCCCGATTTTGTACTTTTTATTAGAATTCAAATAGGGCTCTTTTATTTTTTTACCGTTAACGTAAAGTTGATCGTCTTTATACACCACAGTGTCTCCTGGACGACCAATCAATCGCTTAATAAAATCTTTATGCTGATTTTCATGAAAGACAATGACATCTCCCCGATTGAGATGGTTCAATGACTTTGAAATCTTGCTGACAATGACCCGATCTTTATCGTGAAAAGTGGGGAACATAGATTGCCCTTTAACGGTATAGGGTGTTCCAATAAAAGTTCTAATCAGTAACACAATCGCAATGGCACTGACAATTGCGATGAGCCACTCAACTGTTTTTTTCAAGCAATGCACCTTCTTTTTTAAATATAATTGCATGTTGATGATTGTAGTCATTCTCTATTATAAATGAGTATAACATAATCCTCCGCATGTCCCTATTGGCTGTCCTTTATATTATGAATATTCTGTCTTTGCGCATTGATTTAGGCAGGTGGAAAAGCGATTTATGAGATGTCTGATTGTTAAATATAAAGTGTTGTCAATCCCGTCTTTATCCCGATTTTGTCTAATTTTTAACAATGTTTATACATCAATTTCAGGTTAGGGGATACCCCACACGGCGTATAGGGGAAGTCCTTATGTTATAAATTTCACAATAAAGTTAAACTGTATTTGAGTTGGAAATGTTTAAATTATCATTTTATCAACGCGTAGAGAAAATTTAGTGAATTTGATCCGAAATGGAGTCAAACGAGAAAGGTGAATGATCAATGAATAAGTCAAAAGCGGGTTTACAATTAGGGCTTCAAACATTGAGTTTAGTGGCAGGGTTTATGGCATGGAGTATTATCGCACCATTGATTCCTTTTATTTCGCAAGATGTTCAAATCTCGAGTGGTCAACTTTCAATTATTTTAGCCATTCCAGTTATATTAGGCTCCGTCTTGCGTGTACCGTTTGGTTATTTAACGAATATTGTCGGTGCCAAATGGGTATTCTTTACAAGCTTTTTAGTGCTACTCGTGCCTATATTCTTATTAAGCCAAGCGACATCTCCAGGGGCGCTCATGTTTGCAGGCTTTTTCCTCGGTGTGGGTGGGGCAATCTTCTCAGTAGGGGTAACCTCATTACCTAAATATTTTTCTAATGATAAAGTGGGTCTTGCGAATGGGATATATGGTATGGGTAACCTCGGTACTGCAGTGTCTTCATTTTTAGCACCTCCAATTGCAGGTGTGATTGGTTGGCAAAATACAGTGCGTAGCTATTTAATTATTATGGCTGTGTTTGCGGTTATCATGTTTTTCTTAGGTGACGGCAATGAACCTAAAGTCAAAGTGCCTTTAGTCGAACAATCAAGAAAGTTAATGCGTAATTACAAACTTTATTATTTAAGTTTTTGGTATTTTATTACATTTGGTGCATTCGTGGCTTTCGGTCTTTTCTTACCGAACTTCCTTGTTCAAAACTTTGGCATTGATAAAGTAGATGCAGGGATTCGTACGGGAGTTTTCATTGCTTTAGCGACATGTTTACGACCACTTGGTGGTATTTTAGGGGATAAGTTTAACGCTGTCTCTATGCTTAAAATTTTCTTTTCAATTATGATTATAGGTGCACTCATTTTAGGTGTTTCCAGTCAAATTTTCTTATTTACAATTGGATGTTTAACAGTGAGTATCTGTGTCGGTATCGGTAATGGCTTAGTGTTTAAGCTCGTTCCACTTTATTTCACAACAGAAGCTGGTGTTGCAAATGGTATTGTCTCAATGATGGGCGGTCTTGGAGGTTTCTTCCCACCATTAGTGATTACAGCAGTGACATCGCTCACAGGGTCAAGCCATCTTGCCTTTATATTCTTAAGTATTTTTGGGATTGTGGCATTATTAACAATGTTTAATTTATCTAAACGCGAACAAGCGGTGTCCACAGTCGAATAATCTCACTTTTAAAATGATCATCGAATGATAAAAAACGTCTTTGAAACGGGTGACCGCTCGTCTTTAAAGACGTTTTTATATGTGTAACATAGTGATTTTTAAGTTTTACTTTTTGATGGTTCGCTGTGAAATCGCAATTTAGATACCGATTGGATTATGACTTTTATGTGACGACAAATACTGAAAGTAATGTAAGAAAAAGATTTATGATAAGATGTATAATAAGATTGTAATAAGGTGGAGGCACATGAAATGGCAAAGAAAATTTTAAAACTCGTTTTGGCTTTAGTGTTGTTATTTGTAATTGTTGCGGCTGGCTTTTTTGCGTATAAGGGTTATCAAAAAAGTCAAAACCTAAAGTTAATCGATCAGTATTTAACTGAACATCATTTGAGTGATAAAGTTATTAAAGAAAAGTCTGAGTATGATCCAAGAAAAGGTGTGTTTTATAAAGAATTAACCTTAAAAGGTGACGAAAAAAATACATATATTGCTCAGCCTATTCATCTCAAACGCGGCTTTTTCTTACAAGGCTTCGATTCAAAAACGAAAAAGCATGATAAAAAAGCGAAATACAATTATTTCAATGAAAATTATAAAATGAAATAATGGCAATTCAAGGTCGTTGATTAAGTAAAGCACTGAAATCGGTTATGGATTTCAGTGCTTTTTTAATGGAGACATGAATTAAAGTGGATATTTTAAATTTGCATCGTCTGTGTCATCTCTGCCAAAATAAATGAATTTCAAATGGCAAGTAGTGCCGTCTAAAATGATTGCGTGACTTAATCTGTGACAGACGCAATTGTTGATTGAATGTATTGAACCGCATGATCAAGTGCTTGTTTTTCTTCAGCATCTAGTGCAAACGGGAAGACAGTGTGATGCCCTTCTTTATTAACAAGTGTTGGAAGACTAAATGCGACATTTTGATAATCATAAACGTGCTGATGGACTGTCGAAATAGGTAAAATACGATTTTCATCATAAAGAATGGCTTCTACAAGATCGATTGTTGCGCGAGAGATAGCAGAATTCGTCCAACCTTTATTGCGCATCACGTCAAATGACACTTTGTCAATTTCATCGCGAATCTTTTGTTTCGAGATAGCTTGCGCATGGCTCAGTTGTTCATATTCATCGAGAGGCATGCCTGCAATACGGACACGGCTCCATACCGGTACAGTCGTTTTGCCGTGCTCTCCAATAACGAAAGCTTCGACACTTTTCGGATCAACGTCATAGTGGTCTGCAATCAATGTACGGAAGCGAGATGATTCTAATAATGTGCCTGTTCCCATAATTTTTTCATGTGGATAATCATGTTGTATCTCTGCTAAATAAGTCATCGTATCTACAGGATTTGAAATCATAATAATATGTGGTGAGGTTGTTACCGCAGTAATGTTTGACATAATCTCTTGGATAATCGCAGCATTACCGAATGTTAACGTTGTGCGATCAGCCATATCTGCTGTAGAAGGGATGCTTGCAGAGATGATAATCATGTCAACATCTGCTAAATCTGTGTAGTTGCCTGCTTTTATTTTCGTATGATGTGTCCCACTGTAAGATTGGAAATGGCGATGGTCCATTGCCTCTCCTTCCGCACGGTTCAGATTGGTATCAATTAAGATGATTTCTTGAAATAGGCCTGTGTATTGAATGTCCGTTAGTACTTGGCTTCCTACACGACCGAGTCCAATTAAAGCGACTTTATGTGTCATGATGTGACCTCCTTATCGATCTATCATATTGATGATGAGCATGACGCTGAAGAAAGTGAGGATGTCATGGATGAGCAAAATATTAGTGTGTGCCATCCAAAATTTGACATCGTGTATATGTGCGATTGCGCGCATGCTAAAAAGTTAGACATGGCTCTTATTGTTGAAAAGCGTTGGATTTCCATTGATGATTCATTAAGTGAGAATGAAGATGATATCAACTGAATCCGATTCGCAAAAGGCATGTCAACAATTTGTCTTTTATTTCAGAATTTTCTAGATACCTCTAGTATATACTTTCAAAATTCTTCTATGCAATGAAAAACAAAAGTTGCACAATGCTTAAATCATACTTTTGTCAGAAAAGTTTGTTAAAATTAAATAGAATTTAATCGGAAAGGGGTTTAACTTAGATGAAAAATACAAAAGGCTTATTAAAAAAATTAACAGATCTTAATGGAATCGCTGGACATGAACATCAGGTTAAAAAAGCGATGGTTGAATTATTAGAACCCAATAGTGATGAAATGATCTATGATAATCTCGGTGGTGTCTTTGGCAAGAAAAAGAGCCAATCTGGTCAGCGTACGATTATGATAGCGGGACACCTTGATGAAATTGGCTTTATGGTGACTAAAATCGAAGCGCAAGGCTTTATTCGATTTACACCAATAGGGGGATGGTGGAACCAAGTGATGTTATCCCAAAAAGTGACAATCACAACGGATGAAGGTCGCGAAATACGCGGCATCATAGGTTCTAAACCGCCACACGTTTTAGGTGCAGAAGAACGTAATAAACCTGTCGATATGAAACATATGTTCATCGATGTCGGTGCAAAAGATAAAGCAGAAGTTGAAGCAGCGGGAATTGAAGTAGGTAACATGATTACACCTTATTCAGAATTTGAAACGCTCTTGAATGAAGATTATGTAACCTCAAAAGCGTTTGATAACCGTTTTGGATGTGCTTTAGCAGTCGATGTATTAGATGAATTGAAAAATGAAGCACTCGATATTAACTTAGTTGCAGGCGCTAATGTCCAAGAAGAAGTGGGGCTTCGCGGTGCTAAAGTAGCAGCACATAAAGTGAAACCTGATTTAGCCATTGCGGTTGATGTCGGTGTTGCATATGATACACCAGGACTTGAAAGTGATGGCGATGTGAAAATAGGTCAAGGACCAATCGTCTTAACATTAGATGCTACAAATGTGGGTCATGTAGGGCTTATTCGCCATGTTAAAAAGGTCGCAAAAGCGCATAACATTGAATTACAATGGGATTCAATGCCGGGTGGCGGAACAGATGCTGGGAATATGCATACCGCATTAGATGGTATTCCTTCTATTGCGCTATCAATTCCGTTACGTTATATGCACTCAAATGTATCTGTTATTGACCAAAAAGATTATCAAAAAGCAGTTCAACTGGTGACAGAAATCATTCGTGCACTCAATGATGATGTTGTTGATGAAATCATCTGGTAATTAAATCGTGATACTAAAGTAAAAAGCAATGAAGGAAATGGCTGAGAACATTTTCTTCATTGCTTATTAATGATACGAAAAATATTAAATTAATGGTGATGCATGTCCATGTTATGCATGTCATGAATTTTCATCATTAAGCCATGTGGAACATCATCATGTGATACGATTTGTTTTTTAACGAAATGATCTGGATCATCTTTTTTAGCTGTTAATTTAACAAAGTCGCCTTTTTTAGGTTGGAAATTATTATCCGTAGGGATTTTAACGTTTTCTTTAACCGTCTTATCAGATTCACTGATTACTTTTTCAGCTGTTGTGCTGTCTTTCATATATCCGTAATATATTTCTTTTTGACCAGAAAGCATCATCGCAACAACGACACCTACCGTCACAATTAGCATCGCAATAATGATGATAATACCAAGAGATTGTTTTTGCTTCATTATTTCTCGCTCCTTTATATAAAATGTGAACTCTAAGTGTTGTATGAGGTGACTCAAAATAACAATCGTCAAATCTTTGTCACACTCTTATATTCCATTGTAGCGAATTCGTTTTAAGACAGAAAGTAAAAGTTAGAGTAAAATATGTCGTTTTTGTGTCTTGCATTTATTTTGAAAAATTATATAATTAGGCTGTAAAAGAAATATATTTGATTATACGTTCTAAAAGTGTACTATTCATTTTAACCTCAAAAAAGTAGAGGTGTTGTTATGAGTTTTTATGATTTTATGTTAGATTTTTTAGGCGATGATACACCTCTTGGGACGTTGGCCGCACATCTTGAAGAAGATCCATCTTACCCTAGAGAATTAATTCAGCCTGAAGAAATTTTATTTTACTTTAATCAACTCGATACTGTAGATAATGAATTGATTGAAACAGTGAAACGTGCGATTCAATTGTATGGGGCAAAATAACTTGATATACGATTTAATAATGAAAGCATGTAAAAGTCATGTTTACAGTCGAATATGACACGGGAAAGCCTATTTAGGTTTTATCCGTGTTTTGTTTTACAATTAAAAGGCAATCTTAATTTGAAGATGACATTGCATTTCATGTAAGGAGGAATCATATGTCAGAACAATTACTGAATCATAAAATTCAAAATCAATGGCTACGCGTAATTGGCATCGTGTTGATTGCCTCGACGTTACGTGCGCCACTTACGTCTGTTGGACCTGTCATTGACCCAATAAAGCAAGATTTACATATTAATAACGGAATTGCAGGACTGATTACGACAATCCCGCTTATCATTTTCGGTATGGTGTCACCATTTGTAGCACGTATCCTTTCTCGTATTTCAATGTCACAACTTTTATTTATGACGCTGATTTTGACTGTCATCTCATTAGTCGTGAGAGTTTCTGGTGGTGTGAGTGCCTTTTTCATTGGCACACTGTTTTTAGGTATAGCGATTGCTTTAGCGAATGTGACTTTACCCGCATACGCAAAAGCATCTTTTCCATTACAAATTGGCCTCATTACGGGCATTTATAGTGCAACAATGAACTTTACTGCAGGATTGGGAGGCGGATTGAGTTTTCCGCTTGCTTCTTTATCGCCCTTGTCTTATCGCCTTTCACTCTCGTTTTGGATTATTTTCGCAATACTGGCACTCATCGTGTGGCTTCCGCAACTCAAACAAAATCCCCATGTTTCAACACAAACAGGTCATGGATTAAAAAAGCCAATTTATCGCTCTAAAATGGCTTGGGCAGTCGCTTTGACGATGGCCTTTCAATCGATGATGTTTTATAGTATTGTCGCATGGTATCCTTCTATTTTAGTAAGTAAAAGGATTGCACCCGAGACGGCGGGCTACTTTCTGATGCTGAATCAATTCGCACAACTACCGATGACCTTTGTGTTTCCAATTATCGCTGCTAAAATGCAGACACAGAGAAGTCTCGTTATCATTATTACATGCCTCATGGGATTGGGATTTAGTTTATTACTTAGTCAGCAAGTGGTGGTCTTGCTCATTGCGATGATATTGACAGGAATGGGCATTGGCGCATGTTTCAGTTTATGTATGACACTCTTTTCAATTCGTTCGCGCACGACTGCTGGAAGTACGATGTTGTCAGGATTTGGGCAATCTATAGGGTATTGGGTTGCAGCTTTAGGACCCTTTATTTTAGGTGTAGCGCATGATCACTTTCATGGTTGGACCATCGCGATTATATTATTTTTTGTGATGGTCGTCGGTGTCTTCGCTGCCGGGATGTATGCCACACAAAATGCATATATTGAAGATCGATAAAGCAAAAAGGAACGTCGCTAAGAAATCTATCATTGAATGAAGATTTTGTGCGTGCGTTCCTTTTTTATATCGTATGTGAATTTCACAACACGTCTGAGTGACGTGTTGCTTTATTTTTAATAATTTTAATGAGTTTCATGACTCCCTGTGGTAATGTCGTTTCGTATGATGTATGTTCAAAGTGATGTAATTGAATATGAAATAAGAGATGATTTGTCATATGAATAGAAGAGACAAAGTGTCTTGGGACGTAATAATCTTGCGTTTGCACATGCATGATATGGTCTAGGTTGCTGTATGTGGGGTGGTAAGTATATTCAACCACAAAATGACGATGCAATTGGTTGGTACCATATAAATCAAAAGAAACATTTTTGGGCGCTTGATCTGCATGAAATAACAAAATTTCATATGCATACGCGGTTTCATGAATGAGATAGGTAGATGTTCGAACACTAAACGTATGGCTAAAAGGTTGCAATAAATTAAATACATGTTGAATGGCATTATGATGACCGAAACGATTATAAAAGCCGTTATTTTGGCTGTCCTTGGAAATCAGTGGTAAGCATAGCGCATCTACATTCAGCCAAAGCTTAAGAAGTTGCTCTTCACGTGGCATCGCATGTTGTTTCGCTGTGAAAAGTTGTGGCACTGATTTGATAATCATCGGTGTTTGCGCAAGTTGATATTCTTGTCGCAACGTTTGTATCACTTGCGCAAATTTTGACTCAAATTGCGTATGTAAATCAAGGTGATACATATAAATTTGGTTGAGTTGTAAAGCATCCAACATATAATAATCAAAAACGATGCGTTGTTGAAGTAATAACTTTAATTGCGCTTTTTTACTTGGTGTTAAAGGTAGCGCAATATCAAGTGTGAACTGACTATCCGAATGTAAAGCTTTCACTTTTTCAATGATAGATTGAATTTCATGAACAGATAGAGATTCATGGTCTAATATGATATTGAGCTTGAATTTATGCTGATTAAAATCATTAGGCTGCTGTTCTATGATACGTATTAACGGATAATAGAATTGATTTTTAAAGATTTCATACGCTTGTAATGAATGGATTCGATATGCCACTTTATAACCGTATTCACATAGCAATTGACTGAGTAATTCAATATGATGTGTATGTCCAAAATGAAATGTTTCAAGATCTGATGGATTAAAAAACAACTGAATGGCATGTGCATGATGATGTGCCTCTAATTGATTTTGACTACCAAATATTTGACTGATGTCGTCTAAGTTAACGATTTCAAGTAATACTTCTTTCTTTTCAATCCATTGAGGTGGAGTGAGTTGATCTAAAAATATGTCCACCTTATGTGGTGAAGGAATTGTACTGGATTTTCTCAAATGGGTATCAAAATATTGTGTATCGAAAGGGACGACCGTGACTTGATGACTTCTTTTTTGGCTTTGTTTGCGAAATTCTATCGGACTGATACCTACAAAACGCTTAAACTGCTTAGAATAATGGTTGTAGTTTGTAAAACTGTATTGTGTCGCAATTTGATTAATCGAATCATGCGATGTGGCTAGGTTGTACATAGACAATGCGATTTTCATTGAAGCGTAGTATTTTTTAAAATTATAGTCTAAGTATTTGCCAAAAAGGATAGACACATAGGATTGGGAAACAAAGAAATGTTCACTTAATTCTTGTAACGATAGGCGATATTTGGCGTGTTGATGTACATAATCAATCATATTATTAAATAAAATACTATTCACGTGTATATGCGGGATATAAATTCGACCCAATTCAATGAATGTTTCATTGTAGAGTAATTTAATCAAAGTTTGAATGTTTTCATAGTACATATCACTGTTTTCTTCAACGATGAGATGTTTTATGATTTCTTTAATTTTATTATGAGAAGAGAGTTTATTAGGATTAAAATAACCTAGGAAATAATCAGCATTAAATTCAGAAAAATACTGTAGAGGCACTGTCAATTTGACGATGGCTTGCGCTTGGGTCACTTTGACTAAGTCATTGTGATTCACGATGGCAATTTGATGATGAAAGTGAGTCACTTTACCGTTGAGCTCGAGTGTCAGAACGCCTTCAAACGAAACAAATAATTCTACATGATTAAAAACACGATAAGCAGAAGACGTATATTGTTTCATTAGTTCAATATTAATGCCTTGCATAGTTGACCTCTTTCAAGTTTCTCAAGTCCGGAGAAACTAGTTGATAAATATACATCATTATAAAAATATCGATTCCTTTTCTACAATAATATTGTGTACATTGTATAAGGAATGACGCATATTAGAAAATAACGGCATAATTAATGTGTCATAAGTGTTAAAGAAATGGAATAAAGTTAAATTAAATGCTTAAATAAGTAAAAAATACGGCATATATTTATAGGGAGTTATATGAGTAGTGTGTATAAAGCTTAAACAAGGTGTTAAAAAAGTCTGACGTTGTTTATAGAGGGTTAAAAAATCAGTTAAAGTATGATGGTGCGAAGAAAAGTGAATTAAAGAATAAAATGATAATCAATGATGGGCATGTGAAGATGTAGCAAAAGCATTTTCTCATGCCCATCATTGATATAGAGGATAGGCAAGTCCTGTATGGATAAACGATTACGGAATCACGTCAAAGTTTGTCGTTGCGCCATAAAAATGTAAACATGACTACGACGAGAATAATTGAAATTACAATAATAATAATCCATGAAAGCGCGCTTTCGGTATTAATAGGTAAAGGTACATTCATACCGAAAAAACTAAATACAAGCGTAGGTAAAGTGAGCAGCACGGTAAAAATAGTCAATGTTTTCATAGTGGTATTCAGTTGGTTTGATAACAAAGACGCATATGAATTCGACATACTTTCAACAATACGTAAATATAATTCAGTCGTTTCAACCGCTTGTTGGTGCTCATTTTGTAAGTCTTCTAATAATTCTTCGTCATCGTCAAAGCGTTTAATGGCAGGCAAACGAAATAGAGTTCGAATCGTAGAAGAGTTAGTTTTAAGTGATCCTAAAAAGTAAACTAAACTTTTCTCAATGTCGCTTAATAAATAAAGACGTTGATTTGTGACACGTTGTTGCAAGTTATATTCAACTTGACGGAGCTCTTTATTTAATAAGCGTAAGCCTCTATTGTATTGCGCAGTCATATCGTACATTAATTTTAAAGCAAATTGACTTTTGTATTTTAAGTTAATAGGTTTTTTGACGATGTGGTCAAAATAATGAAAAGGTTTCGCACAAACCGTAACAATAATGTTTTTACCGATGATGATCCCTAACGGTAACGTCATGAAACTTTTTAATTGATGCTTTCCAGTTTCAGTAATAGGTAAGTCGCTGATTATTAAAGAGTAGCCGCTATCATCATCATATTCAATACGTGAACTTTCTTCACTATCTAATGCATCTTCCAAAAAGTCTTGTGGAAAACCATATGTTTCAATGAGTTGTTGTAATTCGTCTTGTGTCGGTTTGACAACGTTTAGCCATTGCGCTTGTTGCCATTCTTCTGTTTCTAGGACATGCAAATTTGCATCATTGTAGTACGCTTTAATCATAGCGAATCACCTTCTTCATTCTCTTATTTCAAATGCTGTATATCTTTGTAGCCTTGTCTATAAGACGCAAAACCCTCCATAATCGCATACCAATCATCACCTTGCTCGGCTTTGATTCGATTAAATAGGTCATTTTGTGCTTGGTTGAGTTCTTCTATGAGCGCTTTCCCTTCTTCAGTTGGAAACAAACATTTTAAACGGCGATCAGTCAAATCAGGGCGCTCAAAGATGAGACCTTTTTCTTTCAATAATTTCAAAGTGGCATGTGAGCCTTGTTTAGAAATTTCAAGATTTTCTAATAATTTTTTCGTTGTAATACCTGGAAGCTTATTGATAAAAAATAGGAATCGATGATGCTGTCGACTCATACCATATTCAGTAATGATATCATCAGCCGTTTTTGTAAATGTTTGATAAGCATAATAAAACAGAAGTAAAGCGTAATCATTATTTTGTGTCATTTTCGGACTTCCTTTTCTAAAAACTCTTCTATATTATAGTAAAGATTTGTCCATCTGTCATGGTCATAGCGAATGAGTCAAGGAGATAATTTTTAAATCATAAGAGGATTGGCTTAACTTTTAATGGAAATAAATGAGATGAAAAAACTGTAATTGTCGTATTCATGTTCGGATTGAAATCTTATAAAGGATATAGTAAGATTTGAGGACTGTTGTTTGTGTGCGGAGGTGGAAAGCAACGATAAAGAGACGACGAAAATAGTAAAGAATATGTAGTCAATATTAAGGAGATAATGTAACATAAATAAAGAAAAAAGTGGGTTATGTCTTAATAAAAGTCGCATAAATAGAAATGTTAAGTCAGAATTAATAAAATCTTAACATTAAATTTACAATTATAAGAGATAATCGAGATGAATCATTCGACAATGATGTGTATATGAACAGAAATTTAATACTGAGGTGAAAGAATGGAAATGTCGGTAACTGAAGTCATCTTTTCTTTTTTAGGTGGCCTAGGTATTTTCCTTTATGGTTTGAAAGTAATGGGGGACGGTTTACAAGCAGCAGCAGGAGATCGATTGCGAAATATTTTAAATAAATTTACCGCCAATCCAGTACTGGGTGTATTAGCCGGTATGATTGTTACAATCTTAATACAAAGTAGTTCTGGGACAACTGTTATAACAATAGGGCTTGTGACTGCGGGGTTTATGACTTTAAAACAAGCGATTGGTGTTATTATGGGCGCCAATATTGGAACGACAGTGACTGCTTTTATAATTGGGATTGATTTAGGAGAATATGCAATGCCAATCTTGGCATTGGGGGCATTTCTTATTTTCTTCTTTAAGCGTTCCAATATTAACAATGTTGGACGAATTTTATTTGGATTTGGCTCACTCTTTTTTGGTTTAGAATTCATGGGAGATGCGGTTAAGCCGCTTGCCCAATTAGAAGGGTTTAGACAAATCATTTTAGATATGTCATCGCATCCGGTGTACGGTATTTTAGCCGGCGTAGGTTTAACTGCGTTAGTTCAAAGTTCGAGTGCAACAATTGGGATACTGCAAGAATTTTACAGTCAAGGTTTAGTTGACTTGAAAGGTGCGATTCCAGTTTTACTAGGAGATAATATCGGAACAACGATTACTGCAGTGTTAGCAAGTTTAGCGGGTTCATTAGCAGCTAAGCGTGCGGCATTTGTGCACGTTATTTTTAATGTGATTGGTGTAATCATCTTCGCGCTATTTTTACCGGTTGTAACGCATTTGATAGGGATGTTACAAGAAGCATGGCACCTTAAACCAGCAATGGCGATTGCATTTGCTCACGGTGCATTTAATGTAACGAATACACTTATTCAACTTCCATTTGTAGGTGCGCTTGCTTGGCTAGTAACTAAGATTGTACCGGGTAAAGACATTACAGAAGATTATAAACCTCAACATCTTAATAAAGATTTAGTGTATCATGCGCCTGGTGTCGCATTACAAGAAACTCAAAAAGAGCTACAAAACATTGGGCATATTGTTCAATCAATGTTAGACGATGTCCGTAATCCTGCGACGATGGATAAGAAAATGATTAAAACTGTGCAACAGAAACATCAAGCAGTGATTACCATTAGCGACAGTATTCGAAATTACTTGGTGCGCATTTCTACAAAAAATATTAATAAAAGTGATGTTGAACGTCTTGCCGTGATGTTTGATGTCAATCGCTCGATTGTGAAAGTGTCAGAACTAACAGAATCATACATTGCGCAAATCGAAAGACAAAAAAGTAAAAATATTATTTTAACTGAAGATGCTGAACGAGGCATTGAAAAATTGTTCAACTTTGTTGATGAGTCCTTCCACAAAGCAATTGATACTTTAAACGTCTATGATACGACTAAAAAAGATGAAGTGGTGGAGCGGAGTAGAGAAGCATTTAACATTGAACATAAATTAAGAAAAGGTCATATTAAAAGATTGAACAGAGGTGAATGTTCAACTGACGGTGGCTTGCTATATGTTGATATTATTGCGATTCTTGAACGAATTGGCTATAACTCTAGAAATATCACTGAAGCAATGGTGGGATTGAACAATGATGTACCGACCGAAGAAGAAATCGCGACGGTATAAGTTAATCACCTCACTCTGAATAGATCGATGATAAAAGTCGAAAAGTAACGATGTTATCTCGTTGCTTTTCGGCTTTTTGCATTTCTAGTGGATTGATTAAATATAAAATAGCTATCAAAAACAGATGACGTCATTATTTTGACAAATCAGTGACAAAAAAGGCGGTTCAAGTCTAAATACATTGTATTCACATATAAGTTTGATAAAATCTTATAGGATGAGCCATGGAGGGAAGAAAGTATTGGGTATTGGCCAAAAGTTGTCGTCATCCAAGCGATTCAACTTGTTAATGCATGTCACATATGAGGGAAGTGATGTGCAACCATGTCTTAAAATCTACATTTTATAATCACTTGAGGGGGTGTTAAATTGCGTACGTTTAATAAATTTTGGGCAGCCACGCTCATTGCATTTATCATGATGATCTGTGTGAGTATACCATTCAATCAAGCCTCTGCACATGCCACTTTAGAAAAACAACAACCCGCTGAGAATGAAGTCGTACAATCCAAACCAGAAGTGATTCAACTTGAGTTCAATGAGCCTGTTCATACGCAATATACTAAAGTCAAAATTTATAATGACAAGGGCAAAGAAGTAGGTGTATTGAAGCCTAAAGAGCAAGAGGATTCAAAAAAAGTGACTTTTGATACGTCAAAAGTTGAACATGGCACATATGCCGTTCGATGGGAGACTGTCTCATTAGATGGTCATGAGATAAGTGGACAGTATTATTTTTCAATCGGAGAAAAAACAGCTCATACAATAGAAACAGCGAAGCCTTTTTACACCGATGCTTTTTTCTGGTTAGGCTTAGTACGATTTGTTTTACAAGCTGTGTTACTTATTTTTACGGGCTTATATATGATTAATCTTCTTATGAAACGTCAAGAAGTACCTACATATGATATGATTCCACGTCATCGCAGTGCGATTTTATTATTGATTATGGTTGCTTTTACAACGGGTATCGTTTATTTAATGACGTTACCTAAAGATGCCATTCATTCTATATTGACGCTTGATTTCAGCGTTTGGATGCAATTTCCATTTGTTTTATCAATGGTCAGTTTAATCATCATGTTAATCCTATTTTCATTACGGCGAATGGAGTCTATATGGTATAAAGTGATGCCGCTCTTTTTGATGCTGAGTCTTGCGATTTCAGGTCATGCATGGGCGCAAGCAGTGCCGTTGTATTCTATCATTTTACGGACGTTACACTTAATGGGGATTGCCATTTGGCTGGGCAGTTTTGCTTATTTAATCGCATACATGTATGCCAAGCACAAGCATTCTTACATTTTAATAATTAAAGATGTGCTGTTAAAAGCAAATGTGACCGCAGTGATTATCGTTATACTGACAGGTATTTTAATGTCCATTGATGCCACATCGTTAAAAGTGATTGTCACCCAACCTACGTTATATAGTAGCTTATGGTTTATGAAAGTGGGATTCACCATCATTATGATGATTTTAGGTGGTTTACAAACATTTAAAGCGATGCAAAAGCGCCGTCGTGTGAATCGACCACTGTTATATCTTGAATTCGCCTTAGGTATTTGTTTGATTTTAGCGGGCGTCATCATGAGTCAAATCGAAATTCCATTATAATTGAAAGGATCAATATATATGAAAATTACAAAGTTTTTATTAAGTGCTGTGTCATTTCTTGTGCTATTAGGTATGACATCTGTAGCAGATGCTCACGTAACGCTTAATCCAAAAGTGAGTGAACCCGGTTCATACGAAGAATATCAAGTCAGAGTTCCAGTTGAACGTGATCAAAATACGGTAAAACTTGAATTAGAAGTTCCAGATGGTGTAACTTTATCAACTGTTGAGCCTGTTCCAGGATTTAAACATGAATTTAACGAAGACAAGTCTGGAAAAATCACTAAAATCACTTGGAAAGCAACAGATAAAGGAATTGGCAAACACGAACATATGGACTTTCCAATTGTAGTCGCAAATCCAGAAAAAGAAGGTCAATTCAAATGGAAAGCCATGCAAACATATAAAGATGGTAAAACAGTGAAATGGACAAGCGATGATGAAAAAAGTGAAACGCCCGCACCTACAACAGAAGTGAAAAAAAGTGAACCTGTTAAAGCAGATCACCATGATGACGCACAATCATCACATACATCACCATTTGTATGGATTATTTCTATCTTAGCACTCATTATTTCAATTGTAGCGCTCTTTAAACGTAAAAACTTTACGAAATCTGACAACGAATAAGTATTGACATCGTCTTTCGAGATTACGATAATCGAAAGTGTGAAGCTGAGTGAAGTGAGATTGGTAAAGGGCCTCGAATGAAAATTTGAATGAGCTAGAAATGAAAAATTCAGCCGTGTTTAATGGCGTGACGGTGTGAAATAAGATGGAGTGTGAAAAGGATGAAACGTATATTATACGCGTTTATGACCTATACAATGTTAGGGTTGTTCAGTGGCTTTACATATAGAGAACTCACTGTACATTATGAATTCACAGGTTCAACACAAATGAGTGTCATGCACACGCATTTGTTAACGTTAGGGATGTTTATGTTTTTAATGTTGATACCTATTGAAAAGCTTTTTAAACTTAGCAGCTATTATTTATTTAATTGGTATTTCATTATTTATAACATCGGTGTTATTGTGACAGTAACGATGCAATTTTTAAAAGGTTTTAAACAAATTGCACGTCAACCGATACCTGATTCGTTTGCTGGTTTTTGCCGGTATTGGTCACGTGACGATTACAGTCGGCTTCATTTTGCTATTCTTTTTATTGAGACAGGCCATTATTACAGAGCCTAGAGACGGAGAACCGTTAACCCGAAAACATCGAAAACGCGCAAATCAAGAACAAATTGAGAAGTAAGTCATCAAGTGAGGATAAACGCGTGCGAGGTCATGAGGTAGCGCAAATTTCATAGCGCTACGATTTAATTCAAGTTTTCTTATATTTAAGCATCGTGATAGAGCGGTGGCGACATCTTTTATTGGATGTTTGGCCACCGCTTCTTTGATAGACGTCCCTTTTTTATGGTGTAACAGGAAAATGTAAAAACATACCGCCAGAATGAGGTTCAGTTGATTTGAATCCAAACTGTTTGTAAAGTTGATCAGCCGGGTAGTCGGCGATTAGACTGACATAAGTTCCAGGTAAACGAACGGAATCAATATAATTCATAATATGCGTCATGACAGTTTTACCATATCCTTGTCCTTGATAGTTTGGATGGACAGCGATATCAATAATTTGGAAAGCTGTGCCACCATCACCGATAACTCGCCCTAAACCGATAAGTCGGTCAGCATCATAAAGCGTTACGGTAAAACAAGCCCCGTTTAAGCCCTTTTGTGCAGCACTTCTAGACTTTTCACTTAAGCCACAAACTTTTCTCAAATTACAATAATCCTCAACATTAGGAATTGTAAATTGAACATCAATGGTCATAAAGACTCTCCTTTCTTAGACATTGAAATACATATATTCCTAATCATACAGCACAATGTAATTTTATAATAGAAAGGGAGCAGGACAGAAATCTACATGATTTCGTTGTCCTGCCCCGGCAAGGATGAGTAGGGCTATTCGAGCTAAAAAAGCGAAGAAGAGCCCAGTCATCAATTGTTTTGATTTTTCATATAAACAAATTGGAGATCTATACTGTCTCTTTATCCATTATTTTTTTACATCCGCAACAGTTGCGTTTGTACGTTGACGTAAATCTGCCTCTATTTGTTCTAAGCTACGTCCACGTGTTTCTGGTAAAAATTTAACAACAAAGAAGAGTGCAATTACACCGATAACCGCAAAAATTAAAAATACTTCTTGAATTTCAAGTACTTCCGTTAGAAGTGGAAACAGTTGGGCTACGAGTAAACTACCAATTGAAAGAACGAGTGCCGCAATACCTGTTGCTGCACCACGTGCACGCATTGGGAATAATTCTGGAAGCATAACCCATAAAATAGGGCCCCAAGAGATACCAAAGAA
This sequence comes from Staphylococcus schleiferi, assembly GCF_900458895.1. Classification (NCBI taxonomy): domain Bacteria; kingdom Bacillati; phylum Bacillota; class Bacilli; order Caryophanales; family Staphylococcaceae; genus Staphylococcus; species Staphylococcus schleiferi. The sequence goes on from NZ_LR962863.1 coordinate 572,313, forward strand.
AATAATGAATGTAGTTAAACAAATCATCATAATCCACGCGGCACTGTTCACACCCATGATCCAAATAAGGATACTCATAATTAATAATGAAGCCACCATACCAATGTTACCGATAACGAGCAGTTTTTTACGATCGACTTTATCAATAATAAATATCGCAACAATCGTAACTAATACGTTGACAACACCAATGCCAACTGTACTTAAAATTGCGGTAGAGTCACCTAATCCTGCTTTCGCAAAAATTTTAGGTGCGTAGTAAATAATCGCATTAATACCAATCAATTGTTGTAATAATGCAAACACACTACCAATAATAATAGTAGATAACAGCCATGGAGATTTTAAAACAGTCCATGTACTGTCAGAGATGGCATTAATTTTTTTCATATTTTCAATTTCACCGTCAATTTCAGAAGCGGGATATGTTAATTTCATTACATCTCTTGCTGCTTTCTCGCCACGTTTTTCTAATAACCAACGCGGACTTTCTGGCATGAAGATAACGCCAATCATTAATATTAATGAAGGAACAACAGCAAGGCCGAGCATCCAGCGCCAACCTTCAATTGGTGCAAATGCATAATTGACAAGATAAGAAGATAAAATACCAATGGTAATCATAAGTTGGTTTAAAGAACTTAAAGAACCCCGAGCCTCTGTTGGTGCGAGTTCAGAAAGGTAAACAGGCACGATCGCTGTAGAACCCCCTACCGCAAAGCCAATGACTAAACGTCCAATCACGAGCACTTCCATCGATGGTGCTGAAGCTAGAATGAGTGCACCTATAATAAAGACGATAGAAATAATAAAAACTAAACGGCGACGTCCAAGTTTTTCTGAGAGGGGACCACTAAAACCTGAACCAAATATTGCCCCGACAAGCATAGATGAAACGACTAATCCTTCAGTGAAAGGATTTAAATGAATATCATTTTTCAAATAAAGGAGCGCCCCAGAAATAACACCCATATCGTACCCGTATAAGAGTCCACCGAGTGCGCCAATGAAGAAAATAAGCTTTTTATTAATTTTCATTATGTAACCTCCCGTACTGTTATGCAATACAAGTATACGCTTTCATAAGATATTAGTAAATTGTAAATATTGAATTTATGAGAATAAAATAATTTATATTAATTATCGACAAAAGAAAATTTAGGAGAAGACAACAAAATTTTTTATGGCTTATTTTCAGTTGGGAACGACGAAAAAAGGGAAGTTTTGAGTTTGTTGGAATTTGGATTAAAACATTAATGGGTTGGAACAGAAATCAAATCGATTTCGTGTTTCCAACCCATTAATGTAGCATCAAGCAATCGCTGATGTAGTTTGATTTTTTTATTGTCATTCCAACATTTTAGTTGTTTGCATCAGGACGTAAATCTACAACAATGCGTCCGATAAAATCATGATTTTGTACACAATCTAAACCGTCTTGGAGGTAATCAAAAGGAATCACATTTTTTACATCATGCAAATGACGTGGTTTTAGATCTTTTGATAGACGACGCCATAAATGTTGTCTACGTTTCATAGGGAATGAAACAGAATCAACACCGATGAGACGGATACCGCGTAAAATAAATGGAAATACAGTACTTGAGAAAGTATTACCGCTAACGTTTCCGCTTAAAGCAACAGCACCATGTGGGTGGATGCGTTTTAAAACTTCTGATACAGTTTCGCCACCTACAGGATCAATTGCTGCTTGCCATTGCGTATGTGCCAGTGCTTTTTCAGTTACGTCTTCCACTCTAGAAATAACTTCTCTCGCACCTAATTCTAAAAGTTTTTCGTGGTAATCTTTGTGACCAGAACTTGCAACGACCTTGTAACCAATTTCGTTCAACATCATTACAGCCATTGAACCTACACCGCCAGTTGCACCACGAACAAGTACTGGACCGTTAGTTGAAGTGATTTTATTATCTTCTAGCAATTGGATTGACAATGCAGCAGTAAAACCGGCAGTCCCGATAATCATTGCTTCTTCAAGTGTTAAATCATCAGGGAGATGAACTAGCCAATCGCCATTCACACGTGCGACTTCACTAAATCCACCGTAATGAGAAACACCTAAGTCATAGCCAGTTGCGATAACTTTATCTCCTTCTTTAAATGATGGGTGTTCAGATTCCATCACTACACCAGCTAAATCAATACCCGGTATCATTGGGTATTTTCGTATGATTTTGTTGTGAGCACGTGTGGCTAACATATCTTTAAAATTGATACTTGAATAATGCACACGAATTGTCACATCACCGTCAGGTAAATGGTCTAGTGTTATTTCTTTAAAATCTCCTACGAATTGATCCTCGTGTTGATCAACAAGAAATGCTCTAAAAGCTTGAGCCATGGTTCTAATCCTCCTCAGTTTTTATTCGTACACACTTTATCAAAAAGTCAATCAAATAACAATAAAGTTGCTCTTTTTAAAATAATGATAACTTTATTATTTTTTATTAAAAATACGAACAAAAAATAAAGGAATCTCCTCTACTATAAAAATAGATATCAAGAAACAATTGGAAAAATAATTTAGAAAAAATTTAACAAAAAAAGTGTTTGTCGTTTAAAATAATAGTGTATAAAAAAGTGATAGACGATTTTATACTATAGAATAGAATTTGGAGGGAATCATCATGAAAAAGGTACCTGCTAGTTTGTTTGCATTATCAATTGTTTTAGCCGCATGTTCTAATGATGAGGATAAAGAACCGAAGAAAGATGACCATGCTAAACAAGAGCAGTCTACTAAACAGGACAAAAATGATCACAAAGAACAAGCATCGTCCAAATCAAAAGATGAATCCAATTCATCTGATCAAGCAAAAACGTCAAAATCAGATGCCAATGATCAAAACAACGATCAGCAATCAGAAATGAACAACCAAAACACAGAAGGCAAGCAGCAACAAGCACAGCAGAATGATCAAAGCTCAAGTACACAAGCCAACGGACAAGCTTCAAATCAACAACAAAATAACAGCCAAAATGAACAAACATCACAAACAAAATCGCAATATGTAGCACCTTACCAAGGTGAAAATGTTGTACCAGTCGCTCAAAATATTGCGAGAGAAAAGGTCAATCGTCAACAAGCACTTCAAAACTTACCGAACTTCCAAGTCGCATTAGATTCAGCACGTCAAGAAGTCGGCCAATTGAATGGTCAACAGAACCCATATAATGACTATGCATTACAAGGTGCTGGTGGCCAATATAGTTACCTATTTAGTTTTATTAATCAATCACAACCTGGCACATATGTCATTGTCACAGTGGATTATACAGGTACTGCAAAAATTATTGACCCAACATACCGTCAATAATAGGGCTATTTTGCAAACAATGTGATTCTATCATTTAAAAGTTTAATAACAAATTTAATGAAATCCTTACATTCAGCGATTATACCTCTGGATATATCGCATAAAAATTGAATGTAAGGATTTTTTGTCGATTGGAAAATACAGTTCGGATTTATCAGTCAATCGTGCGATTTAAACTCGTTCACGATGTCAAATCCCTTTGAAAGGCATATCTGATATAGAAAATATACCATTGCAATTGTATAACACAACTTATATAATCTTAAATAAATCGTCATTTATATTACAAATTTCATTTTAAATTTTTAGCGTGCAGTTCAAAACGTCTGTTTTTGATTTTTCAGATTTTTTCATATACATATTGAATTGCGGCCTTTAGAATGTTATATTTTATGTGAAAACAATCACATGTTTTGGCATGACGATTGCATATAAAAATAAATATTGAAGGTAGATGAAAAGAGATGTTAGTAGAGAGTTATGATCCATTTCACAATCTTGCAATTTCTGCATTGATTGCAAGTATCCCGATCATTTTATTCCTGTTATGTTTAACAGTCTTTAAAATGAAAGGAATCTACGCAGCTGTGACAACACTTGTTGTGACACTTGTGATTGCATTATTCATATTCAAATTGCCAGTGGGTGTTGCCTCTGGTGGTATCGTAGAAGGTTTTTACCAAGGTATCTTACCAATTGGCTTCATCGTTATTATGGCAGTTTGGCTTTATAAAGTTATTGTTGAAAGCGGACAATTTTCAGTCGTTCAAGACAGTATTACAACGGTTTCTGAAGACCAACGTATCCAATTATTACTCATCGGTTTTGCATTTAACGCATTTTTAGAAGGTGTTGCAGGATTCGGTGTACCTATCGCTATCTGTGCGGTATTATTAATTCAATTAGGATTTAAACCATTGCAAGCAGCGATGCTTTGTTTAGTTGCAAACGGTGCAGCTGGTGCTTATGGTGCCATCGGTCTACCGGTTTCTGTTATTGATACATTAGCATTACATGGTCACATTTCTGCTTTACAAGTATCGCAAGCATTAAATCTAAGCTTACCTATTTTAAGTATCATTGTTCCTTTTATGTTGATCTTTATTTTAGATGGTATGAAAGGTATCAAAGAAACATTACCAGCGATTATTGTTACTGTTGTTCCGTTCGTTGTGTTACAAATCATATTTAACCAATTTTTCGGACCAGAGTTAGTGGATATTATTCCACCACTTGCATCAATGGCATCTTTAGCGTTGTTCTCTAAAAAATTCCAACCGAAAAACATTTTCCGTTTGAATAAAGACGAACAAAAATTAGAAGTGCCACATCACTCAGCAAAAGAAATCATTTTTGCTTGGAGTCCATTTATTATCTTAACAGCATTAGTACTTGTTTGGAGTTCTAAATCATTCAAAGGTTTATTTGCTGAAGGTGGCGCATTGTCATTCTTCAACCTTCAATTTGGCATTCCAGGCACTAACAACGATGTTTCTGGCCATCCCAATAATGTTGACTTTCAACATTATCAACCAAACAGGAACAGCATTATTGTTAGCAGGTGTCATTACAATCTTGCTTTCGAAAACAGTCAATTTCAAACGTGCAGGTGCATTACTTGGCGAAGCATTTAAAGAATTATGGTTACCTATTTTAACAATTTGTTTCATTCTTGCCATCGCTAAAATTACAACATACGGTGGCTTAACAAATGCAATGGGTGAAGGTATTTCTAAAACAGGTAAAGTCTTCCCATTCTTGTCACCAATTTTAGGTTGGATTGGCGTATTTATGACAGGATCAGTAACAAACAACAACGCGTTGTTTGCACCTATCCAAGCTTCTGTAGCACCACAAGTCGGCACAAGCGGGGCATTACTCGTTGGTGCGAATACGGCAGGGGGTGCGATTGGTAAATTGATTTCACCACAATCAATCGCCATTGCAACAGCAGCAGTTAAACAAGTAGGTAAAGAATCTGAACTATTAAAAATGACTTTAAAATATAGTGTAGGATTATTAATATTCTGGTGTATCTGGACATTTATCCTATCTCTTATATTAAGTTAAGTTTTAATTGATTAAGCGCTGAGATGAAAATCTCAGTGCTTTTTTTATGGTTAGAAAAGGGAAAAATGACAAGTTAAAATGCAAATGAATAATGTGAGCTATGCATACAAGTCATTATGATTAGACTAAAAACACAGATATGAATCACTTGACTGATTTATTAAAAAATTTTTAAACCAAATATTAAGGGGGATAATGGGGCTTTTTATGCACATGCACATATCAGTGTGGTCATTTAAAACGTTCATTTATTATAGCGAAATATTAATTTAGTAATAGTATTTGAATATAGGTAAAAAACACCTAAATATAATTATAGAGTAAGCATCTCAAGAAGTGAGGAATATCACAAAATGGGGTGCTTTTAAAATTGGAATCCGAAGTCTCTAAACAAAAGTATATTGCAGAAAACAAGAATAAATTCTATTTTATTATACATTAAAAAATAATTTAGAAATTTTGTCGTGATTAATATAAAGATATCATAGGATTATTTATATTTATTAAATAGAAACTGTCTAACAAACAAGAGTAGAGCAATATAAATTTTAATAAACAAAGTTGTCAACTCAATATGTAATGATATTAAGAACACTTATAAAAATAAATAGGTTGTTCAAATCTTATTTTGATAGTAGGTTATAAATAGAGATTTAATTTTTATTATCTTTAATTTAATAAAGTAACCTTTATTGAATTGAGATAAATACTTTAGGAGGTTTTAGTTTAATGAAAAAATCTAGAAAACTTGATTTTTTGCCGAATGTAAACAATAGGTATTCGATACGTAAGTTTACAGTAGGTACAGCTTCTATTTTATTAGGGGTCACGTTAATATTTGGTGCTTCTAATGATGAAGCGAAAGCAGCTGAAAAAGAGGGCGCAACAGAAAATGTAGAAAGCAGCACTGCTTCCGATGGAGTCACAAGCGATGAAAATTTAAATCGTGAAGAAACAACTGAGGTCACTAAGGAAGAACCTGCTAACAATGAAATTACAACTGAAGCCTCAAATATAGCTAAAAACGAAGCCACATCAAATTCGATTGAAGAAAATGACGACACAAATGAAAACACTCCAGAATCGACTACAGAGCCTACTTCGAATGAAACTGACAATGAAAAAGCAGAAACTGAAACAACTCCAAATGAAACTTTAGAAGAAAACACGACTAGTGAAAACCCACAAACATTAAAAGAAGAGAATTCAACAAGCACAGCAAATGAAGATAATGCAGAATCTCATAAGCAAATAGAATCAAACAATAATGAGAAGCCTGAAGTTGAAACATCGACTGATTCATCAAATCAAACGCAATCAACAGTTGAAAAAGAAGATTTAAGCACGAATAAAAATTCTGATAATTCAGATAAAATTACCTTACCGAATGAAGCGGCAACAGAGGTTGATGGCAATAAAGAAGTGATTAAAGCCAATAATAACATTTCAAATGTATCTCCAGATATTAATCGTGTTACAGATAGAGCGACTGCAGTTGATTACTATGCAAAGGCAGCAAACATCACAACAAAAGAAGCAGAAAAAGTAATCAGTGATTTAAACTTAGATGGAGATAAATTGACAGCACAAGAATTACAATTCGCGTTAATTAATGCATTAGCAAATCAACAAAATGCGAACACACCTGTTGCAACAGCTTTTCGTGCTGCACCAACTGCAGCTAATAGACAAGCAACGAATTTAGCGGCAGCAACACCAACAGCGTTGTCAATCGGATCAAAAGAAATTATTGAAGCTGATGCACTCGCAAATGGTTATATTAATTCTTCAACTGATGCTTCGAATGCAGCCAACACCCTATCAGGTAGAGCGTGGGTTGTAGACAGAGGTACACCTGCAACAACAGAAAACGGATTATCTCCTGTACCAGAAGGCACTAAAGTGTATATGCAATGGATTGATAAAGATGGTTCAGTTTCACCAACTTATGTAGCAAGTACAACAAATAAATTATCTTCTTCAAATGCGTCACAAGTGGGTCCAGGTGCTTATGCATTTGATTTAAGAAAAGCTTGGGTGGATGCGCTAGGAAATGAACATAAGTATAGAGCGGTATCAGGTCAGTACTATCGACTGTGGATTGAGGATTTCCAAACAGTAAATGGAAATACAGCATCAATGATTCGCCAAGCGGGTGGCTTCTTCCCTGGTTCTTATGTTAACTCAGTTACAAACTCAAGTCTTGGTCAGTTTCCTTTAGTTGGAACAAATATGCAACGGACAGGGGTATTCATGGGCGTACGTCCTACAAACGATTATGTAACAAAAGAGCGTCAAGATTGGATTCATGACGAACAAGGTCCTATAAATAATATTGCAGTTTCAACAAATGCAAGAAATACTGTCTCAGGTAATGTATGGTTAGAAACCGGTGCAGGAGATTACGCTAACTCTGGTACGGGTCCTAATGATAATAATAAAGATCCACAAGCTGAAGGATACACTGTGATTATGTCTTCTTTAACGAACGAGGGGGCACAAGCATATAAAGCGCAAGTTGATAGCTTGCCAGAAGGTGAAAGAGCTGATGCTGCTAAAACGCTATTAACAGATCATCCAGAATATATTTCTGCAACGGTTTATGGAGAAACAGATTCAGAAGGAAGATACACTTTAAGATTCCCGAAAGATAGTTTGAATCCTAATTATTTATATGGATATGTAACAGATCCAGAAGGAAATATCGTTAAAACTTATTCGTCTTACACAAGTCCTGAGTTTAGAAAACCAAACAGTAATTTATCATGGACGCCTCAAGCGGCACCAGGACAGAATTTGGTTCAAAATCCAATGTGGTACAATGTGAATTTTGCTGTCGTACCTAATACAGATATTAATTTAAATATTGTTAACTTTAATAATACAGACAAACCAGCTATTCCGGGCGATACAGTTAATATTGATTTAACTGGTGGCCAGTTATCTCCAATTCCAACTAATATTGAATGGAGAGATAAGAATGGTAATGTTGTACAAAAAACTGAAGACATTACTTCTTTAACAGATGGAGAGCAAAAAGGTGTATTGGTAGTACCAGAAACTGCTAAAGATGGGGATGTTTATACAGTATATCTCGTAGCGGGTGGTAATAATGTTGCGGCAGATTCATTCATTGTAAAAATTACTGATGAGCGTACTTATGAACCAGAAAGCAACGGCGTAACAAAAGATTACGGCACAGGTGTAACAACTGAAGATGTGATTAATTCTGTAACAGTTCCAAACTATCCGGAAAATAAAGGAGATTACACTGTAGCGGTTGATGATCCAGCACAATTACCAAATGGTACTCAATCAGGTACAACAAATGTAGGCGTAACAGTGACATACCCAGATGGCACAACGGATCACATTACAGTACCAGTCACAATTGGTGAACAAGCAGACAATGATGCCTACGAACCACAAAGTAACGGTGTGAACAAAGATTACGGTACAGGTGTAACAGCAGATGAAGTAATCGGATCAGTCACAGTGCCGAACTATCCAACAGACAAAGGAGATTACACTGTAACGGTAGATAATCCAGCACAATTACCAAATGGTACACAATCAGGAACAACAAATGTAGGCGTGACAGTCACATATCCAGATGGAACAACGGACCACATTACAGTACCAGTGACAATTGGCGAACAAGCAGACAATGATGCTTATCAACCACAAAGCAATGGTGTGAACAAAGATTACGGTACAGGTGTAACAGCAGATGAAGTAATCGGATCAGTAACAGTACCAAACTATCCGGAAAATAAAGGAGATTACACTGTAGCGGTTGATGATCCAGCACAATTACCAAATGGTACACAATCAGGAACAACAAATGTGGGTGTAACAGTCACATATCCAGATGGCACAACGGATCACATTACAGTACCGGTCACAATCGGTGAACAAGCGGATAATGATGCCTACGAACCACAAAGCAACGGCGTAAACAAAGATTACGGTACAGGCGTAACTGCAGATGAAGTAATCGGATCAGTAACAGTACCAAACTATCCAGAAGATAAAGGGGACTACACAGTATCTGTGGATAATCCTGAACAGTTACCAAATGGTAACGAAGCAGGAACAACAAATGTAGGTGTAACAGTGACATATCCAGATGGAACAACGGATCACATTACGGTGCCGGTTACAATTGGTGAACAAGCGGATAACGATGCCTACGAACCACAAAGCAATGGTGTGAATAAAGATTATGGTACAGGTGTAACAACTGAAGATGTGATTAATTCAGTAACAGTACCTAATTATCCAGAAGATAAAGGAGACTATACTGTAGCGGTTGATGATCCAGCACAATTACCAAACGGTAATGAAGCAGGTACGACAAATGTGGGTGTAACGGTCACATATCCAGACGGCACAACGGATCACATTACAGTACCAGTGACAATCGGTGAACAAGCAGACAATGATGCTTATCAACCACAAAGTAATGGTGTAAACAAAGATTACGGTACAGGCGTAACAGCAGATGAAGTAATCGGATCAGTAACAGTACCAAACTATCCGGAAAATAAAGGAGATTACACTGTAGCGGTTGATGATCCAGCACAATTACCAAATGGTACACAATCAGGCACAACAAATGTGGGTGTAACAGTGACATATCCAGATGGCACAACGGATCACATTACAGTACCAGTGACAATTGGCGAACAAGCAGACAATGATGCTTATCAACCACAAAGTAACGGTGTAAACAAAGATTACGGTACAGGTGTAACAGCTGACGAAGTAATTGGATCAGTGACGGTACCGAACTATCCAGCAGATAAAGGCACACCAAATATTACAGTAGACAGTCCTGAGCAATTGCCAAATGGTAACGAAGCAGGAACAACAAATGTAGGTGTAACAGTGACATATCCAGATGGCACAACGGATCACATTACGGTGCCGGTTACAATTGGTGAACAAGCGGATAACGATGCCTACGAACCACAAAGCAATGGTGTGAATAAAGATTATGGTACAGGTGTAACAACTGAAGATGTGATTAATTCTGTGACAGTACCGAACTATCCAGAAGATAAGGGCGACTACACTGTATCGGTAGATAATCCAGCACAATTACCGGATGGTACTCAATCAGGTACAACAAATGTAGGCGTAACGGTCACTTATCCAGATGGAACGACAGACCACATTACAGTGCCAGTGACAATTGGTGAACAAGCGGATAACGACGCTTATCAACCAGAAAGTAACGGCGTGAATAAAGATTACGGTACAGGTGTAACAGCAGATGAAGTAATCGGATCAGTGACGGTACCGAACTATCCAGAAGGAAAAGGAGACTACACAGTATCTGTGGATAATCCTGAACAATTACCAAACGGTAACGAAGCGGGAACAACGGATGTAGGCGTAACAGTGACATATCCAGATGGCACAACAGATCACATTACAGTACCAGTTACAATTGGCGAACAACCAGGCAATGATGCTTACCAACCACAAAGTAACGGCGTGAATAAAGATTACGGTACAGGTGTAACAACTGAAGATGTAATTAATTCTGTGACAGTACCGAACTATCCAGAAGATAAGGGCGACTACACTGTATCGGTAGATAATCCAGCACAATTACCGGATGGTACTCAATCAGGTACAACAAATGTAGGCGTAACGGTCACTTATCCAGATGGAACGACAGACCACATTACAGTGCCAGTGACAATTGGTGAACAAGCGGATAACGACGCTTATCAACCAGAAAGTAACGGCGTGAATAAAGATTACGGTACAGGTGTAACAGCAGATGAAGTAATCGGATCAGTGACGGTACCGAACTATCCAGAAGGAAAAGGCACACCGAATATTACAGTAGACAGTCCAGAGCAATTGCCAAATGGAAATGAAGCGGGAACAACAAATGTAGGTGTAACAGTGACGTACCCAGATGGCACAACGGACCATATTACGGTGCCAGTGACAATCGGTGAGCAATCAGATAATGATGCCTACGAGCCACAAAGCAATGGTGTGAACAAAGATTACGGCACAGGTGTGACAACTGAAGATGTGATTAATTCAGTAACAGTGCCTAATTATCCAGAAAATAAAGGGGACTACACTGTAACGGTAGATAATCCAAATGAATTGCCAAATGGAAATGAAGCAGGAACAACAAATGTAGGCGTAACAGTGACATACCCAGATGGCACAACGGATCACATTACAGTACCAGTGACAATTGGCGAACAAGCGGATAATGATGCCTACGAACCGCAAAGTAATGGTGTAAACAAAGATCATGGCACAGGTGTAACAGCTGAAGACATCATTGGATCAGTAACTATTCCAAATTACCCAGAAGGAAAAGAGGTACCAAAAGTTACTATCGATGACCCGTCACAATTACCAGACGGAAGTCAATCAGGTACAACAAATGTAGGTGTGACTGTTACGTATCCAGATGGCACAACAGATCACATTACAGTACCGGTTACAATTGGTGAGCAAGCAGATAATGATGCCTACGAGCCACAAAGCAATGGCGTGAATAAAGATCATGGCACAGGTGTAACAGCTGAAGACATCATTGGTTCAGTAACGATTCCAAATTACCCAGAAGGTAAAGAAACACCAAAAGTTACTATCGATGACCCAACACAATTACCGGATGGTACTCAATCAGGTACAACAAATGTAGGTGTGACTGTTACGTATCCAGATGGCACAACAGATCACATTACAGTACCAGTTACAATTGGCGAACAACCAGACAATGATGCCTACGAACCACAAAGCAATGGTGTAAACAAAGATCACGGTACAGGTGTAACAGTCGAAGATATCATTGGATCAGTAACTATTCCAAACTATCCAGAAGGTAAAGAAACACCAAAAGTTACTATAGACGACCCAACACAATTACCAGACGGAAGTCAATCAGGTACGACAAGCGTGGGTGTAACGGTGACGTACCCAGATGGCACAACAGATCACATTACAGTACCAGTTACAATTGGTGAGCAAGCAGATAATGATGCCTACGAACCACAAAGCAATGGTGTAAACAAAGATCACGGTACAGGTGTAACAGTCGAAGATATCATTGGATCAGTAACGATTCCAAATTACCCAGAAGGTAAAGAAACACCAAAAGTTACTATCGATGACCCGTCACAATTACCAGACGGAAGTCAATCAGGAACAACAAATGTAGGCGTAACAGTGACATACCCAGATGGCACAACGGATCACATTACAGTACCAGTTACAATTGGTGAGCAAGCAGATAATGATGCCTACGAACCACAAAGCAATGGTGTAAACAAAGATCACGGTACAGGTGTAACAGTCGAAGATATCATTGAATCAGTAACAATTCCAAACTATCCAGAAGGTAAAGAAACACCAAAAGTTACTATCGATGACCCAACACAATTACCAGATGGTAGTCAATCAGGTACAACAGATGTGGGTGTAACAGTGACGTACCCAGATGGAACGACAGACCATATTACAGTATCAGTGACAATCGGTGAGCAAGTGGATAAAGATGGCAATGAACCAAAAGTAGAAGGTATTACGAAGAAAGGTACGGGTGTTACTGTTGAAGATGTGATTGGCGTAATCACAGTACCAGACTATCAAGAAGATAAAGGCACACCACAAGTGACAGTAGACAATCCAAACCAATTGCCAGATGGAACACAATCAGGAACAACAGATGTGGCTGTAACAGTGACGTATCCGGATGGCAAAGCAAGTCATATTAATGTCCCAGTAACAATTGTAGAACAAGCTGAAGGTCAGTCTGAAGAAAGTAAAAATAATGAGCAAATTTCGAATAAAGGTAACCAAAAATCATTACCTGATACAGGTGGAAATGATAATAACGCTACAGTATTCGGAACATTATTTGCAGGATTAGGATATCTACTATTTATTGGACGCAGAAAGCGTAATAAAGATCAATAAATGAAGTGATTATTAAAAATTGAAGGGGACAAGTTCTCCCCTTCAATTACCTTTATAACTTATGAAATAGTTGTAAATTTATAAAAATAAAACAAAGCCATTCAAAGATGAAACAAATATCTTTGAATGGCTTTTATTATGAGTTTATATTGTGTGGCTGAACGACGGCATCTATAGTGTCTTTGAATTGTTGATATATGGCTTCTGGTTGGTAGTTGTCTACAGTTTTATACCCATTTTGTATAATCGGTTTAAGGTATTTAGAGCTATCATATTCCATGATTTCCAATATTTGCATTGCCAATTGTGAGGGTTGGTGGTGTGGAACTAAAAATCCATTTTGACCGTGATTTATGATGGATTCGGGTCCAGTGTTGCCATCAAAACTAATCACGATGCTCCCCTGATTCATTGCTTCCAAAATGGTCATGCCAAATCCTTCGTTGCGCGATGGTATGCAAGTGATCTTACTTTCAGCAATATAGGTACTTAAGTGTTGCGTTGTTGGACGTAAAAAGATTAAATCTTGAATGCGTAAAAAATTGATTTGTTGTTGTAAGGCTTCTTTTTCACTACCGTCACCAAAAATAGAAACAGTGTAACCAAAGTCTCTTAAATCATCTTGAATTTCAAAAATGGCTTGTATTAATAGATCGAACCCTTTTTCATATTCAAATCGACCTGCAGCAATAATTTGTCGCTTTTTCATAATGTGGTGGCGTTTTTCATCAATCATATTGGTAACGACAAAAATTGGAATATCCAAGTATTCAGCATAGCGCTTTTTGTCTTGAACCGTTAAAGTTGTCACTGCGCTGAGTTGTGGATAATAAGTCAGAATTTCATCTTTTAATTCAGGGGAATGGGCATCTAAGTTCATATGTTCCATTCCGATTGTTACTTGGTGATGTTTACCAAACCGAGCAATTAATATGTTATGGCTTGCACGCGTGCCGACAAAAACATCTGATTGATCATTTTGAATGGCATGGATGATTTTTTTCTCAATATAACTTGAATATTGACGATAGCCGGGCTCGTATTTGGATAAATATTTTGGTTTTAATAACGGTGTAAATTTACGAATTCGGTTGGCAGCGAGCGGCATCAAGTGACGTATTCTGAGTTGATAATAGATGAGAGGCTTGACGATGACACGTGAATCAAGATTGAAATAGGGTTTATCTTTAGATTTGAAAATAGAAATAATTGTCACTTGGTGTCCTTGACGAACGAGTTGGTTCGCGAGGTTTGTAATGGTTTTTACTGTACCGCCAACTGCATAAATGTTATGCATTAAAAAAGTGATAGACTTCATGTCGCATCCCTCAATTGCTTGCTTTTTATATATTATATCATTCTTAAAATCATTAGTGTTAGAGAAGTGATAATTTTATTCGGAATATTTGAAAATTTATATATACATAAAAATGTTAATTTGTTTGAAAGTAAAAATAGTAGTATTAAAAATTCATAATTTTAATCGCAAACGCTTTTTTCTTCTATGATTAAGGTATATAATTGAAGTAATAATCATCATGATGGGTGTACTTTGAGGCACATTTATCAAACAATTTTGAAAGATTGATGATGATTCATTTGAGTCAATGTGAGTTTGAGGCTGACGCTGTCACCATGTTACGTCAATTTTTACATATTTCGCGGTGAGATGGCGCAATCCATTTGATTACGTACTCACGCTTAACAAAGGGCAAAGCTGGGAATATGAATGAATTCACATTTAAGTGTGGTCGCTAGTTGATACGTAGCCAGTGACGTACTTCTATTGCTGCTTAAACTAAAGCCGTTAGAAGTTGAGCGCTCCTCACGGGATAGAATGTGGCAATGGATTCTGGGTTAAAATTGTCTATCCTACATGCAAACAAATGATTTAAAACGAAAAGGGGGACTGGATTGTTATGAACAACTTACATAACAAGACAGATGTCGTACTTATCGGCGGCGGAATTATGAGTGCTACATTAGGCACATTACTAAAAGAGTTGGAACCAGACTGGGATATTAATGTTTTTGAACGCTTAGATGAATGTGCGCAAGAAAGTTCAAATGTATGGAATAATGCTGGAACAGGTCATTCTGCATTATGCGAATTAAACTATACAAGCGAAAAAGAAGACGGCACGATGGATATTTCTAAAGCGATTAAAATTAACGAGCAATTCCAAGTGTCTAAACAATTTTGGTCATATCTCGTTAAAAAAGGTCAATTACAAAATCCTGAAGCATTTATTCGTACAGTACCTCATATGAGTTTTGTAACTGGGGAAGAAAATGTAAGATTTTTAGAAGCACGTGTAAAAGCACTCCGTGAAAATGTACTGTTCCAAGGCATGTCTCTAGCAGATGATTTTGAAACATTAAAAGAATGGGTGCCTTTAATGATGGAAGGCCGTGAAGATACAACGACACCGATTGCGGCAACGCGAGATGAATCGGGGACAGATGTCAATTTTGGGGCATTAACACGTAAGTTATTGTCACAAATTAAAGCCAAAGGGGGCGCGCTGTATTACGAACATGAGGTGTTAGACTTAAAGCAACATAAAGATGGAACTTGGACTGTGAAGATTAAAGATTTAAAAGAAAATCGTGTTTTCACAGTGTCATCTAAATTTGTATTCATTGGGGCAGGGGGCGCTAGTTTACCGTTATTACAAAAAACAGGTATCCCTGAATCCAAACATATTGGAGGCTTTCCGGTAAGTGGGCTGTTTTTAGTATGCAAAAATCCAGAAGTTGTGCAAAAACATAGAGCTAAAGTTTATGGTAAGGCTGAAGTAGGTGCACCACCTATGTCGGTTCCACACTTGGATACACGTTTTATTGATGGTGAACGTGCATTATTATTTGGTCCTTTTGCAGGTTTTTCACCTAAATTTTTGAAAACAGGTTCATATTTAGATCTCATTAAATCTGTGAAACCTAATAATGTCACAACTATGTTAGCAGCGGGTGCGAAAGAAATGGGATTAACGAAGTATCTCATCCAACAGCTGTTACTTTCAAATGATCAAAGAATGGCGGATTTAAAAGCCTTTGTACCAACTGCACAAAATGAAGACTGGGAAGTAGTTGTGGCCGGTCAACGTGTTCAAGTGATTAAAGATACTAAAGAAAAAGGTAAAGGCACGCTTCAATTTGGTACGGAAGTGATTACTTCTAAAGATGGTACACTTGCGGCACTTTTAGGCGCATCACCAGGTGCTTCTACTGCAGTTGCAGTGATGCTCGACATTTTACAACGTGCATTTCCAAATCAATTTAAAGAATGGGAGCCACGTGTAAAAGAAATGGTACCTTCATTCGGTAAGCGTCTTACAGATGAAATCGAACTTTTTAAATCTTTGAATCATGAAATTTCAAAACAATTAAAATTAGATGAGTCTGGTACATTATTAAGTTAATAGTGACTTATCTTTAAATATAGAAGTTATAAAGGCGTAACCAAAGCCTAATGAATGGGACAAAACTTGAAATCAAAAGTTTTGTCCCTTTTTTTAATGACATAATGAAATTGAACCTCATTTGTTAAATAATAAATGAGGGAAACGCGGGGGAGCTAAGGTGATTACTTTCTTATAGAAACGAAAGTCTTTTCCAGATTCAGATTGTTACAGCTTATGTGCGTTCTGCTCAAGGCTTTAGACTCTTGTTAAGCATGGCGTGGCAATATGATTGTAAATGTCGTGCCGTCACCCAGTTGACTGTTAACGCTAATTTCTCCATGATGGCGTTCTATAATAGATTTTGTAATTGCTAGGCCTAATCCATTGCTATCAGTATGTGATGTCGTTTTATAAAAACGCTCAAAGATGTGTTTTTGAACTGATTCAGACATACCAGGGCCATCGTCTGTGACCTCAAAGTAAACATTCTTATCATTTGCTGTGAGTTGGATTTCAATCGTCCCATAAGTATCTGTATATTTAATCGCATTACGAATGATATTTTCAAAAGCCTGGGTCAGTAAACGTTGATTTCCTTTAATCGTAACTTCATCCAGATCATATATTAAGACTTGATTCTTTTGGTCAATCGCATAGTTTTCGTTTTTTAAGATAGCCAATACACATTGATGTACTTTGATGTCATCGTCAAATTGAAGATGTGCATCATTGTCCAGTTCAGATAACAATAGAAGCTGACGTGTCAATTGACTTAAGCGATGAGTTTCATCATAAATCTTAGCAATATAGTCCGATTGTTTAGGTGTTGTTTTTTCTTGTTGTAATTGGGTTAATAAATGATGAATATGTGTTAAAGGCGTTTTAATCTCATGAGAGACATTTTGTACAAAGTGTTGGCGCATATCATCGAGTTGTTTTAATTCAAGGCGCATCGTATCAAAATGTTGTTGTAATGTCCCCAATTCATCACGACGTGTAATAGCAATTGGTGTTGCGAAATCACCAGACATCATACGTTCTGTTGCATTTCTAAGTTGTTTCACAGGCTTCACTAAAGCATAAGTGGACCAAATAACAAGTAAAATAGAAATAACAACGAGTAATACGAGTAAAACGAGCAGAAAAATTCTAAATTCTGCAAAGGTATGACCGATATCAGGTCGGATAAATACGGCATAACGACCATGATCAGTTTTAAATTGAGTGCCGACTGTATTACGTGTTTCATTATCAAAAAAGCCAGTAATAAAAGGATGAAAAGGTCTTTTTGCGATTCCGTGATAGTCATGACCGGATAAGACGTGTGAAATTGTTGCGCGATTTAAATTATCTTTCCTAAAAGGTTCTCCGAAAGATTGAACTTCCCCCTTTGCATTGTATGCGACCACTTGATAATTAAGATTTCCTAATAATGTTAAATAGCGCTTTAAATCTTGTTCTTGCTGTGCTTCTTTATAAGCTTGTGCGCGTTTTAAAGTAGCCATTATTTTCGCATCGTTTTTGTCTTTGAGTTCAAAGTGATAATAAATATTGGAAATTTCAAAACTTAAAAGGGCGCTAATAATCATAACCGTCAGTGTATAAATAGCAAAACGAGAATAAAGTGATTTAAGCATTTTCCATCACCTTATAACCGATACCACGAACGGTTTCGATATGGATATTAGCTCCAAGCTTAGCCAATCGCGTGCGCAAGCGTTTAATGTGGACATCCACAGTTCTTTCATCCCCCTCATAATCCAAGCCCCATATTTTTTCAATCAGTGATTCACGTTCAAAAACTTGTCTAGGGTAAGCAACTAATAAACTCAGTAAGGCAAACTCTTTATTAGGTAATATCATGCCTTTAGACCCCACTTTTACTTCTAATTGACTTTGATCTATTGTTAAATTTCCTAATGTCAGTTGTGTAGCTGTTTCGACTTGATATCGTCTTAATACAGCTTTAATTCTAAAGACAAGTTCAGCCACTTCGAACGGTTTTGTGACATAATCATCTGTTCCAGCTAAAAAGGCGCGTTCCTTATCGTTTAGGGCATCTCGTGCTGTTAACATAATGACGGGATATTCATAGTCATATTTTAAAGTTTGGCATAGCTCAAAACCGTCCATACCGTCCATCATAATATCTACAATTGCAATATCAATCGTGTGCTTTTCAAGGTAACTCAGTGCGGCTTCTCCACTTTTTAATGAAACGGCATGATAGCCTTCATGTTGGAGGCGTGTTTCGACATAGTTTAGTATTTCAGGGTCATCGTCTACGATTAAACACGTGACTGGCATGCTTCCACAACCTTTCTTTTATAAATGAGAGCGACGTTTCATAATTTGTTATCTATTGTATCATGTCTATTTTGAAACTGGGTAACCAAAGGTGATTGTTGCACAGCGCTCCCTAAACGTCTTTCACGAAAATATTTAATAAAAATGATGAAACCGTCTATTGTTCATATTCAGTTCATATTTCCGAAGTAAACTGTGAGAGAAATGAGAAAGAAAGGGAGTCGTGTTCATGTCTATTGCATTAAATGAACTGAAGTTTCATAAATTTAAATATCTGTTAATTACGTTTATTGTGATCTTACTGGCAAGTATGGTGCTCTTTATTACGGGATTAGCACAGGGCTTAGCAAGAGAAAATATTTCGCTTATTGATTCCTTTAAATCAGAACAATTTGTGATTCAAAAAGGCGTGGATCAACAACTTGAAAAATCGAATTTGTCAGATTCGGAACAGCAAGCCGTTGAAAAATTCGTTACGCAGTCTCCTTTAAAATTAACCATGGCAACTGGAAAATTTAAAGGGGATACGATGGATATGTTATTCGAAACAATGCCGAAGCAAGAATTACCTTCATTAAAAGCAGGTCAACTTCCACAACATGACGGGGAAGTCACTATAAATAGTAAACTCGAGGGAGAAGGTTTACACATCGGTGATACGATTCATATCAAAGGGAATGATACAAAATTGAAAGTTGTCGGCTTCTTCGATGATGCGATGTATGCACATACGAATGTGGCATTGGTCAATGAAGGCGGTCTTAAGAAAGTTGCCAATCATCAAAGTGCGACTGCTTTATACTTTTTGAATCATGTGAGTAAAAATGATATTGACCATCTTAAACAGATAAAAGATGTGAAAGTCGTAAATAAAGACGATTTAACGGGTGCAATTCCAAGTTATCAAGCAGAACAAGCACCACTGAATATGATGATTGTCAGCTTATTTGTAATTACTGCTATTGTTTTGACTGCATTTTTCTATGTGATGACGATTCAAAAAACGGCAGAAATCGGTATTTTGAAAGCAATCGGAATGAAGACAAGTCACTTATTATGGTCATTACTATTCCAAATTCTGTTTATTACAATCATTGGTGTCTTGATTGCATTGGGAGTTATTGCAGGCCTTTCCGCAGCATTGCCTGTTACAATGCCTTTTCATATTAGTATGATGAACATGGTGCTCGTTGTGATTGTCTTTATCGTGGTCGCCGTGATTGGGGCGCTGTTATCGTTGATTCGTGTTTTTAAAATTGACCCTATTGAAGCAATTGGAGGTGGAAATCAATGAGTTTAATTGTCCAAGATTTAGTCAAAACGTTTGGTAAGGGTGAAGCAGAGACCAAGGTTCTGAACAATATTAATTTTGAAGTCAATCCCGGTGAATTTGTCATTTTAAATGGTGCATCTGGATCGGGTAAATCAACATTATTATCTATTATTGGCGGGCTGCTTTCTCCTACAGAAGGTCAAGTTTTATTAAATGGTGAAGCGTTCAATCATTTAAATCAAAGTGAATTAACTGAAAAAAGATTAAAAGATATTGGCTTTATTTTTCAAGCTGCACATCTTGTGCCTTATTTAAAAGTCAGTGCGCAATTAGAATTGGTAGGAAAAGAAGCGGGAATGAGTAAAAAGGCGGCTCGTGAACGTGCGGTTGCGCTGTTAAAACGTATTGGCTTGGCACATCGACTAGATGCCTATCCACATATGCTATCTGGTGGAGAAAAGCAACGTGTGGCGATTATGCGTGCTTGGATGAATCAACCACAATTGTTATTAGCGGATGAGCCTACCGCAAGCTTAGATGCAAAGCGTGCAACGGAAGTGGTAGAAATGATTAAAAGTCAAGTGAAAGAAGAAGGTGCAATCGGCATTATGGTGACACATGATGAGCGATTATTCGACTATGCTGATCGTATGATTTACCTGAAAGATGGTCAATTATCTGATAAAACGCATGCATCAAAAATAGCAGTTCAATCATGAACTTGATAAGCTTTTAAATCATATAAAAAGAAAGACTCGATTTTTGAAAATGTGTAGTAGCACACGCAAAAGTCGAGTCTTTTTATTGTGATGAAGTGGACAAACAAATGGCACATGCACGTTTACATCAATAGCCCATAGATACCGATAAGAACTTGTACGATACCAAAAATCCACCAAGTAAAAGGATATTTGAAAAGCAATCCACAATAATCGTGGAGTAAAGAGATGCCAAGGCGTGGTGTAGGTGCACCGAAACCAGTCGCTTGAATCCCTTCGCGTTGTGCAATACGAAGGGCACGCATAATATGAAAGTCGCTTGTGACGATGACTAATTTTTCGATATCTGATGCATCCAAGTAAGCTTTAGAAAATATAATATTCTCTTGTGTGTTTGTCGAAGCGTCTTCTAAAACGATATGTTGCGGTGAAATACCATGTTGTATTAAATAGCGTTGCATAGCTAATGCTTCTGGTATCGGTTCATCGGGACCTTGTCCACCACTCATAATCAATTTGAATTGAGAAGAACCCTGTGGGATCAATGTCATGGCAGCATCTAAACGTGATTTTAATAAAGGTGTCACACGCTCTGTAAAAATACCTGCACCTAAAATGAGAATCGTTGGGTTTTGATACAGCGGTCGTACTTGTTTAAATTGATAAGTCATCAAAAGGTAACATTGCCACGATGCGACAAACACGATTGTCAAGTTAATCAGTAAATCAAAAGGGAGGGTTAAAACACTTGGAATTACGGCTTTCACGAAAAAGCAACCTAAAATTAAACTGATCAGCATGAAATGATATAATAAAACGTACTTTATCGTGTAGTTGCGTTTAATCAAAAATCGAAAAGGTAATGTCGCAATTGCACATAAACCTAACCCTAAAAGTATGCCCATCATAAGAAGCCGATTCTCTCCTAAAATAAAGGTATTGCTAACGATGAGCATATTGATTAGCATTAAAATATAAAACAATGAAATATTTAATATACGATGTGGCTTTATCTTTATAAATATTAAGATTATAATGTAGCTTGTTAATAAAAAATAAGTGAGTATATTCATTTAAATAAGTGTGTCCTTTATTTGTCATTTACAATCATCATACTAAATTCTCCAAGAAAATGATAAAAAAGACCGTTTCATTATAAAATAATTGTTGTTACGATAGTAAAGATCGTCGAATGTTGTGAAGGTGGTGATGAACGATGGCTGATTCTAAAACAATGAGTCAACATGTAACGTTTATGGGTGAGTTTATGACGAATATGAATGCGTTAACGACAGCGTTATTAAAAGATTTGCGTTCGAAATATGGGGTTTCTAACGAACAATCAAGTGTCCTTTTGATGCTCTCTAGTCATAAATCATTAACTTTAACGGAAATTACTTTAAAGCAAGGTGTCAATAAAGCAGCTGTCAGTAGGCGGATTAAGAAACTCGTGGACCTTGGGCTAGTTCAGTGGATGACAATGAATCATGAATACGATAAACGATTAAAATATGTAGCACTTACCGAAGAAGGGGCAAATTATGTACGTGCATCGCGCGATTTGATAGCTAATCTTGCCAATAAAATGTTATCAGATATTCCGCTTAATCAAATTGAAGCTACGCGGGAAATGCTTGAAAAGATAGATGAACGTATCAAATCTCAGCTCAGTCGTTTATAATTGAGTCGAATAGATTGTTTTTATCTAATGATGCCGTCTTAATGGGGCAATCTAAAAGTTTTGATAAAGGCATCGTTAAAATTTTAATTAGAAGGAATAGAGGTGAAAATATGAGCTGGTGTCCAGTTTGTGAAGAAGAAACGATAAATCAGAAAAATATATGTCGACATTGTGGTAGTCAAGTTTCTTATTCGAAAGAACCTACGCCATCATTGAGTCGACAAACTAAAGGAAACTCAACACCTCCTCATAAAAATCGTCTCCCATTAAAGACGGTCATACCTATTGCTATCGTTACGTTTATTCTAATTTTGTTAATGATTTTGTTTTTATTATTAAGAAATTTCAATTCTCCTGAAGCGCAAGCAAAAATATTAATTAATGCTGTGAATAACGATGACGTCGCAAAAAGTATCGAATATTCTTAGTTCAAAGGACAATAAAGTAGGTCGAAAAGAAGCGGCAACTTACATCAAATATATTAAAGATGAAATAGGAATGAAAAAATTTGAAAAAGATGTTTTCCGCACTGTGGATAGTTTAAATCATGAGACAGCCGTTGCTTCTTACGTTAAAACGAAAAAGGGGCAAGATGTTTTACGAATTAGTAAAAATGGGCGGCGCTATCTCATTTTTGATAATATCGGATTTAAAGCACCTACAAAACAAGCTGTCATCAAATCAAATGAAAAAGCAACTTTTGAATTTGAATCAGACGGTTTGAAGAAGAAAATCATTACTGAAAAAGGGCAATCCGTCGCTTTAGGGAATTACATCCCTGGACGGTACGCAGTTGATGCAGTTAAGACAACAGACCGAGGGACTTATGAAGGACAACTGAAGTTTGATTTTGATCAAAGTAGCAACGAGACGATACCTGTAACAGAGGATTTTGAAGAAGCGAAAGTAAAAGTGAAACTTAAAAATACTGAAGGTTTGAATAAAAAAGACTTAATGATTGTCATTAATGGTGAAAAAATTAAACCGCGATCAGATGAAACGTATGAATCATTCCCGCTTAACAAAGATATAGTGATTTATGCGGAAGGAAAATCCTATGATCAAAAGTTTAATTCGAATGAAAAAGTAATCAAAAAGAATGACATACAGTCTGAAAATGAAGTGGAATTGTCCTTTGATAAGGATGAAATTAAAAAATTTAATGCATCCAAACAAAAGAATACTTTTGACAAAGTCAGTGAGTTTATCAAGAAATACACAGGTGCGCTCAATAAAGCCTATGAAAAATCAGATTTTGCTGAGGTTTCAAGTTATCTATTAAAAGATACATCTAATTATGAGGTCATGAAAGCGAAAATTAATGGACACACACAATATCATTTTACAAACCCCAAAGTGACGAATGTAAGTAAAAATAATGATTTTTATTCGGTGTTAGTTGAAAAAGAAAATGAGCAAGGTCAAATCATTCAATCCCATTATTTAATTGATGGTGATGCCAATGGGGAACATTTAAAAATCGTCAATTATGAAGACTATTAAAAGCATGGCCCATAAGTGAAGCGATAGACAGATTGTGGCTGATGAATAGTGTATTGTGTATTTGTATGATAATATGTCACGATGCTTCGTTCAAAAAGACAGGATTATGAAATCAAAATTAATTTTTTGAATTTCTATTCTGTTTTTTTTGTTTCCAGTCATTTAGAAAAGTTGACATTTTGAAGCGACTTCCATTCATATCAACCATCCCAATAGCTCAATATTTGTACATTTAATCGTCACCTGAACGATTTATTTTCTAATTAAAGCTTTGTTCGTCTTTTTTTATATAATTAAATATGATACTTATATAAAAGATGTAGTAAAACAATATACATTTGATAATTATGTCGTTTCAAGAATTTTTTCATTGTAAATGAATTAAAAGTTAGTTTATAATAAACAAAATGTGTATAAAGAGACGCCATATTAAGGGGTAACACCTTTAAGCATGAAGAAAGGTGAAGGTGGGGATTATGAATGAAAAAGATATACGTGTACAAAAGACAAATTTAAGATTATCTCAAATATTTTTAGAGTTATTAGAAGAGCAATTGCTCACTAAAATTACAATTAATCATATTTGTCACAAAGCCAATGTGCATCGAACGACTTTTTATCAGCATTTTAAAGATAAATATGAGCTACTTTGGTATGTTTGTAGAGGTGTGATGAAACCTTATTTTAATTTACAATTTGAAGAGCGGCTATATTATCCTTTTAGCAGTCTGGAAAAAGCATTTGATCAACAAATTATAAACATTTTACAAACACAAAAAGAAAATCCTAAATTTTATCGATTAATTTTAAAACAATTTTCCAAGTACTTTGAAGGTGAGCTGAAATCACATGAGATGACGCTGCCTTTTGAACCGCACTTCCCAGTAGAAGTGTTCGGTTATGTGTATACGTCTACGATACAATCTATGAATCAATGGCGCATTGATTGTAATATTGCATTCGATGCTTATTATATGGATAAACTCTATCAAAAATTAATTAGTTTTAAGCACGAATAACAAATATGAAATGGGCTAACAGAACGACATTCATCCGTTTTACTGGTGAATAAAAATTGGAATCAAATTTTGCCTCTGTTCTTGAAGTTTTCGGAAATTTATGTGATGTTAAATAAAGAAACGATGAGAGGTGATGCGGTTATGACATTTACAGATCGACTGTTTGAACGGGTAAAACCGATTTGGCAAAGTTATCTTGATCATCCGTTTGTTAAAGGGATTGGTGACGGCTCACTTGATCAAGAAAAGTTTAAACATTGGTTAAAACAAGACTATATTTATTTAATCGATTATACGCGACTCTTTGCGATAGGTGTTACTAAAGCGTCGGATTTAGAGATGATGACAACATTCGGTGAGTTAGTCGCAGGCACATTAAATACAGAAATGGCATTACATAGACAATATGCAGCAAGATTTGGCATTTCAGAACAAGAGTTAGAGGAAACAAAGCCAGCGAGTACGACTTTAGCGTATACGAGTTATATGTTGAATCTTGCGCAACGCGGAGATATTGAAAACGTGATTGAGGCTGTTTTAACGTGTACTTGGAGTTATCAATATATTGGAGAAGCGCTGAGCCAAATTGAGGGTGCGATTGATTATCCATTCTATGGGGAATGGATTGAGATGTATAGTTCGGAAGCATTTACGACATTTAAAGACGATGTTGTACGGATCATGAATCAGGTCACAGAAGGTATGCCCGAAGAGAAGTTACGAGCATTAGAAGATATTGTGGTTTATACGAGCTACTTTGAATATATGTTTTGGGATATGGCAGAAAACCTTGAAACGTGGCCAGTGCCTTATAAGTAAGTTGATATAAGATGAATCATTGAAGCGAAATTGTTGTACAGTAAATTAAAATCGAAGCCACCTTCAATCCAAAAGTAATGAATGCGGAAGGTGGCTTCGATTTATTATTTAATTTTCGGACGGCGATTTCTAAAGAATAAGCTAATGAAATAAAGGAATGTCGCAATCCCCATGAAAATAATAGCATTATGTAACGCATTGGCGCCTGCTAATAAATTAGAAGCGTCGACTTGACCAACATAAGGTGCAAGTTGTTTCGCAAATTCATCAGCAACTTCATCAATGTAGTAAAGAAAACCAATCGGAATCAATGTGATGAAAAATGCAATGATGAAATTAAGTATTTTTAAAAGCGTACGATTAAAAATGAGTGTTAATAAAGCTAAGACGATGTTAACAAGAGATAGTATAAAGAAAACATTCAATACTTTAATTAAAACGCTGAGCTTTTGTTCAACTGCAGAAATATCAATGAGTGTAATGCTGCTCAATTGCGTTGTAATGACTTTAAGCTTATCAAAAGTGACATTTTCATTAATGAAACCCATTTTAAACAGCGTATCGGAATACATGCTGTAGGCAGCTATCGTTACAAATACCGCCGCAATTAAAGTAAGAGTAAAACTAACCCATGAGCGACGTTTTTTGCCATAACGCTTACCACGATGAATGGTTTGATAGTCAAACTGTTGCTGGAAATGGGGCTGGGATTGAGATTTCTCTTTCATAAAGGACGCCTCCAAGAATAAGATTTGAGATTTTGAACGAATGATAATGACAATAATATAAGCATTATATTATACCTACGCCTATATTAATAGTCGTAAGCAACAAATCTGAAAGGTTCTGCTCATCGCAATCCTTTTTTTCTTGTCTTTGGATGATGTTTTAAAAAGATTTGTCTTGATAGGTGCTACAATAAATGATATTTTCTCAATCCATATAGGATAAATTTCCTATCAAGTGAAATTTAAAAGCATTCATTGAAAAATGTTTGTATATCAATGTTATCATTTGTATGATAGCAAGGAGGTAGATGATGGAAAGATTAAAAAGTTTAGAAGCCTATGAACAGTTTATACAGACGCATGAAATCGCAATTGTGCATATTTCGAGAGAAAATTGTTCAGTTTGTCATGCGGTATTGCCAAGAGTTGAAGCGCTCGTTGAACGATATGAAGGTGTTGCTTTAGGGCATTTGAGTGCGGATGATGTGCCCGAAATTGCCGGGGCTTTATCCATTTTTACAGTTCCAGTTGATATCCTATTTTACGAAGGGAAAGAAATGCATCGAGAAGGTCGATTTATTGATTTAGATCGTTTAGAATCACAATTATTTAAAATTTATGAGAGCATCAATAGATAAAACGTATTATAATGAAAAAGAATGCGAATGTTCTATTTTAGGAGCCTAAAATAGAATTAATCATAATAAGAGGACAATGTAGACAAAAGTGAGGGATTGAATTGAAACGTAATGTCATGAGTAATTTAATGGGGAGATATTTATCGCATCAACGTCATATTAAATTTAAAACACAAGATGAGATCGATGCCTATTTAGAAAAACGACGCCAACTCAATAAAGAAAAACATAAACAACCTGAGCAAATCAATGTCAAATCGAACTTAGTGAAGGATATGTTTGATGACATGCAAGTTTTTCGTTTTAACTTTGGTCATCATATTAAAAATAAGATTTTATATATTTATGGTGGCACTTTTGTGTTACAACCCTCTGTTTTTCATTGGCGATTTATGGATAAATTAGCTTATGAAACGTTACATGAAGTGGTTTTGCCTATTTACCCAAAAGCACCGGAATATACGTATCGTGAAACGCATCAAGCCATTGAACAAGCGTATCGTCGTTTACTGAAAGAAACAGATGCAGATAATATTGTGATTATGGGGGATGCTTCTGGTGGAAATATGGCATTAAGCTTTGTTCAAAAATTAATGGAGCAAGATGAGCTACCATTGCCCCGCCAGTTGTACTTAATTTCACCTTGGCTCGATCTCTCGCTCTCTAATCCAGATATTACAGAGCAAGTTCAAAAGAAAGACCCTATTCAAAATGTGTTTAGCTTAAAATCTGTCGCTAAAGTTTGGGTCGACGATTTAGAGCGTAAAAATCCGCGTGTGTCACCAATGTATGGTCCAGTTCGTGGTTTACCACCCGTTTATATGTTTGGTGGTACAAGTGAAATCTTTTATCCAGATATGCGTAAGCTTGCTGATTATTTTGAGGCAGAGCAACAGCCGATTCATTTTTATGAATATAAAGATATGGTCACGGCTTTTCCGTTATATCCTATCGTTGAATCTAGAAAAGTTTTAAAACAAATCCGTAAAACAATCCATCCATAAAAGAGATGAAGCCAGACATGCGATGGTGTGCTACTTCTACAATAAATAAGCAGAATGGTCTTTGATGAAAAGCAGATGCAAATGTGCTTTTTATCAAAGTCCATTCTGTTTTTCTATATTGAAGTAGTTTATTTTCGAGGCATGAAAGACAATGCTTTGAGTCAAAACGTTTTGAAAAAATAATAGATATAGCAAGATGAATGGTGAGCGTATGTTCGCGTTATAAAGACAAAATTGAAACGGATTATCGTATTTACATAATAATTTTGTTTTTATAAAGCTTTTTTTGGATTAAATATAGAATCAAATGAACGTCTGAGACAAACAATTTCTTAAATGAAGTAAAGCCCGTGCAATTAAGTAAAATTTTTAGTAGAATTAACTATATGCAAAAATATCAATATTATAAAGTTATTCAGAAATTGATAAATATGTAAATTTAAGGGGCCTTTTCGAATAACAAGAGGGGGACATTATGGATTTATTAATCGGTACTGCTTTTTTAATTTTAGTACTTGTCATTTTCACGTTATTTACATATAAAGCGCCAAACGGCATGCGTGCTATGGGTGCACTTGCGAATGCAGCTATCGCGACGTTTTTAGTCGAAGCATTTAACAAATACGTTGGGGGACGTGTATTTCATAATGCTTTCCTTGAACAAGTCGGCGCTGCAGCCGGAAATTTAGGTGGTGTGGCAGCAGCAGGTTTAACAGCATTAGCGATTGGTGTTTCACCTGTTTACGCTTTAGTCATTGCAGCGGCTTGTGGTGGCTTAGATTTATTACCTGGTTTCTTTGCAGGTTATTTAATTGGTTACTTAATGAAATATACCGAAAAATATGTGCCGGATGGTGTCGACTTGATTGTGGCCGTGTTAATCGTAGCGCCATTATCACGAGCTGTGGCATTATTGTTCACACCAGTCGTTAAAAATACATTAATTAAAATTGGTGACATTATCCAAAGCTCAACTGATACAAGCCCAATCATTATGGGGATTATTTTAGGTGGTATCATTACGGTAGTAGGTACGGCACCATTAAGCTCTATGGCACTGACGGCTTTGCTTGGCCTTACAGGTGTGCCAATGGCTATTGGTGCGATGGCAGCGTTCAGTTCAGCGTTCATGAACGGAACTTTATTCCATCGTCTCAAATTAGGTGACCGTAAATCCACAATATCTGTAAGTATTGAACCATTATCACAAGCAGACATTGTCTCGGCCAACCCTATTCCTATTTATATTACGAACTTCTTCGGAGGCGCAACCGCCGGCTTAGTCATTGCTCTTTCTGGACTTGTGAATGATGCGACCGGAACTGCAACGCCAATTGCAGGTTTTATCGTAATGTTTGGTTTTAATCATTGGGGGACTGTCGTTATCTATGGTGTGATTATGGGAATTATTGGTTTAATATGGGGCTATATTGGCTCAATCGTATTCAAAAAATATCCTATCGTCACTAAAGCAGATATGATTCGCCGTGGTGCGACTGACGCTTAAATAATTCGTTAAATAATCCGGAACTTCATATGTAAAGAAGACATGACATGTTAAAAGACTGCGGACGCTTAATTTAAGATTGAGGCGCGCAGTCTTTTTATGTTTCTATAGAAAATGCAGTGCAATTTAAAGCTTTTCGTTATTAGTTTTTTTCTTTTTTAGGTATTTGTATGCGATGCCCCAATTGCTCAGGCCAATCCGTTCTGTTTTGTGAATGGGCATAATGTTGGATCTGTGCAAATATATCTTCAGGATAAGGGGCTGCGTGGCGTGTCGACTTATCAATGCCCATCATCATCGTTTCTGCAGTTGCGGCAACTTCGTTCGTATTGCGATTGATTAATTCTAGGAAGTAATGTGTTCGCTTTTCATCAAAATCGTAAATATTGACTTTAATGGCAATAGGCGTATGCAATGTCAGTTCTTTGAGAAAGTTGATGTGCGTTTCAAGGGTGAAAACAGTATAATTTCTTGCATCTCTTTCAGGATTGGACAAACCGATTTGATCGTGAAAGTGATCAATCGCTAAACTAAAGACACGTGCATATTCTGAGTCATTCATATGTTGATTGCGATCAATCCAATCTTCTTGGACGCTATTTTCATCATAAAATGGAAAGTGAATCATATTAACACCTCGTTTTGCATTTTTGTCATATTATAACGTAAATTTTAAAGTTTTGTGATGTTAAATACTGGTAAAGATAACAGTAGAAATTTGGTTTTAAAGGTCGAAAGGTGTTCATCATGCGATAGGTTATGATATAGTCAAAACAAGAAAAGATGATAAGGGGACGCTACTCAATGACTGAAAAAAGAGAACAACGAAAAAATGAACATGTTCTATTAGCGCTTGCACAAAGTGAAGCACAGCAATCTGATTTTGATCGAATCCAATTTGTCCATCATGCGATACCTACAATTGATGTCGAAGATGTTTCGTTAAAATCAAGATGCCAAGCATTAGAAATGGCACACGTACTTTATGTGAATGCGATGACAGGAGGCTCTGAATGGACAGCTGACATGAATACGAAGTTGGCCCAAGTTGCAGCAGCCACACATTTGCCGATTGCAGTTGGAAGTATGCATGCGGCTTTTAAAAATCCAGATGTGCGTCATTCATATGAAGTGGTACGTCAAAACCATCCAGAAGGACAGATTTGGGCAAATATTAGTGCAGAAGCATCGGTTGCTCAAGCAAAAGAGGCCATCTCAATTGTAGATGCGAATGCACTACAAATCCATGTAAATGCCCCCCAAGAGCTTGTCATGCCAGAGGGACAACGTGAATTTAAACATTGGATGTCACAGATTAAAAAAATTGTAGAAGCTATTCAAATACCGGTTATCGTTAAAGAAGTCGGTTTCGGAATGAGTTATGATACGATACAAGATTTGATTGACCATGGCGTGAAATATGTCGATGTCAGTGGACGGGGCGGTACAAACTTTATCTCTATTGAAAATGAGCGTCGTGTCCTTAAAGATATGGAATATTTAAGTGATTGGGGACAATCTACAGTCGTCTCATTATTAGAGGCACGTAATTTAAGTAATCGTGTACATCTTTTAGCGAGTGGGGGAATACGTCATCCGCTTGATGCAGTGAAGGCATTGCGCCTAGGTGCTGAAGCGGTGGGAATGTCTCGCCCTATTCTAAAACGCGTCCATGAAGCAGGTGTTGAAGAGACG
This sequence comes from Staphylococcus schleiferi, assembly GCF_900458895.1. Taxonomy (NCBI): domain Bacteria; kingdom Bacillati; phylum Bacillota; class Bacilli; order Caryophanales; family Staphylococcaceae; genus Staphylococcus; species Staphylococcus schleiferi. The sequence goes on from NZ_LR962863.1 coordinate 603,983, forward strand.
GTTCAATATATAGAGAATTTTAAAACACAAATGGCGCATATCATGACTTTACTAAATGCACGAACGATTCAAGAGTTGAGACAGTCAGCGATTGTATTTGATCCTTATTTGAAAAACTGGATGCAACAACGACAACTCTAGCTTAAGATTGCTTCTTAAAATGAAGAGATAGGTTTTCGACATAAAAATCAATGTAACAAAAAATAGGATATTCACCCTCTAAAGTGAACATTTAAAAAATGGAAACTTTGGAGGGCATTTTTATTTTAGAGGACTTCTAAAGCGCTAGATTGATGAAACTTAAACGGTTAAAAGAATTTATCATTGCGTTATTGTAAGAATATGTTATATACTGTAAAACGTAATTATTACGATTTGTAGTAGAATAGAGGAGGGTTTATAATGGGTAAAATACCTGTTACCGTTTTAAGTGGCTATTTAGGCTCAGGAAAAACAACGTTACTCAACCATATTCTTAATAACAGAGAGGGTAAAAGAATAGCTGTTATTGTCAATGATATGAGTGAAGTCAATATAGATAAAGATCTTGTTGCCGATGGGGGCGGATTGTCTCGTACTGATGAAAAATTAGTAGAGTTATCAAACGGTTGTATCTGTTGTACGTTAAGAGAAGATTTATTGAAAGAAGTCGAACGTATTGTTCAACGTGGTGGTATTGATCAAATTGTGATCGAGTCAACAGGCATTTCTGAACCTGTACCCGTTGCACAAACATTCTCATATGTCGATGAAGAGCTTGGTATCGACTTAACAGAAATTTGTAATCTAGATACGATGGTTACAGTTGTGGACGCTAACCGTTTTATTAAAGATTACCAATCAGGCGATATGTTATTAGATCGTGATCAAGCAGTGGGCGAAGAAGATGAAAGAACTATCGCAGATTTGTTAATTGATCAAATCGAATTCTGTGATGTCCTCGTATTAAACAAAGTCGACTTAGTTAGTGAAGAAGAAGCGAATCGATTAGAAGCGATGTTACGTAAGTTACAACCATCCGCAAAAATTATCCGTACAGTAAATTCAGTGGTTGATTTAGATGATGTATTAGAAACAGGACGTTTTGATTTTGATACTGCGAGTCAATCAGCAGGCTGGTTACAAGAACTTGAAGCAGGCGGTCATGCAACACATACGCAGGAAACAGAAGAATACGGTATTTCATCATTTGTTTACAAACGTCGTTTACCATTCCATGCAGCACGTTTTAATACGTGGTTGGAAAATATGTCAGAATCAATTGTACGTGCAAAAGGGATTGCATGGTTAGCCCAATACAACCAAGTTGCGTGTCTTGTTTCTCAAGCTGGTACGGCTGTAGATATTCATCCTGTCACATTTTGGGTCGCAACAATGCCTAAAGCTGAAAAAGCTGCAATCTTACAAGAAAGAGAAGATGTGCGCGCAGATTGGGATCCTGAATATGGAGATCGTCATACGCAACTCGTTATTATTGGTGTAGATTTAGATGAAGAAAAAATTACAGCAGAATTAGATGCTTGTCTATTAAATAGTGATGAAATTGATGCAGATTGGTCACAATTAGAAAATCCTTATTACTGGGAAATTCGACGACAAGAAGCATAAAAAATGAACTGGGATGTCAATCCCAAAATAAAAAGCGCTAAGATGATTTTTAATAAAAGTCGTCCTAGCGCTTTTTTATGATTAAACTTTGTATGAGATGACTTCGCTTTCCTAGTGTACACTATTATAAAAATAAGACACGTGCGTATCATTGAATGAATAATGAAAAAAACGCAATTAACGAGAGAGATTATATATATAGATTAAACATACTAAGATTAGCTGTGAAGAAATTTATGACGATAGATTTCTTCACAGCTATTTTTTATAGTTGTAGAGAGAAGTAGATCGAGTAGACTCTTGGATCTTTGAATCCGCAATTTAAACTGATCAGCTTTACTCTCCTTTTGAAATTCGTTTGAAGTATGTTGGGTTCTTGAAACCGTGTATAGGAAAATGAGATGAAAAAGGCTAAGTAAAGTTCAAAGCTTCTCAATTCTTTAAAGGAGGCTATATTTATCAATTACTTAGGTGTTGATATTAGTAAAAGAAGTAGTGTCGTAGCTCATTATCATAACGATTAATTTCAAAGAGAATTTACCATTCAAAATAATAAAAATGGTTATAATTATTTATTAAAGTATTTGAATGATTTAGACCACCTACAAATCATTTTTGAATCTACTGGTATTTATTCAAGAGGTATGACTCGATTTTGTCGCGTAAATCAAATTAATTATATTGAGATGAACCCGTTAGAAGCTAAATTCAGAACAAGTTCTTTAAGATCATGGAAAAACGATTAAGCTGATGCACATAAACTTGCGCTTTTGGCATTCAATATGAAGGACGCTAAAATTCAACGTCATACTGAAGAAATATATTTTGAGCTTAGAGAACGTGCAAGATTTCATTTAGAAATGGAAAATGATCAAAATAAACTAAAGGTAGAATTAGTTGAAGTGCTTCATCAAACATTTCCAGGCTTAGAAAAGTTATTTAAAAATAGGTACTCTAAGATTGCTTTAAATATAGCTAAAGTATTTCCTCATCCCAATTGTGTTTTCGCATTAACACATGACGAATTAACTCATACCATACTTAATTCAACAGCTAAAGGCATGTCCATTAAAAAAGCTCAAAAGTATACGAATGATTTGATTTCAATAGCACAAAATAGCTTCCCTACAGTTAAACAATCTTCATTTCTCGTAGAGAAATTAAGACATCTATGTGATAAATTACTTAAATCTATGCATGAAAAAGATTTGTTTGATAAAGAGATGATTAAATTAGCTAAGACAACTGATGCGTTTGAAAATATAGTTTCTATTCCTGGGTTAGGAGAATTAACCACTGCTTTACTGATTGGAGAGCTTGGAGATATAACACATTTTGAAACAAACAAACAACTCAATGCGTATGTCGGAATTGATATAAAACGTTATCAATCAGGTAATTCTATGAGCAGAGATACAATTAATAAAAGAGGTAATAAGAAAGCTAGACGTTTATTGTTTCTAATCATCATGAATATCATTAGAGGACGAAATCGTTATAAAAATCATGTTGCAGACTATTACTACAAATTAAGAAAGCAGCCAAATGAGAAACCTCATAAGACTGCAGTCATAGCTAGTGTGAATCGTTTGTTAAAAACCATTCATTATCTTATTACTAACAATCAATTATATGATTATCAAAAAGCACCACACTAATGTAACCATATAATCATATACATCATAACACCTTATTCAAAAAAATTAAATTGAACGGGCTAATTTAGTAATGCTTATTTTAAACATAAAGACTTGACTAATCGTAGGAAGAGTCTGGGACAAAATTGTCTCAGTAATCGATGAAATCCGAGGTTTTCGTAAAAAACGAAAAATCTCGGATTTTTTTCCTTTTACCATCAGTTTAGCTGCACTAGATGCGACTAATTTCCTTAGATTTAATGCCATGAGGACAAAGCCAAACTCTCGTTTGACCTTATTTATCCCCCGCACGGACATTCGATTGAATCCCAAAATAGCTTTCATAAATCTAAAAACGGGTTCTACATCAATTTTTCTTTGATTGTAGATTTTTTGTGTTTCTGGTTTAGAAAGCTTTTGATTAATTTGAGCTTTAAAGTACTCCCAATTATAATTTCTCATGATTTTTTTATTTGCTTTTGAATTAGATTTCATACACTGATTTCGAAGTGGACAAGCTGAACGGTTGATGGTTTTATAGGAAGGTGTTTGACGTTGAGAAAGCCACATCATGCGAAGACTATCATGAAGTAATCTTTCGATCTTACGTCCAGAGAAAACAGATTGTGTGTAGGCATACAGAATGATTTTTAACATCATTTTAGGATGGTAAGCAGTCGCACCACGATGGTGTTTGAATCCCTCGAATTTAATATCTGGTATTGATTCAACGATATCATTGACATGTTGGGATAAATCATTATCAGGAATTAAAATAGATGTTTCTATTAGTAGAGTTAATTGAGACATATTATAATCTTTTTGCATAAGGCACCTCGTTAATTTAGTTTTTGTTGTGATGAATTAAATTATACGAAGTGCCTTATTTTTTAAAATATAATGGTGAATGATTACATATATAAGCGAAGTATTTATAGCGAGACTCCTGAGGGAACAGGACGAGCCGAAGACTACAGGCTGAGGCTGTCCCCTCGGAAAGCGAGCCTATATAATACGAAGCATGATAATAAAAAGGAAGCTCGAAGACGATTTTTATCAAAATCATCTTCGAGCTATTTATTTTGGTATTTATGTCCCAGCCTCTTTTTAGCATCCGTTTTAAAATGTTAGCTTAAGAAGTGAAAATAGCTTAGGTATTTTTACTTCAATATCATAAATCAATCTCTTACATAATATCCATTAAGGTTTAAAAATATTAATAAAAGTTGTGATAATTGGTACACCGAGTAAATCTACGAGGAATGCACCCACGATAGGTACAACAAGATAGGCACGTGGAGAATTCCCAAAATTTTTCGTAATCGCATCTAAATTGGCCATCGCATTAGGTGTTGCACCTAAGCCGTGTCCGATAAAACCACCAATCATGACGGCAGCATCATAGTCTTTACCGAGACAACGGAAGACAACAAAGATAGAAAAGAGCGCTACGAAAATAACCTGACAAATGACAATAACAATAAGCGGTAGTGCAAGATGATACACATCCGTGAGTTTGATGCTCATTAACGCGATGGATAAAAACACACTCAATGAAATATCGCCAATTTGATTTGTCAGTTTTAAATCAATTAAATTTAAGTTCGTATACTCTGAAATGTTACGGATGATGACAGCGATAAACATAGACGCAACATATAATGGAATATTCAAGCCTGACCATTCACTAAATGCTTTGCCTAAAAATGTCCCTAATCCCATACAAAATAGGATGACCGTCATTTGAATGAAAAAGACTTCGTTAATAGAAAAGTTTTTATGTAAGCGACGATTAATGTCGATTTCTGAATAATCTTTTTGTGTTTCTTCTGTATGTGCAGGTGCTAAATCGTGTTTTTTTATAAGGTAACGCACAACGGGGCCACCCATTAAGCCACCAGCAACAAGACCCAGTGTTGCCGCCGCTAATGCTGCCGTTACAGCTGAGTCAATACCATAACTTTGAATTGTTTGACCATATGCAGTGGCATTCCCATGTCCACCTTCCATTGACATGGCACCGGCAGTTAACCCGAGTAAAGGATCAATATGTAAAACTTTTGCCATTGAAACCCCAATGATATTTTGGAATGTCGCAAGCACACCACATAAAATCCAATAGACGATTAATACTTTTCCACCCAGTTTTAATAACTTGAATGAAGCGCCTAAACCAATTGTTGTAAAAAAGGCAAGCATAAAAAAGTCTCTGAAAAAGTCACCGTCTAATTTAATATGAAGCACACCTGTTGAAGAAAGAATCGCAGATATAATCGCAAAAATCAGTCCACCGATTACGGGTGAAGGGATGCTTAATCGATTAAAAAGTGCAACTTTATTGACGATTGCTTGACCAATAATAAGCAATAGACACGCAACAAACAACGTTGTAATACTGTTCAGCTCTATCACTGTTACGTTCCCCCTTTAAGTTAATGAAATAGAAAGGGCTTTCAACCCCATACTAAATAATTATACTTTTTTTAAGGGCAAAAATCTATATAAATATAAAATTGGATGTAATCTCTCACAATATACTATTATTAAATAGTTCAAATTAATCAGAAGGTTGTTGTGATTTTCTATATGCTGTTGCACTCATGCCAAACTGTTTTTTGAAAGTTTTAGAAAAAAGGAGAGGGTCTTTATAACCAACACGATATGCGATTTCTTGGATTTGCAAGTTGGTTCCTTTAAAAAGTTTTGAAGCTTGATACATCCGAACATGGATTAAGTAATTTTGTGGGGATTGATCGATATGTTTTTTGAACATTTTATACAAGTAGCTTCGGCTCACATTGACGTGCTTTGCGACATCGGCAATCGTAATGGCCTTCATATAATTGTCATTGATATAGCGGATCGCTTCACGCACATTTGAATAAATCTCAGTCTGAACAACAGCAAACGGTTTTGGGAAATGCAAATGTAACTGATAGAGCAGTTCATACAAGTCACGCATATGCTGGATATCATCTGATGCTTCAGTCGAATAGTGAACCGAGCGATGACACATGCGATAAATGATATGTTCAATCGCACCCGTGTTTTCATTTTGGACTACAATACGCTCTTTTAAAGTGGTTCGATTCAAATAGTCTAGTGCAATTTTGCCACTAAAGCCGACCCAATAATAAGTCCACGGCTCATTTAGTTCTGATTCATAATGAACTTCCATACCTTGTTGAAGCAGAAATAAATCACCCGGTTTTAAAATATAAGTTTGATTTTGATAAATGAGTCTGCCAGTCCCTGCCATGACGATATGTAATACAGCCGGTTTTGACACAGTATATTGGTAACCCCCTTGAGGCGTTCCAACTTCGATGCCACACTCATCAACGTGTGCCTCGAATTGGTCTTTTTTAAACATTTTCCATAATATTTGCATGCCAACACCTTCTGCTTAAAGATATGGAAACATTTTACCATAATTTGTGATGATTGGTATATATTCTCATATCTTTTATAGTGTTAAATTAATTGTATAATAAAAAATAATATTCTATTTAGAGGTGTATGGAAAATGAAAAAATTAAGGAATAAGCCAATGCGACAGGCGCAACCTCAACCCCTTGCACGTAGAATACGTTATATACCTTATATTAATCGACATGTTTTTAATTCGTATTCTATGGATTATATAAATCATACAATAACCGTTTTAGCTGGTGAATGGGAGTCAACAGTGAAACGCTTTGAGACTGACGAAGAAGTCGCTTACACATGGGAGAAGTCGGAACAGCATGATTCAGGGGATGTCGGATTAGATTTAGAACAACTTGGATGTACGAACTGGTTAAGTTACCAACAATATTTTGATATCAAAGACTTTGATGACAGTAAAGATTATCATCTAAATATAGAAGGCATCAATCAACTTTTTCTCATTAAAGTGAATGACATGAGTTTGGGGGTTGTCGATACAACGCAAGCCGTAATTGAATTCGATGTGACGGCGATGATTAATGGGCAAAATAATAAGATAGAGTTAATCACTGGTTTTCAGTCAATGGATGTTGTAAGCGATTCAGCTGAGCTAGATTTCGAAATGGATTTATGCCAAAATCTTTATATTTTAGAACGGGCGAATGATCGTATTGAGAATTATGAAATCGTCATTAAAGATATCAATCAGCATGGTTTGATGCTACAATTACAGATTTTAGATATTGATGGTGCACCGCTTCCTTCCTTTGTGCTTGTTGATGCCGAAGCGCGTATGATATTGGAAAGTGACATTGATATAGATAAGGTGACATCAATTCATATTCCGCTTAGTCAAGATGGACATCCTCCTTTTATTTTGTATATAGAAACCGAACATGAAACCATTGCACATCGTATTGAGATCAATGGAAAACATGAACCAGTTGTCCTAACACATTAAAAAACGAATATAAGCATCAAAAAATAAAACACAACCATTCATTATTGAAAGATTGTGTTTTAATTTTTAATCAGTACCTTGTAATGTTTAATAGCTTAGGTAAGTTAAGTTTAGTATTATACTTTAAACAGTACTGATTGATGTATAGTTGGAGGTTTTGTGATGAATATACAATTTAAAAAAGGTGCATTAGAAATGATTGTCCTTTTGATTATTAAAGGAGAGGCACAATATGGTTACTCCCTTGTGCAAAACATTTCTAAGCGAATGATGATTGCAGAAGGTACCGTTTATCCCTTATTAAGGCGTTTAGTGAAAGAGGGTTATCTTTCGACATATTATCAACCTTCAACAGAAGGACCAGCAAGAAAATATTATGAATTAACAGAGTTAGGTTTGGTGCGCTTGAATCAATTAAAATCGGAATGGCGTGCGTTTGTAGATATCGTACAACTATTTATAGAAGAGAGTGAGCAAGCATGACAAAGAATGAATATTTAGCCTTACTTTATGAGCATTTGAAAAATATGTCTGAAACAGAGAAACAGGATATTGTCTCAGAATACGAAAATCATTTTATTGAAGGTTTGAATGATGGCAAAACTGAACAACAAATCGTCAAGATGCTAGGTCATCCTAAAGATATGGCGAAAGCAATTAATGCTGAAAGTGCAGTAGGTGAAGCAGAAAAGCACAAGGGTTTTTCTAATACGGGACAAGCAATTATAACTGTATTAGGGTTGAGCGTTATTAATTTTATTTTAATTACAGGTCCATTATTGATATACATTAGTTTGCTTATCAGCCTTGCATTCGTAGGACTCATTGGCTTGGCAGCCCCTTTTTTAGTGTTCTATCAACAAAAGTTTACAACAGCCCTTGTTTTAATTTCAGATTGGTTTGCAGCGATAGGGTGGCTTGGCTTAGGTATCATGCTCGTCGTTTTAATCATTATTATTGTGAAATGGAGTTACTTGATTGTCATTAAATATTTAAAATGGAATATTCAATTGATCAAGAGAGGTGATCAATCATGAAAAAGACACTCAAGATTTTATTTTTAGTCGGCTTGCTCCTCTTTATCGTTGGTATTGTAGGTACCATCTATTACACCTTTTTTAATCAACAGTCTAAAGTGCACTATGACAAAATAGAGAAGAAGTTTGATACGTCTCAAATAAAATCGCTACATATTGAAGCTAAAGGAAAAGATGTGGAATTTACTACTGGGAATCAACTCAAAATTGAAGGTGCGTTTACTGACAAGAAAAATGCGATTCAAGCTAAGCAACATCAACAACAATTAAATATTAACATTAAAGGAAATGATGCAGTAGAACCTCGTATTAATGTCAATCCTTTTAAAGATGTAGAACGTCATAAAGTGTTAATCACGATTCCAAAATCGAAATTAGATGAACTTTCATTAAAGTCAGCAAAAAGTGCCATGAATATCGAACAATTAAATATCAATAAGTTGAGTGTAGATACAGATTCTGGCTCAATCGTAATCAATCATAGTCAGATCGATACGCTGAATGCGCAAATAGGTTCTGGTTTTATAGAAAGCGAATCAACAGATTATAAAGAGATACTCATTCATAACCGTTTAGGTCATACAGATTTAAGTGATGTACCAATAGATATTCCGATAACAATTGAAAATGAAAAAGGAGGCGTCGAAGTCACTTATAAAACACAGCCCCGTAATACGAGATTCGATATACAAAATCGCTATGGGAATGTCGATTTAGAAGATATTGAAAACTTAAAGCATAAGCAAGTTGGTGAAGGACAGCATCGGGTCGTTATTAAAAATAAGACGGGTTATGTTACTTTTTCAACTGATGATTAAGAAAACGACTTTATACGAAAACCATCATTTGTTTGGATTGTATGATAGTGAGTAAATAATCTTAAAACGAATATGTAGAAGTAATGAAGCAAGTGACTTGTCAAAGTTAAATAATGGTGTATAATCCTTATCGTGAAACTAAGGTATAAGGAGAAAGAGATGTCACAAGAATTAAGAAGTCAAAAACAGTATGGTGCACTCGCATTATTACCCCTTATCATTTTTCTCGTCTTATATATTGGGGTAGGTTTATATTTTACTGCGATAGGTGCTAAAGACCCATTCAGTCGATTGCCACGGCATGTTGCGATATTTATAGCCATAGTTATTGCTTGGGTTTGTTATGATCGGAAAACACCAGTTGCGAAAAAGATTAAGATCTTTACTGAAAACGCGGGTTCTTCAGGTATTGCTGAACTTGGATTAATTTTATTGTTAGCAGGAGGATTCGCGAGCGCTGCTTCTGCGATGGGCGGACAAGAAGCAATGGTAAATATGGGGCTTTCAGTCATACCACCAAGTTTACTCATACCTGGTATCTTTGTGATGAGTGCTTTTGTAGCCACATCATTAGGGACATCAACGGGAACGCAAGCGGCGTTTATCCCGATTGGTGTTGCTGTAGCACAGTCTGCTGACTTAAATGTTGCAGCCGCTGCAGCTGCTGTCATTGCAGGGGCTTATTTCGGGGATAACTTGTCTATTATTTCAGATACAACAATCGCTGCAACAACAGGTGTCGGTGCTAAAGTGAAAGACAAGTTTAAAGCGAATTTTTTAATCGCACTTCCAGCTGCGGTGATTACATTTATTATTTATGCCATTGTGGGTGGTACGGGACATATTGATAAAGATTTAAGTTATAACTTTATTGATTTACTTCCTTATTTATTTGTGTTGGTTGCTGCTATTGCAGGAATGAACGTCATGCTCGTCCTTATTTCGGGGATTTTACTCACAGGCGTGATTGGTGTAGCAAGAGGAAATATTGGCGTTTTTGAATGGACTACTAAAATAGGTGAAGGTATGGAAGGTACCTTTATGATTTTCCTTATCGCGTTTTTAATTTCCGGACTTGTTGCGTTGATTCGATATTACGGGGGTATCGATTGGATTATTGAAACGATGAAAAAACGTGCGAATGGACCGAAAAGCGCTGAATATGCGATGAGCTTTCTATCAGGCTTTTTATCCGCTGCATTAGTGCATAATGTGGTCGCAATTATTATATCAGCACCGATTGCTAAAGAAATTGGACAAATGTATAAAATTGCGCCCAAACGAATGGCAAGCTTATTAGATATCTTTGCAGCGAGTGCATTGATGGTACTACCGCACGATAGTGGTATGTTAATGGCCGAACAATTTGGTCATGTCACATATTTAGAAGTATTGAAATATTCGTTTTATCCAATTATTTTAGTTATTTGTACCATTATTTCGATTCATATCGGTATGTTTCGTAGGAAAGAAACAGCATAAAGAAAAAGCAATGGATTTCGAACAGCGTTTTCAGTTCGAGATTCATTGCTTTTTTATTACGAAGATTTCCACGTTTCATGTGCGGGTAACCGATCTTTCGCACGCATATGGGACACATAGGGGTTTCCTTTAACCGTAAAACGTAGCGGTTCATCCGTCCACTGTCCTTTATTTGGGATGCCAATTCGAGGGCCTGCTACAATTGCTCTTGGATATTTGCGATGTTTTGTATCAATTTTTAATCGGCCTATATTCAATTTGGAGCCATCTATTGCACGCGGAATTTGTAATGCTTGTGTTAATTTTCCCGGCCCGTTCGTTAATTCATAGCCTTTTTTGCCACGATTGTATTCCATAATATCGATGCCTTGCTCTGGTTGAATGGCACGGATAAGGACGCCTTCAGGAACACCAGCTGTTTGGGTCACAAAATTAATTAATAATTGTCGGTGCATCGTATGCGCATAAATCGTGCCACCTTCTTGATAGAGAGATTCGACTTTCGGTGTGCGCTTCCCTTGAAAACCATGTGCAGCTTGATCTTGATGGCCGAGATAAGCTTCAGTTTCAACAATATATCCTGTAAGCGTATGGTGTTCAGATTCATAAATCAATTGAACGCCTAATAAGTCTTGAGCAGTTTGAATCGTTGGACGATGAATAAAATCCATAATACGTGCCTCCATATATGATGATGATTCATATTGTAGCGAACTTGCGTGTCAAAACCAACTCATAGCCACATCGAAGGGAAATATATTAAAGAGATGCATCGTGAAAAAGGGACCTGTTACATTAATTAAAGAGTATGGTACACTGAAGAAAAGAGAAAATACAAGGAGGATCAATCATGTACGTCACGCCGAAAGTTGGCTTTGTAGAGGCCTACAAATATTTTTGGTTAAATTACTTTAACTTCAAAGGGCGAAGTCGTCGAAGTGAATACTGGTGGGTAGCGCTTTGGAATTTTTTGATTTATGTTGTCACATTTTTCATTGCATTCTTATGTTTCTTTATCCCAGGAGCAGGACCCATTTTAGGTGTAATTCTAGTCATTCTTATATTCCTCTATGCGTTAGCAACCATTATTCCTAATTTAGCGTTACAGGTCAGAAGATTTCATGATGTGGGCTTTTCAATGTGGATTCCAATGATTAGTTTTATCGTTAGTATCATTTATAATATTATCAGTGACCTAAGCCCTGATGAAGATATTTCTGAAGGAAACATCAATGGGGTCGATACAAAAGTGACTGGAAACTTGAATTTTGATTTTATTCCAGATTGGTTAGGTTATACTTTACTTAGCCTCACAATCATTTTAAATATTGTGTGTTTAATTATTGCCTTGCTTGATAGTAAGGAACAAGTCAATAAATATGGACCTTCGCCTAAATATATTGAGGCCGGTCATGATAAGGGCTTCCCTAACGATGAACTAAAAGATGATGCTTCAAACGAGGAATCATTCACATCATACGAAACATCACAACAAAAACAAATAGAACAAGATCCTTATAAATATTAAATCAAGTGTGCTCAAAGATGAGATGAAGTAAGCAAGCATTTCATTTTTGAGCATTTTTGTTTAATTCAGAGCGCATGATTAGAACAGATGGATTAAGTGTATATAAATAAAAGTCAGTTTATTTCGAAAATTTAAACAAGAGGGATGTTTTAATCATGAAAAACAAGCTGAAAAAACTTAAAATGCCACATACGTATGCTTTATTGATGATGGTGATTGTGGTGGCTGCACTATTGACTTATCTGATACCGGCGGGTACATTTGAACGAAAAAAGGTCAATAGTCAGACGGTTGTTGTGCCTGATTCTTATCATGTATTACCTTCACACCCTGCAAGTTTATTGGATATCTTTCGTGCTGTACCAGAAGGATTAATAAGTGGTGGAGAAATTGTTTTTTATATTTTTTTAGTAGGCGGCGCTTTTGGCGTTGTACATAAGAGCGGTGCAATAGAAGCAGGGATTCGGCGATTGATGACGCAATTAGGGCAGTTTAAAGTGTTAATGATCCCGCTCACTATGTTAATGTTTTCAATTTTAGGTTTTTCAATTGGACTCGCGGAAGAAACGATTATTTTTGTGCCTATCGGGATTATAATTGCACGAACTTTAGGTTACGATGCATTGACGGGGGCGGCAATCGTTATTTTAGGTGCAGCGAGTGGCTTTATTGGAGGGATGCTCAATCCATTTACAGTCGGCGTTGCACAAAGCGTCGCCGAACTCCCACTATTCTCAGGATGGGGATTGCGTTCTATCATTTATATTTTTATTCTGCTGGCCGCAATGGTGGTGGTCATGCGCTATGCGCGACGTGTGAAACGTTCGCCTGAACAGAGTATCGTATACAAATTAGAACAGGAAGAAGTGGATCGTCATCAACAAGAAGCGGTTCCATCATTTTCGCGTAGACAATTCGTCAGCCTATTATTCATTGTTGGCGCTATTGGATTGAATATTTTTGGGATTTTTAAATTCGGTTGGACATTTAATGAAATGAGTGCAAACTTTTTGTTAGCGGGACTCCTTGCTGGCTTTGTAGCTGGATTGGGCTTCAACGGTACATTCGACGCTTTATTAGAGGGCATGAAAAATGTCTTATTTGGTGCAATGATTGTTGGTTTTGCGAAAGGGATTATCGTTATTTTAGAAAACGGAAAGATTATCGATACGATTGTCTATTTCATGACATCAATGTTAGAAGGATTACCATCAGTTGTGACGATTATAGGGATGTTCATTTTTCAATTTTTCCTCAACTTTTTCATTCCATCTGGATCAGGTCAAGCTTTAACTACAATGCCGTTGTTAGTGCCAATTTCAGATTTACTCGAGGTGAATCGACAAATTACAGTTTTAGCTTTTCAATATGGTGATGCAATTAGTAATAGTCTCTTTCCAACATCTGCTGTTCTAATGGGTGCCTTAGCAGTCGCTAATATAAGCTATACACAGTGGATTAAATTTGTATGGAAACTGATACTTGCATGGGTAGTGATATGTGCAGTGGCAATGTCTGTAGCATATTTAGTAGGTTATTAAATAAATAGAAAAGAGGCTCCCGTGTAGTTGAGATTGAGGTGCTGTGCTGACATCTTTTAAGGCAGTACTTCATCTTGGCTACACTTTTTTCTACAAAGTGACATTAAGTGAGGTTAACTGCTTCAATTTACGTTATGCTTTAAGGGTACTACAATGCCGTTAATGAAACATAAATAAGTCATTTTGACAAATATACTTGTCATTTTAACTGAATTCTTGTATATTCAAAGTAATCGTATAGCGAAAGGAGCTACATCAATGACGTTAAAAGTAGAGCAGGTCACGAAAAAGTTCAAACAATTTGTGGCAGTAGATGATATTTCGTTTGAACTTCAAAAAGGTAAAATGTTGGGCTTTTTAGGCCGAAATGGTGCGGGTAAGACGACGACATTTCGTATGATTTTGGGATTATCTGAACCGACTGAAGGCAAAATTACATACGAAGGTAAAAAGATAGATAAGACGATGTATGACATAATTGGCTATTTACCAGAAGAAAGAGGATTACATCCTAAATTGACTGTAACAGAAGAACTCAAATATTTAGCGACTTTAAAAGGGATGAAAAATGCGGATATTAAAAAAGCTTTAGATTACTGGTTAGCGCGCTTTCAAATTACAGAAAACCGTCATAAAAAAATAGAAGCGCTATCTAAAGGAAACCAACAGAAAGTACAATTGCTTGCAAGTATGATTCATGAACCGTCACTATTGATTTTGGATGAGCCATTTAGTGGGTTAGACCCAGTTAATGTAGAGTTGTTAAAAGATGCTGTAAAAGGTCTTAACGCCAAAGGGACGACGATTATCTTTAGCTCACATCGTATGGAACATGTCGAAGAGCTCTGCGATGATATATGCATATTAAATCGTGGACAGATGGTTGTACAAGGGGACATTCAACAAGTGAAACATCAAGCAGGCTATCAACGTCTTGTCGTCGATGCGCCTTATGACTTATCAGAAGCGGCGCAACTTCCGGGTGTTTTACATTATGAAACCCATCGCTCAGAAAAACATTTTACAATTGAAAGTGAAACTGTGGCAGAAGCAATATTTCAAATCGTTCAACAAAAAGGTTATGCGAAACGTTTTCAACTAATGGAACCAACGATTAATGAAATCTTTATAGAGAAGGTAGGTGACAAAAATGCATAAATTTTTAGCGACTTTCCAAATCACATACCAAAAGAAGTTGAGATCTAGATCTTTTATCACGACGACGGTCATCATGATTTTACTCATCATCGGTTTAGCGAATGTGGATAAAATCATTAAACTGTTTGACGGTGGAGAAGACCGTATTGCAATCGTAACGCAGGATAAAAATTTGTATCAACAAGTCAAAAAGCAATATTCGATTGTTAATGAAGACACGAAGTTTGAACATGTATCAGAAAAACAAGCAAAGCAGAAATTAAAAAAGGAAGATATTGATCAAGCTTTCATTATTAATGAAACGAAGACACATGAACTCAATGGAACTATTTTAAGCCACGATACACCTTCAGATAAAGATAAATCGACATTACAATCTGTTTTGACTCAACTACAAGTGCAAAAGGTTGCACAAGATCTTGGACTTCAAGGACAAGATTTACAAAAGTTACAAGCACATAGTAATGTTAAAAGCCAAATTGTTCAAAAAGAAGGTCAAGCAGATCAAAATTTAAGTTCTGAAGAAGAAGGTTTTAGTAAAGCAATTGTAATGGCAGGAACATTTCTAATGTTTTTTATTACAATTAACTATGCACAACAAATAGCGATGGAAGTAGCGACAGAAAAAACATCGCGTGTTTCCGAAATGATTATTACGAGTGTCAGTCCTGTGCATCATATCTTAGCCAAGATTTTAGCTGTATTAGCTGTGGCATTCACTCAAGTTTTAGCACTCTTTATCACTGTCGTCGCTTGTTATTTTATATTTGATTTAAAACATACATTTGACTCGATATCTGTAGAATTTACACCTCATATCGTTCGCTTAATTATTTTCGGATTGATTTTCTTGATTCTTGGCATCTTTAGTTATGTTATCTTAGCTGCTATTTTAGGTAACTTAACGTCTAGAATAGAAGATATGGCACAATCATTAATGCCAATGACTTTATTAATAATGGGTGCATTTTACTCAGGTTATTTTGGTGCGCTTAATCCAGACAATTTATTTATCAAAATTACGAGTTATGTACCGTTCTTCTCACCGTTTGTGACATTCTCTCGCTTATCCTTATCCAATGTCTCAACGATAGAAGGTATTATTGCAGTAATCATTCACATTGTGCTGATTATTGTGTTATTTATTATTGCTGCAAAAACATATAAAAATTCGGTTTTATCGTTTGAAAAAGGATGGGTCAATGTTTTAAAACGCGCTTTTCAACGCCAAAACCAATCTTAAAAAGACGTCAAAATGATGAATAAAATTAAGGTAACGGGTTTCGTAAACAGACACTACTGTTTTAGGAATTCAGTTACCTTTTTATCGGTGATGGCCGCAAGTCATTTTTACTTTATGTAAGCGTGATTGTCTTATCATTTATATTTTGTAGTATACTGTTAGAATAGAGTAAAATATATGAGGTGAAGATGTGAGTTTTGTGTATTCCACAGTGATTTTTATCATAGCAGGATTATGTGAAATCGGTGGCGGTTATCTCATATGGCTATGGCTACGCGCAGAGCGACCATTCATGTTTGGATTCACCGGTGGTGTCGTACTCATTTTATATGGTGTGATTGCGACATTTCAAACCTTTCCAACTTTTGGACGTGTATATGCAGCGTATGGGGGTGTCTTTATCGTTATGAGCCTTTTATGGTCATATTGGATTGATAAAGAACCGCCGGACAAGTTTGATTTGATTGGTGGTGCCATCTGTATCATAGGGGTGCTCATAATGGTATTACCAACTAGGGGATAAACTTTGGGAGCAGTGTAAAGGAGTACAGTGTAAAAATGTTTATTAATATTGAACAACAATCTAATGGTATTGAACTCATCAAAATAGAAAATAACAAAAGTAAAATTGTATTCATGAATTACGGTGCACGTATTGTTAGCTGGAGAATTGGTGACAATAATATTGTTTTAGGGAACGAAGTTGAAGCTGATGAATTTTATCCTCATCATCCTTTTTATTTTGGTGCAACAGTTGGAAGAGTCGGCGGTCGCATAGCAAACGGTCAATTTGAATTGGAAGGCAAAACCTATACTCTTGAACAAAATGATTCGCCACATCATTTACATGGTGGACATCATGGTCTGTCAGATCGGCTGTTTGATTATCAAATCATTAAAGAGGATCTTTCAGAAAAGGTGCAAGTTGTCTTTACCACACAAATGCGACAAGAAGAAGATCATTACCCGGGAAATATAGATGTAAAAGTGACTTTTACGTATGATACATCGGAAACATGGACAATTGAGTATGAAGCACAATCAGATGCAGATACACTATTTAATCCAATGAATCATGTGTATTTTAATTTAAATCGAGATAGCAATGTGGTGGATAACCATGTGATTGCAAGTGATCGATTAGCAATGTATCCTTTAGATGAAACAGGCATGCCTAGGCTAACTCCGATTGATCTCGTCGAAGAAATGGGTTCGAATCAGATTCAGTTAGCACAACTTTTTAATACTACAAAGGAGAGCATCCAGCAACAAGTGAATGCGAAGAGAGGTTTAGATCATCCTTTTGAAGTGGCGGAGGGTCAACTATCGATTTCAAATGATGACCTTGCTTTGCATGTCTCAACAGATGCGCCTCAAGTTGTGCTTTATACGCTAAATGACTCTGAAAATTGGAAAAGCCATATGAATATTTTTAAGCCTCATTCAGGTATTACAGTCGAAACGCAAAGCTTACCGAATGATATACAGTTATTAGGTCCTAAGGCCTATTCGATTTTGAAAGCCAATACACCTTTTTATTCTAAAACGGCATTTCAAATCCAAAGATTATCCAATTGTTAAATGCATTGTGAATTCAGGTAAGTGTGGGGTAGGTTTAAGGATGTTGGAAGAGAGGATATGAAGTTTTCCGCCTCCTATTTCTGTTTAAGAATCGTACAAAAGACCATTTGTATGTGGAAAATAAAAAGGCATTGGTAGCAGTTTGCTTTTATCTTTATTTCTGCCTTGTTAAAGGTGTAAAATGCATCTTATATCAAATTTATAGTTTCATCCCAACTTTTACTTTTATTTGAGGAGATGATGCGATGCGCAATCGTTTGAAAGAATTACGTGCAAGAGACGGCTATAATCAGACACAATTAGCCGAAAAGGCGGGTATCTCTCGTCAAACCGTGTCATTAATAGAGCGCAATGATTTTATGCCCTCTATTTTGACAGCGGTAAAGATTGCGCGTATTTTCAATGAGCCTGTTGAACAGGTCTTTATCTTTGAAGCCAAAGACTTCAATACCTAGTTTCCTGTTTCAATGCCAATTAAAGTCGATACATAGTAGGGTGACAAATGTCAGCCTGCTTTTTTTGCATCCATAAAGCTAGAGGCGTGCAAGCATTTTTTCAAGTTTTTGTCTGCGCTTTTGTGTAAGAAATGGATTTTGAATCGCATATGCGAGGCGGTCTTTATTTCTTCTATCGTTATAATAAATATCATTGAGTTCTTGAACAGAAAGTCTTGTTGCTTCAGGCGCACTTTTTATAAGTTGCAAGTCATCATTTGGAGAAACATAGCCTTCTTGTAAGACGCGGAAGTAACAGCCTGTTTTTCCAGAAGACGTCATATCTTTAACAAGGTGAGGATAACCATATTTACTTTGGATTTTCCAACAAGGTTCACGTATTTCAGAGACTTCGATACGTGCTTCTCCAAGTTGGTATTGATCACCAAAAAATAATGTCGTCTCATCTACATGATGTACAGTAAGATTTTCGCCAAATAAAGCATAATCAGGTAAGGGCTGAATAACCTCTTTCCACATATCATAATGAGAATAACTGTATAAACAGAGTGCTTTATCAGGTCCGCCATGGTCTTTATATTCTTGTTCGTCTGTGATTAAACCTGTTTGAGATAGCCATACCTTATCTTGAATAGGCTTTTTGTTAAGTGCACTTTTCATAGGTCGATCGTTTCGATATTGTAAAGATTCTATTTTTCCCGTTGAGATGGCATGGATTTGATATTTCATTTTGCTTCCTCCTCATATTTAAGGTTTATTTTAACGTAATTCGGTTGATTCGTCATGGCTTTTTCAGATGAATATTGTACAATAAAGACAGATACATAAGTCATAAAAAAGGAGTGCGACAATGGGCATTAAGCAACTAAAACAAATGACACTAGATGAAGCGACAAGTCGTATTGAAGATGGCATGACGGTGGGCATTGGAACAGGAAGTACAATCGAATTACTCGTTCCGAAAATTGCGCAACTCATCCATGAAAAGGGGTATCAAATTAAAGGCGTATGTACTTCAGAACGTACAGCACTACAAGCGAAGTCATTAGATATTCCAATTGTTGATGTGAATGATGTGACGCATATCGATATCGCGATAGATGGTGCAGATGAAATTGATCCGAACTTGAACTTAATTAAAGGCGGCGGTGGGGCGCTGTTTCGAGAAAAGGTCATCGATACTTTTGCGGAACGATTTATCGTTATTGCGGATCAAACAAAGTTAGTTGATTATTTAGGACAAACGTTTAAGCTCCCTGTTGAAGTGGATGCTTTCAACTGGCGTCAGTTGATTCGTACCATTGAACAAGCATTTGACGTTAAAGTGATACGACGAATGATTGGTGATATTCCCTTTATTACAGATAATGGGAACTATATTTTAGATTGTACGCTAAATCAAAGCATTGATCCGTATGTATTTCATGAATACTTAATTCACCTTGTTGGCATATTAGAAACAGGCTATTTCTTAGACACTGTTGAAGAAGCCATCGTTGGAACAGATGAAGGCTTAAAAGTGATTCATCACTCCGAACAAATAAAAAAGTAGCGCGGTCGTTGACCGGCTACTTTTTATTTATAATATCAATCTGTTTTGTCCTCATGTTTTGACGTTTTTGTCACGTCGTTTTCATCTGTCGTTGTTTCTGCAGATGATTGAACCTCATTATCCGTATTTTCAATATTTACTTTTTCTTCATCGGCTGTATCCGATGATGTCGCCTCACGCTCTTGAATAGATTGATTTGTTTCGTTCGTTTGTTTTTCTTCATCTTTGATTTGTTCTTTAGACGTTAATTCTTCGTCAACATTTGCGTCATTTTGTTGTTCTGGTTGCACGCTTGTATTTGGCGCATCAGAACTTTTTGTTGTTGGCTTTGGTTCCGCTGCTGTTTCTGTTTCATAATGTTCTTCAAGTGGATTATCTTCTTCCTCTTGAGATGTATCGAACATCAATGGTGTATCGTCATCTTCGCCTTTATGACGTGGTGTAAAGAGACGCATGATGAGACCTAATACGACAACGACAGCTGCAACACTTGCTGTAGAATAAGCAAGGACTTTCATAGAGAAAACATCTCCAATTTCTTCACTAAAGAAAAAGACTCTAGCAAAGGACATGGCTGCATGGAATAGCGTAGCGATATAAATTGAACGCCCGCCTGTCCCTCTAACAAGTTCGCCTGCTATCATTGAGAATGAGAAAACGTAGAGTGCACTGAATAAAGTATAGGTTGATCCAAATGCAGTGTTCACATCCCATACTAAATAAAGGACACTGACAACGATGTTCGCAAAGAAGTGTGGCAATTTTGCTTCGACAATATTTAATAGATAAGAACGAAAACCAAACTCGATAAAGAATGCCATAAGAAGATGGCCGATTAAAATAGTCCAGATCGTCTCAGACAAGTCTTTAGACTGTAATAAGATAAAACTATCCGCATATGTATTAAAACTATACATACCGATGATAAAAATAATTAAAGGTAAAGTCAGTGCTAATAAAATTCTTTCAATAACTTTTAAATTAATCCCTAACTTTAATCCACCAAGTTGTTCTTTTTTATTTTTAAATATAATGATACATAATACCGCGGCAATAAATGGACCTAAGCTATTTAATGCAAATACAAACGGCTTGAAACCAGATGCTTTCTGGAAGTCTTGTAAAATCAAGGGGCTTGCATATGCAAAAATAAAAAACACAAAGATGGTCATTGCCCATTGGAAGCCTGAAATACGCGTTCGATTCATAAAAAATCCTCCATATTAAACGTAGCTAATGAGGTTCGTATGCATGAGGGTGTCCCATCAACATATGCTGCAATGAATTACAACGCAAGAAAGGACGACGATCAAGTCATAGAATCTAACGTTCATTATAAACATATATTGTAAAGAAATAAATTATTAACAGTCAAATATCATTGAATTGTAATATAAGTTAAGAAAATTGTTACAGATTTTATCGTGTAATATAAACCTCACATGATACGTTCAATCGTGTCTTTACCGACTCAAATATCAAAAGGAATATCTTCATTGATTTATGACGCTTCCCATTTGTTAACGTTTTCTTTGTATTTTCAAGGGTAAAAATAGTAGCATAGAATTGTAGAAAATTATGACGTAGGGGTGTCTCATCTATTACAGCAGGTCAAACGATTCAAGCGTAGTCGCTACTTAACACGAATATGTGCTTGTCACCAAGCATGCTATTTCAATTTTTGCTGAGATGGGACAACCTTATTGAAGTCTCGTACGAAAGAGGGGGTTCTTATGTATCAAAAGCCAAATCAAGAATTGTGGACAGGTCGCTTAGATAGTGAAACGGATCAGCGCGCATTTCGTCAATTTCAAACCATCCAGTTAGCTCATATTGAAGAGGTTGCACAACAACAAGCAGACGTTGCTTTATTCGGTTATGCCATTGATGAAGGTGTCCGGCTGAACCAAGGTCGTGTCGGTGCTAAAGATGGACCTGATGCGATTAAACGTGCATTTGCAGGATTGCCTGCATCGACGTCATTAAACATAGTGGATTATGGCAATTGGACCCATTCCGCTGATACATTATTCGCTTCACAACAAAAGTTCGGGCATTATGTACACCAATTACTCCAACAGCATCAAAGAACATTTTTATTGGGAGGCGGCCATGACATCGCATATGCACAGTATTTAGGTGTCCGTGCAGCCTATCCTGATCAATCTATAGGTGTCATTAACATTGATGCACATTTTGATAACCGCTATGAGGCGCACTCAACTTCTGGTACAAGCTTTAGACAAATGTTAACTGAGGACGAAAACTTAGATTATTTTGTTTTAGGTATCCAACGCCCTCCAAATACACAAGCGTTGTTTGATTACGCAGAAGAGACGGATACAGCGTACGTTTTAGCTGAGGAGCTTGTCGGTCAAATCGGGCCACCCGTGAAGGATAAAATTGATCACTTTATTAATGCACATGATGTGATTTTGTTTACGATTTGCATGGATGTCGTTGATAGTGCCTTTGCACCCGGTGTGAGTGCTGCTGCAGTGCTTGGATTGACACCTTATACGGTATTAGATTTAGCGAGACGTATTTTAGAATCGCCTAAAGTGACATCAGTGAGTATTGCGGAAACCAATCCAAAGTATGATGTTGATCAACGCACAGCTAAACTCGTTGCACATTTATTATCACATTTTATTCATTGTTCCGCTTCATAAAATGACAATGTAGGTTGCATGATGAGAAAATGATGTGAGCTAAACGATGCATGTGTAACCGATGATATTCGTGTTATCCCATATCCCAGTATTGACGACAAGATTGCACAAGATCTAATATATGTGGACTGTATTGGCGTTTTTTTAAGTAATTTAAATATATCGTTCGTTCGATACTTGGGCGAATTCGAATTGCGCGTAAATCATGTGTAGAGTAAGACTGGTAGTACATACGTGGTATTACCGCATAACCCATGCCTTGATGTACAAAATTGGTCGCTGCTTCAAAGCGGTCGACTTCCATAATAATATTAGCTCGCTCTTCAAGACGTGTAAAATAATCATCAATATGTTTACGAACTTGATATTTCTTATTGGGCACAATTAATGGTAATTTTTTAATTGAAATGGATTTTTGAGGTGTAAATGCGTCTTTAGGCGCGAGCACGACATAGTCTTCCTTGTAAAGTGGCAAAGAAATAATGTCATCATGTCGTATCTCATCATTGGATAATCCGATATGGATATCAAAGTTAATTAATTTTTGTGTCAGTACGTGTGGATCTAATATTTCTGTGATTTGGTAATGTTGCTCGGGATGTATCGTTTGATGCTGGCGTATCACATTGGCAACCCAACGTGCAGCTGATTCAATGATGGCCATTTTAATTTTAGGGGTTTGGCTCATTTTTAAATCATACATTTTCTCTATCGTTTGATGATAGTGTTTGACGAGTTCAATGGCCTCATTATAAAACTGAATCCCTTTTTCAGTAATGGAGATCGATTTCGTTGTCCTTTTTAACAATGGATAACCTAAGTCGTTCTCCATTTTTTTAATTGTCGCAGTCAGTGAAGGCTGGCTAATGTGTAAAATATGTGCGGCTTTAGTAAAACTATTTTGGTTTACAACTTCAATAAAATATTCCAATTGTACAATCTTCATATCGTTCCCTCTTATTTATAGTTTGTGGTTATAGATAATTAGTTTATTTATATTAGTTATTGATAGCTTACCATATTACAATGAGAATAGTAAGAATTGAAAAAACATTGGCACTCGCATATCACAATTGGAGATGATTTGAATGAAACAAAGAGAATAACATCACGATTTTAAAGGGGGAACTGTAATGGGAGAACAAAAACAAGTGCTAAAAGGCAAACAGATGTGGCGCTTTTGGGTCTATAGCTTGATTGGTGTCGTTTGCTTTTTTGTTCCAATTCAATGGCATGGTGAAAAAACGATAATTGTCGACCATGTTCACCTTGCGATTCGATCGGGACTGCATCAATGGATGCCGTATATCGCATTGTTAATGATTATAATCGGGGCATTGCTTCCTATTATGAGGAAAGAATACAAAAAATCAGTGACTGACTTTGTCATTGTATTGTTTAAAGTTTTAGGTGCAGTCATCGGTGTGATGTATGTCTTTAAAATAGGTCCAGCCTTATTGTTTCAAAAAGACTATGGACCATTTTTATTTGAAAAACTCATGTTGCCGCTCAGTGTCTTAATACCTGTCGGTGCAATTGCATTATCGCTATTAGTTGGCTATGGCTTGTTAGAATTTATTGGCATTTTAATGCAACCGATTATGAGGCCACTATTTTAAGACGCCCGGTCAATCAGCTATAGATGCAGTCGCGTCCTTTGTAGGCAGTTATTCACTTGGGCTATTAATTACAAATCGTGTGTATAAAAAAGGGGTATACAACTATAAAGAAGCTTTAATTATAGCGACAGGATTCTCTACCGTTTCTGCTACTTTTATGATAATTGTGGCCCGTACGCTCGATCTGATTCCGCATTGGAATCTTTATTTTTGGAGTTGCTTAGTAATTACTTTTGTCGTTACAGCAATTTCGGCACATTTACCACCGATTTCGAAAGCTTCTACAGCGTATTACAACAATCAAGAAGGCTATCAAGAAGTCGTTGTTGAAGGGAGCCGTTGGAAAAGTGCATGGATGGAAGTTAAAAAGCAATCACACGAAGCACTTCCTCTTGTAAAAAATGTATGGCTGAATTTTAAAGATGGATTAGAAATGACGATCGCGATTTTGCCTTCAATTTTATCGATTGGTTTTGTTGGTTTATTGCTCGCTAATTTCACACCTGTCATTGATATTTTAAGTTACATTTTTTATCCATTTGTATATCTATTTCCTATTGCAGATCAAGCTTTACTGGCAAAAGCATCTGCAATCTCAATTATCGAAATGTTTTTACCTTCATTACTTGTCGTTAATACCACTTTACAAGTGAAATTTGTTGTAGGGATTACGAGTGTATCCGCTATTATTTTCTTTTCAGCGTTAGTGCCGTGTATTTTAGCGACAGAAATTAAAGTGCCAATTTGGCAACTTGTGTGTATATGGTTTATCCGTGTCACACTCACATTGTTAATCACGATTCCATTAAGTTTAGTTCTATTTTAATCAAAGGAGAGATGCATTATGGCTAGAGAAGTTAAAGCGAAAAAAGGATTGGAAATCGAATGTAAAGGTTGGGAACAAGAGGCTGTCTTACGCATGCTCTATAATAATTTAGATCCAGAAGTTGCAGAACACCCTGACAAACTCGTTGTATACGGGGGCATCGGAAAAGCAGCAAGAAACTGGGAAAGTTTTGATGCAATAGTTAAAACGTTAAGACGATTAGAAAAAGATGAGACGATGCTCGTTCAATCAGGTAAACCCGTTGCAGTTTTTAAAACACATGAAGAAGCACCGCGCGTTTTAATTTCAAATTCTGTACTCGTACCGAAATGGGCCAATTGGGATCACTTCCATGAATTGGATCGCAAAGGCTTAATGATGTATGGCCAAATGACTGCGGGAAGTTGGATATATATCGGCTCACAAGGGATTGTTCAAGGGACATACGAAACATTTGCAGAATTAGCCAAGCAGCATTTTAATGGCTCATTAAAAGGAACAATTACATTAACAGCTGGATTAGGGGGCATGGGTGGTGCACAACCACTTGCTGTTACGATGAACGAAGGGGTTGTGATTGGCGTAGACGTTGACCCTTCACGTATTCATAAACGGATTGATACAAAATATTGTGATATCATTACTGATTCTTTAGATGAAGCGCTCGAAAAAGCTGAAAAAGCCAAACAAAATGGTGAAGCTTTAGCTATAGGGCTTGTTGGAAATGCAGCTGAAGTTCATCATGAAATATTAAAACGAAACTTTAAAATTGATATTATTACGGATCAAACGTCAGCCCATGACCCGTTGAATGGCTATATTCCAGAAGGCTATTCTTTAGAAGAAGCGGAACAGTTGAGAGAAAGTGATCCTGAAACTTATGTACAAAAATCACAACAGTCAATGAAAAAACATGTGGAAGCCATGTTGGCATTTCAAGAAAAAGGTGCGGTCGCTTTTGATTATGGCAATAATATTCGTCAAGTTGCCTATGACCAAGGGCTTGAAAATGCATTCGACTTTCCTGGCTTTGTCCCAGCTTATATTCGACCGCTCTTCTGTGAAGGAAAAGGGCCTTTCCGTTTTGCAGCCTTGTCTGGTGACCCTAAAGATATTGAGCGTGCAGACCAATTGATGCGCGAGCTTTTCCCTGAAGATGAAAAACTCATGCGCTGGTTAGATATGGCAACTGAGAAAATTGCTTTTCAAGGTTTACCATCAAGAATTGCATGGTTAGGTTACGGCGAACGTGCGAAAATGGGACTGGCATTAAATGATCTTGTGCGTAAAGGTGAAATTTCAGCACCAATTGTTATTGGACGTGACCATTTAGATTCGGGCTCAGTTGCCTCGCCAAATAGAGAAACAGAGTCAATGAAAGACGGTTCGGATGCTGTCGGTGACTGGGCAATTTTAAATGCACTTGTCAAT